>CAZNVQ010000025.1:0-25704 GCA_964576425.1 uncultured Flavipsychrobacter sp. | reverse complement strand
ATCGAACTCCAAACCCAATTTGCCCAAATCGTAGAAAAAACAGAAGCCCTCAAAACCCAATACCAACAAAGCTTAACTGAATTGAAAAACCTTTATGGCAGTTTAAGCCAGAGGGCGTTTAGGGGGGAGTTGGGTGTCTGAACTTTGATTTTTTTGATGGAATGAATACTATGATTAAATAAAGAGAAGGTAATAATGATTAAAAAAGAATATCCGTAAAGTGAGTTAACAGGCAGAATAATAGGGTGCGCTATGGAAGTGCATCGTATTCTTGGGAATGGTTTTCAGGAAGTTATTTATCAGCGGGCATTAGCTATTGAAATGGCCAATAACAATATTTCTTTTAGCCGTGAACACGAAATGGATATTCTTTATAAAGGAGAACGCATTGGTCAGCGTAGGGTAGATTTTTTTGTGGAAGGTAAAATCATGGTTGAATTGAAGGCTGTAATTCAGTTAGAAGATGTACACCTTGCACAAGCCATCAATTATTTAGAAGCTTATGGATTAGACATTGGGCTTTTAATCAACTTCGGGAGTACAAGTCTCCAATTTAAAAGAGTAATGAAACCTTTAAAATAATCATAGCCCATCAAAAAATCATTAAAATCATAGTTCAGACAATGAGTATTAAATTATCACGCATCACCAGAATCAATCCCCGTGAAATTTGGAAACACGAGGCTTTAGATTTTACTCAATGGTTAGCCAAAGAAGAAAACATCTCGGTGCTATGTGAAGAATTAGAACTGAATTTAGAGAACATTAAACCCGAAGCATCAGCAGGTCGGTATAATGTGGATTTGGTAGCAGATGATATTGATTCTAAAAGAAAAGTCATCATTGAAAATCAATTGGAATCAACAGACCATAAACATTTGGGACAATTGCTCACTTATGCATCTGCCTATGATGCCAGTATTATTATTTGGATAGTTACGGATTACACAGAAGAACATCGTCAAGCTATAGATTGGTTTAATAGGAACATCAGTGAAGGAATTAGCTTTTTTCTAGTACAAATTGAAGTGTACAAAATTGGCGACTCCGATGCAGCGCCTAAATTCAATATTATTTGCGAGCCTAACAATTGGGGTAAAACAGTTAAAAGTTCGGAGGCAGGAAATACGGTAAGTGATTTGAAGTTGCTTCAAAAAGAATTTTGGGATGCATTAAAAGAGTATGCTCACGAACATAAATCATCTGCAAACTTTGGTAGGACACCAAAACCACAGCATTGGTATAACATTTCATTTGGCACTAGTCGTTGCCATATTGCTTTAACATTAAATACACAGAAAGGATATGTAGGTTGTGAGATTTACATTCGCAACGATAAGGCACTGTTTGATACTTTTCATAAAAATCATGAAGTAATAGAAAAGGAAATTGGCGCCCAATTGGAATGGATGGAATTGCCTGATGCCACAGCCTCTAGAGTTCTTTTAACTTATCAAGGAAATCCAAAAGAAAGAAAACGTTGGGAAGAATATTTCAAATGGTGTATTATGACAGTTGAAAAGTTTTCAAAGGTTTTCAAGAGTTATTTATAGAAATAAAATGTTTCCTAAATCTTAATAATATTATATTTTTTATAAAGTCATAGTGTTGTGATAGGTTCAACAATCTATTGGATTATCATAAGCTAATAAGGAAAGAGATATAATTAAATGTATCATAGCTCTTCCTCGCTCAATTTATTTTTCCTTCCCAAACAGAAAGGTCAATTACATTTGTGGATAGATTCTATATATAAAGATAAATGCATTACGTAACGGTTGAACAGATTTCGAAAAGCTTTGGGGTGAAGCCCTTGTTTCAAGAAATTACATTTCATATTTCAGAAGGCGACAAAGTGGGTTTGGTGGCTAAAAATTGCTGTTGAAAAAATATAATTTTCTGAGGCTTCTATTTATCGATAATGCATTAAATTAATGTGTGAATTTTATAGATAATCAAATTAATAATGTTGTTTCTAATATAAGTTTGGCAGAATAATAGCTGTAAATTGTTTCTTGGTAAATACAAGCAGTTGCAAAATGTGACTAGTTGATAAACAAAACAAAATAAAGAAATGAAAGACATAAAATTATTTGAGCAAAAAAAAGTAAGAAGCCACTACGATTCCGATAAAGAAGTATGGTATTTTAGTGTTATTGATGTAATAGAAATATTAACTGAAAGCCCGAGACCAAGAAAGTATTGGAGTGCCTTAAAAACAAAGTTGGTGGCTGAAGGTAGCGAAGTGTCCCAAAAATTGGGACAGTTGAAATTGGCAGCAGAAGATGGAAAAATGAGAGAAACTGATGTGGCAGATACTGAAACCTTGCTACGCCTAATCCAATCCATTCCATCGCCTAAAGCAGAACCCTTCAAACAATGGTTGGCAAAAGTGGGGTACGAAAGGATGCAAGAAATAAACGACCCTAGCCAAAGCATAGATAGGGCAAGAGAAAACTGGCAAAAACAAGGGCGTAGTGAAAAATGGATACAGCAGCGAATGACAGGGCAAGAAACGAGAAATAAACTAACAGATTATTGGCAGGAGAGTGGTGTTAAAAAAGGAGAGGAATTTGCAGCGTTAACTAATATCATTCATCAAGAATGGACAGGCTTAACCGTAAAAAAACATAAAGATTTAAAAGGTCTAAAATCTCAAAACCTTAGAGACCATATGAGTGAAGCTGAGCTCATTTTTACAGCTTTAGCAGAACTTTCTACACGCCAAATTGCCGAAACTGAAAAAGCCAAAGGGTTACAACAAAATGCAATAGCTAGCAAAAAAGGTGGTGCAGTAGCAAAAAATGCAAGAAAAGAATTAGAAACCAAAACAGGCAAAAGTGTGGTTACAGGCGAAAACTTTTTGCCACACAAAAATGAAAACAAGAAACTGAAATAGGTAATCAAAATCGTTATTTCAAATTTTAAAACAAGCTAATAGGTTTTGTGAGCCTAGAAATTGCTTTTAAAAACGATATTTTTCCTTCCCAAACAGAAAGGTCAATTACATTTGTGGATAGATTCTATATATAAAGATAAATGCATTACGTAACGGTTGAACAGATTTCGAAAAGCTTTGGGGTGAAGCCCTTGTTTCAAGAAATTACATTTCATATTTCAGAAGGCGACAAAGTGGGTTTGGTGGCCAAAAACGGCAGTGGAAAAAGCACGTTGCTCAAAATCCTTTCGGGCAGAGAAACGGTGGACAGTGGAACGGTTTGGGTGAACAAGGATGTAACCGTTGCCTTGTTTGAACAAGAACCGAAGTTCAACGAAGGCATGTCGGTGTTGGATAATATTTTTCATTACCAACATCCGGTCATGACAGCAATTAAACAATATGAATCGGTGAGCGAGTCGGATGATGTGGTGTTGCTAGGCGAGGCTATCATGAAAATGGATGAACTCAACGCTTGGGACTTTGATGCAAAGGTGAAACAGATTTTGGGCAAGCTCAATATTCATCATTTAAACCAACCTGTAGCCACGCTTTCGGGTGGACAAAGAAAACGAGTGGCATTGGCGCAAACGCTTATCGACATTGGTTTTGAGCATAAGCATGTGTTGTTGATTATGGACGAACCTACCAACCACCTTGATGTGGAAATGGTGGAGTGGTTGGAGCATTATTTAAACCAAGAGAAAGTAACCTTGCTGTTGGTGACCCACGACCGTTATTTTTTGGATGCAGTTTGCAACGTGATTTGGGAACTTGATGGTAGCGATATGTTTACCTATCGTGGCGACTACGAAAACTACATGGAGAAGAAGGCAGCAAGAATGGAAAGTCAGCAAGCCACAATCGACAAAGCGAAAAACCTGTATAGAAAAGAATTGGAGTGGATGCGCAAGCAGCCGAAAGCGCGGTCAACGAAGGCAAGAAGCAGGGAAGATAATTTTTATAAAGTGGAAGCGGTGGCGAAGCAAAGAATTGTGGATGAACAGGTGTCGCTGCAAATGAAAATGAACCGATTGGGAGGGAAAGTGGCAGAGTTGAAAAAAGTGTATAAAAGCTATGGGGAAAAGCAGATTTTAAAAGGGTTTGATTACACGTTTAAGAAAGGAGAAAGGATTGGTGTGGTGGGCAAAAACGGGGCAGGGAAAAGCACATTTTTGGAATTGTTGTTAGGCAATATTCAAGCCGATAGTGGTAAAATAAACATTGGAGAAACAGTTATATTCGGTCATTTTTCACAAAAGGGATTGGAGATTAAGGAGGATATGCGGGTGATTGAATTTGTGAAAAACATTGCAGAGAGTTTTCCTTTAGCCGGTGGTGGCAGTTTGAGTGCTGCTCAGTTTTTACAACTCTTTTTATTTCCGCCTGACCAACAATACACTTATCTGTCCAAACTGAGTGGGGGAGAGAAAAAGCGATTGCAACTGTTGTCGATATTGTTTCGTAATCCCAACTTTTTGATTTTGGATGAGCCGACAAACGACCTTGATTTGCCTACCTTGGCTGTGTTGGAAAACTTCTTGAGTGAATATCAAGGCTGTTTATTGATAGTGTCGCACGACAGGTATTTCATGGACCGATTGGTGGATCATTTATTTGTGTTTGAAGGAGATGGTGTTGTGCGAGATTTTCCGGGTAATTATACCTTGTATCGATTGGACCAAAAAGAAAAAGAAGCAGAAGCCAAGAAACAATTTGTTGAAAAGCCGGTGCAAACAAGCGAAGCTGTTGCAACGATTGACAACACCGAAACTAAGAAGAATAAGAAAAAATTATCTTATAAAGAGCAAAGAGAATTTGAACAATTGGAGCAAGATATTCCGGCATTGGAAGAAGAAAGAGCGGCGATTTCAGTGGCGATGAGTCAAGCGGATTTGGGTTATGACAAACTGCAACAATTGAGTCAAAGAGTGACAGAGATTGCCCAACTTTTGGAGGACAAGGAAATGCGTTGGTTGGAATTGAGCGAACAACAAGGATAAATCACCCTCAAAGGGTTATCAGATTAAAATAAAATAATTCATTTTTGCTTTACAATTAGACAAAGACATTATTGAATTATAAAAATCAGTACATTAGTCAATAAAATATAAAAATTATGAAAAAAATTGGCATTTGCCTTTGCGCGATTACATTAATGTTGGCAGCAACCACACAATCATTTGCACAGAAAGTGGATGAAATTATTCAGAAGCATATTGTGGCAATTGGTGGAGAAGAAAATTGGAAAAAAGTGAACACCATGAAAATGGAAGGCTCTGTGTCGGCACAAGGAATGGAGATTGGTGTGACTCAAACTATTGTGCATAACAAAGGAATGCGTCAAGACATTTCTGTTATGGGCATGACAGGTTATACCATTATGACCCCGACAGAAGGTTGGAATTTCATGCCTTTTGGCGGACAAACAGAACCTGAGGCGATGACTGCTGACATGGTGAATGAAGGGAAAACTAAACTAGACATTCAAGGAGATTTGATTGACTACAAAACAAAAGGTACCAAGATTGATTTACTTGGTAAAGACGATGTAGAAGGAACAGAAGTGTTTAAGTTGAAAGTGGTGAAAAAAGACGGTAAGGAGAAAACTTTATTTATTGATACTAAAAACTATTTCGTGATTCGCGAGATTGAAAAAATCAAAGCTGATGGAAAAGAAATGGAAGTGCCTGTAGATTTCAGTAATTATCAAAAACAAGCTAACGGCATTGTGTTCCCAATGTCAATGGGTACACAACAAGGTGAAATAACTTTTAAATCTGTGGAAATAAATGCAAAAGTGGATGAATCCATCTTTAAGCCTTCAAAATAATCGACAAAGAAACGCCCGGTTATGCCGGGCATTTTTTTACCTACATTTTTATCTATAAATCATCCTTTTATGAAAAAAATTGTTCACATTTTTTCTATGCTATCATTGGCTGTACCTTGTTTTGGGCAAGCGACAATTAACAGCAACACGTTTGGTGTGATGGAAGCAAGGCAACTTGGTCCCGGCACAATGAGTGGTAGAATCACTTCAATTGAAGGCGTGATTTCGGACAACAAAACCTTATATGTAGGCACTGCAGGTGGAGGAGTTTGGAAAAGCACGAATGCCGGTGCTTCTTGGAAACCAATTTTTGATAAATATTGCCAAAGCATTGGTGCGCTTGCCGTTGACCAACAACATCCTGAAATTGTATATGCAGCAACAGGAGAAAGCAATATGCGCAACTCGGTGTCGATAGGTAATGGATTGTACAAAACAAACGATGGAGGAGACAATTGGAAGATGATTGGCTTGGATAGTACGGAACATATTTCAAAAGTGTTGCTTCATCCTAAAAACACAGACATTATTTATGTGGCAGCACCGGGACCTTTGTGGTCGGACAGCAAGCATCGTGGCTTGTACAAGTCAACTGATGGCGGTGAAACTTGGAACAAAATTCTATTTATAAACGAACAAACAGGATGTGCCGACATTGCAATAGACCCTAAAAATCCTGAAGTGATTTATGCTACAACATGGGAGTTCAGACGCTTGCCTTATTCTTTCAATTCAGGAGGAAAAGGAAGTGGTGTTTATAAAAGTTTGGATGGAGGTAAAACATGGAAAGAATTGAGCAATGGCTTGCCTGCAAAGCCTTTTGGGCGTGTAGCATTGGCATTGGCACCAAGTGCGCCCAACAGAATATTAGCAATTGTTGAAGCCAAGGAAACAGGATTGTATATCACAGAAGATGCAGGGGAGCATTGGAAAAAACAAAGTGTTACGATGAATGTTGTTAGTCGTCCATTTTATTTCAGCACTTTGATGTTTGACCCTAAAGATTCCAATAGAGTGTATCGACCTGCATTCAGTTTTTCTTATTCCAATGATGGAGGATATTCTTTCTCAGATGCTTCATACGATGGCGGTTGGGTGCACAGCGATATGCATGCTTTGTGGGTGAACCCTAACTACACTAATCAAATGTATTTAGGCACAGATGGTGGTGTATATTATAGTTTAGACAGAGGAGCTACATGGATGTTTGTTCAGAATTTACCTGTAGGTCAGTTTTATCATGTGGCAATTGACAATCAAAATCCTTATAGAATTTATGGTGGATTACAAGACAATGGCAGTTGGGTAGCGCCTTCAGCTGCACCGGGTGGTGTGACTAATGCCAATTGGATGAACATTTATTTTGGTGATGGATTTTGGACTGTTCCCGATTTAAAGGATTCCACAATTGCCTATGCTGAATATCAAGGTGGTAATATGGGGCGCATTAATTTAACCACATTGAAATCAGTGAACATTCAACCACAACAAACAGATAGAGAAGAGAAATTGAGATGGAATTGGAATACTCCTTTGTTGACAGGAGCCTACCACAAAAATTATTTATATACAGGCGCACAATATTTGTATCGTTCTAAAAATCAAGGTCGCAGTTGGGATAGAATTTCACCTGATTTGACCACCAACAATAAGAATAAACAAAAGCAAGAAGAGTCGGGCGGATTGAGTGCAGACAATACCTCTGCGGAAAATCACTGTACTATATTCACGGTAGCAGAATCACCAATTGACAGCAACATGATTTGGGTTGGAACAGATGATGGCAACTTGCAATTGTCAATTGATGGTGGAAAGACTTGGACTAATTGTGCTAAGAATTACGCTGCTTGTGGCGTTCCTGCTCAAACATGGGTTAGCAGCATTGAACCTTCCAACTATGACAAGAACTTAGTGTATGCAACTTTTGACAATCACATGTATGGCGACCATGCAACTTATGTAGCCTATTCCAAAGACATGGGTAAAACATGGAAAATGCTGAAAAGCACTGAATTTACTGGCTTTACACATAAGATTAGAGAAGATTTAAAGAATAAAAACCTGTTGTTCTTAGGAACAGAAATGGGGTTATTTGCTTCTTTGGATGCAGGTGAAAATTGGTTTAGAATGAAAAATAATATTCCTGATTATAGTCTTGTTAGGGATATTCAGATTCATCCAAAAACCAATGATTTGGTTGTGGCAACACATGGAAGAGGAATTTTTGTTTTGGATGATATCACGCCAATAAGAGAAATGAAATCAGCCAATCTTACCCAAGAAGTATATTTATATCCAATTGAAAAAATGGTGTTGACCAATGGTAAATTTGGAAATGGTGGTTTCCCTTCGAATGGAGGTTGGGCTGCGGGCAATCCGGCTTTTGTTTTGCCCATTCAATATTTCTTAAAAGAAAGAGTGAATAGCGGAGAAGCCAAAATTGAAATTTTAGATAACCAAGACAAGCTCATACAATCATTTCCTGCAACCAAAAGAAAAGGTTTGAACAAAGTGTATTGGAACCAAAGATTGACTCCTCCAAAAGTGGCAAAAGGCGGTACAAAGATTGATGCGGGCGGATTTACAGCACCTATGGTTTTGCCGGGGGACTACAAAGTGAAACTGAAAATAGGCAATAAAGAATATTTTACGCCATTGAAAGTAGTGCATGATAATGAACAAAAAGAATTTACATTGGAAGATAGAAAAGCACAGTTTAGTGCTTCAATGAAATTATATCAACTTCATGAAAAATTGAATGATATGGTGGATAGTGTCAATCAATTACAAGCACAATTGAAGAAGTTAGAAACAGATATTAAAGTGGTAAAATCGAAAAAAATAGTACAAGACTATTATAACAAATTGGAGCAATTCAGAAGTACCTTATTATCTACAAAACAAAAATCAATCTTTGCAGATGAACAAAAACTCAGAGAAGAAATTTCGAAATTGTATAGTAGTTTATGCTATCAAGAAGCGCCACCAACAAATCTTCAAATGGAAAGTATTAAACATTTAGAAGACCAATTTGAACTAGCTTCTAAAGATTTTATTCAAATAAAAAAGCAGAATAATGAATCAATTGAAAAAGTCAAGAAAGAGTTAGAAGTGAAAAATGCAAATTCTCGATCAAGTAATTAAAAAAAAAGTGGGCAAACGCCCACTTTTTTAGTTTAATATAAGATTGTCAATTAACCGTACGTTGCCAATTTTGGCGGCAATCAAAGCCACCATTTTTTTAGTGGAATCGTACTCGTCAAGTAAAGTCAGGTTTTCAGCTAAAGCAAGGTTGACATATTCAGGTTCAAAACCTTTTTGTTTCAATAAATCAAGACATTCTTTTTGAACGATTGAAAAAGGACTGATGTTGATTTTAGATTGAATGGAAACCAAACACTGATAGATGGAAGCCGCAACAATGCGTTGACTTTGCGTTAGTCTAACATTTCTTGAACTCATAGCAAGACCATCCGCTTCTCTTTGTGTTTTACAGATATGTAAATCTATATTAGTAAATTCAGGGGTTATTTTGAGGAGCTGATTGATAATCACACATTGTTGAAAATCTTTTTGTCCAATATAAAGTTTGTGTGGGCGAACAATTTGAAGCAATCTTTTCACCACTTGTCCGACGCCTTTGAAATGACCCGGTCGAAAAGCGCCTTCTAGGATAGTATCAACAGGACTAAAATCAATAGATTCAGATTGTTTTAATCCGTTTGGATACATTTCAGCAACTGAAGGAAGAAAAAGCACATCACAATTGACATTCAAAAGTTTGGCGATGTCTTCGGCTTCTGTGACAGGATATAGCTCAAAATCTTTAATGTCGTTAAATTGAGTTGGATTCACAAAAATGCTCACAACAGTGAAATCGTTAGCTAACTGAGCTGTTTCAACCAAAGAAAGGTGCCCGTTATGAAGTGCGCCCATTGTGGGGATGAAACCAATTGTTTTACCTTCTTTAGTTTTTTCAAGAAGAAAACGGCTGATTTCGGCTTCATTTTTAAAAATAATCATCCCTAGTGTTTAAGGTTGCTCGCAAAATAACGTTTGGAATTTAATATTTTCGTAATTTCGCCAACCATTTTTTAATGAAAACTTTATTTGAAGTTTTAATTTAATACAATCTACATGTCTTTAGACACCAAAAAACGTGTTTTAATTATTGCAAATGAATTGTCTCCATACTTGGAATTTACAGACTTTGCACAAATTTTAAACAAGCTTGCCATTAAGACCTTTGATTCTGGCTTAGAAATCAGAGTCATCATGCCTCGATTCGGAGTGATTAATGAAAGAAGACATCGTCTTCACGAAGTGGTTCGACTTTCAGGTATTAATATTATTTTAGATAAGGATGATTATCCGCTAATCATCAAAGTGGCTTCTTTGCCAAATGCTCGTCTTCAGGTTTATTTCATGGATAATGAGGATTATTACAAAAGAAAATTTGTTTTTAGAGACGACCAAGATAATTTTTATGATGACAATGCAGAACGCATGATATTTTTCTGCAAAAGCGCATTGGAGACCGTAAAGAAATTTGGATGGCCGCCACATGTGATACATTGTCACGGTTGGTTGACTTCTTTGATCCCAATGTATTTGAAAACAGCGTATAAAAAAGAACCTGTATTCAATTATTCCAAAGTGATTACGACCGTTCAACCTGACCAATTTCAAGAAACATTGAACTCTGTTTTTGCGAAGAAAGCCATGATTAGTGCGGATATCAAAGAAAAAGATATAGAATTTTACAAAGAAGGAACAAATAAAGGTCTAACACTTGGTGCGAGCAAATTTGCTGATGTTTCGATTTTGGGAGATCCATTTATTAGTAGTGAAATTGTAGATGAAATTAAACCTAGTAGATATAAAAAAGTGATAAAATATGATGAGGCTTGGAAGGAAGATGTCACTCAGTTGCTTGACCTTTATAAAAGCTTAACAGACGTTTAGAATTTTTTTTGTCACATTCGCTAAAAAAGCAACCCTTGAAAGACCAAATCAGTAATTTACTCTGCGCTGTTTCTGTTTGTATATTATTGATGCAAACGAGCTGTAGAGAAGATACTATTCTAAATGCCGATATTGTACCTCCGGGTGATACGGTTACGGTTAGTGCAACAGATTCTATCACTATTCTAACAAAGACAGTTCTTGATGATAGTTTGATTACAAGTCAAAGTTTATCGGGCTATCCAATTTATCACGCTTTGGGTACAGTAACTACTGATCCCTATTTTGGTAAAACACATACTGGTATTGCTTTTCAAGTTGTTCCACCTTCATTGGACTATAAATTTCCAAAAGCTCCGGATTCTGCATTCTTGATATTGCCTTACGCTGGATATTCCTGGGGAGATACGAGTTCTACTACTACACAAACCTTCAAAGTGTATAAGTTGACGGACACAATGAGTAAGGATTCTAACTATTATAATTTCACTAATATTGGTGTTGACCGTAGTAATTTATTAGGTTCCGCACAAGTAAATTATAAAAGCTTAATGGATTCTGTGACAGTGAGTGGAACAAATAGAAATAGAGTATTAAAAATCAAGTTGAGTTCCAATTTTGTAAATGAAATTTACACTGAGTCCGCTAAAACAACGGGAAGTGCACTACAAACCTATCCTGAGTTTATGCGTTTCATGAAAGGATTATATTTAGAAGCTGATACTAATCAGGGAAATTGTTTACATTATTTCAGATTAGATGGTAGTTCAGATTACTCAAGAGCGAATATTATATTTTTCTACACGCAAGATTCTGTCAAAACCACTTCATTTTATTACACAAGTACTTACAACGCTCATTACAACAGGATTGTAAGGAAATTTGATGGAACAACCCTTGGAACATTGCTTAATTCCAATAATACATCTGATTCAGTTGTGGTTATTCAAAATTGTACGGGCGCAGTTGCAGATTTGAAGTTTCCTTTCATAAAAAACCTACCTAAATTACCAATCAATAAAGCTGAATTGATAATCACTCAATATGAATTTGCTGGAGATAAAAATGAAACCTACTTTCCACCTGAGCGTATATACCCTGTTGGGGTTGATAAGTATGGTGCAAAGTATAATATATTAGATCGTTATCCTTTGAGCAGTTCTTCTCCACTAGTTTTCATGGATGGGACAAGAAAAACAAAGCAATTAGGAGCCTTAACTGTTCATCAATACGTTTTGAACATTCCAAGAGAAGTTCAAAGAGCGATTGTAGAACAACGAGATACGCTTCATTTGCGCATTTCTGGTGCTGCAACATATTCAGCGGCTCATAGGCTAATTTCAGTTGGAGATAAAACTTTTAGCAACAATGCTATGAGTATTAAACTAAACATTGTATATTCGAAACAATAAAATTATTAATCATGTGTGGAATTGTCGCTTATATAGGTACTAAAGAAGCATACCCAATCTTAGTTAAAGGATTAAAAAGATTAGAATACAGAGGTTATGATAGTGCTGGCGTTGCAGTATTAAATGGATCTCTCCATGTGTATAAAAAAGCAGGAAAGGTTAGTGATTTAGAGAACTATACAGCAGATAAAAATGTTACTGCTACTATTGGAATTGGTCACACCCGTTGGGCAACACATGGTGTGCCAAATGATGTGAATGCGCATCCTCATTTATCTAACTCAGGTGAAATTGCCATCATTCATAATGGGATTATTGAAAATTATGCCGTTATCAAAGAAGAGTTAATCAAGCGTGGTTATGTTTTTCACTCAGATACGGACACAGAAGTGTTGGTAAACTTAATTGAGGAAGTTAAAAAACAAGATAATCTTTCTCTAGAAGATGCTGTGAGAATAGCTTTGAACGAAGTTGTTGGTGCATATGCAATTGTTGTTATGGAGGTTCATAATCCCAATCATTTGGTTGCTGCGAGAAAAGGAAGTCCACTTGTTATTGGTGTTGGGGAAAATGAATTTTTTGTAGCATCAGATGCAACTCCAATCATTGAATACACCAAAAATGTAGTTTATCTTAACGATCAAGAGTATGCTTCCATTCACCGAGATGGAACATTTGTGGTTAAGACCTTAGCAAATGTTGAAAAATCGCCAAACATTCATAAGCTTGAAATGAGCCTTGAAATGATTGAAAAAGCGGGTTATGAACATTTCATGTTGAAAGAAATTTTTGAACAACCTAAAGTCATAGCTGATGCTTTGCGTGGAAGAATGAGCGCATCAGGAGGATGGATAAAATTGGGCGGGTTAGATGAATACATTGCAAGAATCAACAACGCTGATAGAATTTTAGTTACAGCTTGTGGCACTTCTTGGCATTCAGGGCTTTTAGGAGAATATTTGATTGAAGATTTGGCTCGTGTTCCTGTTGAAGTGGAATACGCATCAGAATTCAGATATAGAAACCCAATTATTACTGAAAAAGATATTGTTCTAGCCATTTCTCAATCTGGCGAAACTGCTGATACTCTTGCTGCTATTGAATTAGCGAAAGAAAAAGGAGCATTGATTTATGGAATATGCAATGTTATTGGTTCTTCAATAGCAAGAATGTCACATGCTGGATCTTACACACATGCTGGTCCAGAAATTGGTGTTGCCTCAACAAAGGCTTTCACTGCGCAAGTAACTATTTTGACGTTAATTGCGCTTCAAATTGCCAAAACAAAAGGAACGATTTCTGCTAGTAAGCTCAACGAGATTTTAGTAGAACTAGAAAATATGCCTGCTAAAATTGAACGCACTTTACAATTAGATAGTCAAATAAAAGAAATTGCTTCCATTTATAAAGACGCAAGCAATTTCCTTTACCTAGGAAGAGGATATAATTTCCCTGTAGCATTAGAAGGTGCTTTGAAGTTGAAAGAGATTTCATACATCCATGCTGAAGGCTATCCTGCTGCTGAAATGAAACACGGACCTATTGCTTTGATTGACGAGAATATGCCTGTAGTTTTTCTTGCAACTAATATTAGTGCATACGAAAAAATAATATCTAATATTCAGGAGGTTAAAGCGAGAAAAGGTAAGGTGATAGCTGTTGTCAATGAAGGCGATACACATATTAAAGCTATTGCTGACCATGTGATAGAAGTGCCTGCAACGGAAGAGGTGCTTTCACCATTAGTAACAATTGTTCCGCTTCAATTGCTTTCTTACCATATCGCTATCATGCGAGGATGTAATGTGGATCAACCAAGAAATTTAGCTAAATCTGTTACTGTAGAATAACAAATCATTTTCAATAAAAGCGCAACTTCATTCGTTGCGCTTTTATTTCTTTATTATGTTTGCATTCATTTTTATACTTAAAATTTATTCAATCAATGCCATATTTATTTACATCTGAATCTGTTTCTGAAGGACATCCTGACAAAGTTGCTGATCAAATATCTGATGCACTTATTGATAATTTTCTAGCTTTCGATCCACAGTCAAAAGTGGCTTGCGAAACCTTAGTAACAACCGGACAAGTTGTTCTTGCTGGTGAGGTGAAAAGCAAAGCTTATCTTGATGTTCAAGATATTGCAAGAGGGGTTATTCGTAAAATCGGATACACCAAAAGTGAATATATGTTTGAAGCTAATAGTTGTGGTATATTATCCGCAATTCATGAGCAGTCTTCAGACATCAACCAAGGTGTTGATAAAAAGAAAAAAGAAGAACAAGGTGCAGGTGACCAAGGAATGATGTTTGGTTATGCTTCTAACGAAACGGAAGACTACATGCCATTAGCGCTTGATTTGGCACATAAAATCCTTATTGAACTTGCAGCATTGAGAAGAGAGAATAAGCAAATCAAATATTTGCGTCCAGATGCAAAGAGCCAAGTTACTTTGGAGTATAACGATGATAATGTTCCGGTAAGAATTGATGCGATTGTGGTATCCACACAACACGATGATTTTGATACAGAATCAAAAATGTTGGCAAAAATAAAGAAGGATATCATTGAAATTTTGATTCCTCGCGTTAAAGCAAAATATAAGAAATACGCAAAGTTGTTTAATAACAATATTAAATATCACATTAACCCAACAGGAAAGTTTGTTATCGGTGGGCCTCATGGCGACACCGGACTAACTGGAAGAAAAATTATTGTTGACACTTATGGTGGAAAAGGCGCTCACGGTGGTGGTGCTTTCAGCGGTAAAGACCCAAGTAAAGTAGATCGTTCTGCAGCTTATGCAACTCGACATATTGCTAAAAACTTGGTGGCTGCAGGTGTTGCAAATGAAGTATTGGTTCAAGTTTCATATGCTATTGGTGTTGCCGAACCAACATCTATTAATGTCAATACATTTGGCACTGCAAAAGTGAATATGACTGATGGTGAAATTGGAAAGATTGTTCAAGGTTTATTCGACATGCGTCCTTATTTCATTGAGCAGAGATTGAAATTACGTACACCAATGTACAGCGAAACCGCTGCTTATGGACACATGGGTCGTAAGAATGAAGTGGTTGAAAAAACCTTCGTATCTCCCGATGGTAAAGTGAAAAAAATGAAAGTAGAATTGTTTACATGGGAAAAATTAGATTACGTTGCTAAAGTGAAAAAAGCATTCGGAATCAAGTAGTTTTCAACTAATAAACCAAAAATAAAAACGGGCTATTTCATCATGAAGTAGCCCGTTTTGTTATGTATTAATTTATTCTAGCTATTGTAGTTTCTTCTACTAGACTTTTCTCCGTTAGAAGATTTTCCTTTGAAATAACCACCTCGAGAACCACCTCTGTCGCCATCTCTTTTTCTGTCGCCATCTCCACCTCTGTAACGGTCTCCGCCACCACTTCCGCCACGATAGCCGCCACGAGAACCACCTCTGTCGCCACCGCCTTCGCCGCCACGGCTGTTTCTGTCCCTTTGTTCCGCTTCTTCTACTCGAATTTTTCTTCCTTTATATTTCTTTTGAGAAAGTGTTTCTTTGATGAATTCAGCTGCAGTTCCTTTTACATTGAAAAAGCTACTCATTTCACGAACCGTAACCCTGAAAATCATATTTGGTTCTAAATCAGTAGATTCAGCAACAAATTTAACTAGTTTATCATCGCTGTCAAGACCATCTTTGATTCCTATGTTGATGAATAAACGTACACTTCTAGCTTCTCCGCTTCCGCGTCCACTATCACCATAACCAGCATTCAAATCTTCCGCATCTTGATAGTTGTCGATTGTATCTTTGAGTTGAATCCAGATTAAACGTTTGATGAGTTCATCTTTGTCCATCTCTTCAAAACGTTCATGAATAGAATTGAGATAAACTTCTGCAAAATTAGTTTGAGGTTGTGCTGTTTCAATTTGCTCTAAATAATAGAACAATCTTTTTCTTACCACTTCAGCGCCATCAGGGATGTCACAACGATTGAAACGTTGTTTTACTAATCGTTCGATTTGGCGAATGGTTGAAATTTCTTTAGGCGAGATAATGCTCATACAAATTCCTGATTTTCCAGCACGAGCGGTCCTTCCGCTTCTATGAGTATATACTTCAGGGTCGTCAGGTAATTCGTAATTGATAACGTGAGAGATATCGTTAACATCAATTCCTCGAGCTGCAACATCAGTTGCAACAATAGCTTGGAGGCTTCTGTTTTTGAAACGTTCCATCACTTTGCTTCTCATTTTTTGATCCATGTCGCCATGAAGAGGGCTCACGTGATAGCCTTGTTTCATCAGCTTTTCAGCGATTTCTTGGCAATCTTGTTTTGTTCTTGTGAAAATGATGCCATAGATGCCAGGCGTAAAATCTAGTAAGCGCTGTAAAGCTTCAAATCTTTGGTGTCTTTGTGTGATGTAATATTGGTGGTCAATGTTCTCGTTAGTAGTATTGGCAGCAGCAACTGAATGTTCTTTCCAATTGCTCATGAATCTTTTGGCAATGCTTCTAACATCATTATTCATTGTGGCTGAAAACAACCATGTATATTGACGAGCAATTGTGTTTTTCAAAATGAAATCGATGTCCTCGCGGAAGCCCATATTGAGCATTTCATCAGCTTCATCCAAAACAATAAATTTCACACTCTCTAGCGAAAGAGCTTTACGTTCCAACAAGTCGATTAATCGACCGGGTGTAGCCACAACAACCTGAGGATTCATGCGCAATTCCCGAATTTGTCCACCTATTGGAACACCACCATAAACAGCCGTAGTTTTTAAACCACGCATGTGCTTGGCGTATTTTTTAAACTCCTCTTGAATTTGCATACAGAGTTCGCGAGTTGGTGAAAGCACCAATGCTTGAACTTCTTTTTGTGCAACATCCATGTGATGCAAAAGTGGCAATCCGAACGCAGCAGTTTTACCTGTGCCTGTTTGTGCCAAACCAATAATATCTGAAGGCTCTTCTAAGAGTTGGGGTATTACTTTTTGTTGAATTGGGGTCGGAGTTTCAAAACCCATCTCGGTTACGGCAAGCGTTAATTCCTCTCTTAACGAGAGGCTTGAAAATGAAATCATTAATTAAGAACTAATTTAAAATAATGTGCAAAGGTAAGGGTTTAAAAACTAAAATTTGGATATATTTAATCAGTCTGTTTAAATGGTAAATTACTGATTGGGTTCAATTTGATATTTTAATTGTAATACGTTTTGGTGAGCAATAATTTTAAGATGACTTTATCATTAAAACCCTGAATTAATGACAATGAAAGGAAACGAATGTCTTAACTTTACTCCATACCAATTTTTAGTATCATAATAAATTTAAAAGCTATGGCAAACACAGGAAAAACAATCGCAACATTACTTATTGGCGCAGCAGTTGGTGCAGCTGTAGGTTATGTTTTAGCAACTGACAAAGACAAAAGACGTGAAGATATGGATAAAATAAAAGATAAGTTGACTGATTTCAAAAACAAATTAGCCAAGAAAATGCCTCAAGATATTGAGCAAGAAATCTATAACGGTTAGAGCTAACTTTCAATATGTTGGGCAATCTCATCAATAAATGGAAAAATAAAGTAAGTGAATACATCGACACACAGCTCCAATTATTACAATTAGAGGTGGTTGAACGTGTGGCTACTATCTTAAGTTTTGTTGTTTATTTAATCTTATTTTCTTTTTTACTGTTTATTGCTTTCGTATTATTTGGAATAGGGTTGAGTGAGTTTTTGTCTGCTTTGTTTGAAAGTAAGTTGATGGGTTATTCATTAGTTGCTTTTTTATATTTGATTGGTTTGTTAGTATTTGTAAAAATGCGTGAACGTTTTTTGAATTTTATTTCAAACATTTTCATTGAAATATTGACTAAGCAACAAAAAGATGCCGAGTAGCAATTGATTTTCAATTCTTGAACACATGAAACTTTACAACAAGCAACTCCATAGCCTCGATCAACTGCGCAGTGAGAAAGCTATGTTGAAAGCAAAAGCTAAGGGGCTGAAACCTCTTGATTTAACGGATTTTAGTCAAATTGATATTGATGCAAATGTTGTTTTAAATGCTGTAAAATCATCTTTTAAACATGTTTTTTCAACCAATAAAATACTGAATATAGCTTTGGAATATGCACCAATGATTTTGGAATATGTTCCTCAGAAATGGAAATCTAAATCAGAGGAATGGTCAAAAGCTGCGGTTAAAGAATTTGGTTTTGGTTACTTGAAATGGAAGGCAATCGAATTAGCTTTTGACACAGCAAATTATCTGTTTCAATCGGCTAAAGAGCAAAGAAAAAATACCAAAAAAAGGAGCAGTTGATGCTCCTTTTTCTTTTCATTAATGTATCGCTAAAAGTGGTTTTGTACTAAGTTTTATCATTGTTTTGGTGTGACTATGACTGAATAGTCTTTCAAAAAAAGAATGTTGGTGTGGTGCAACTGCAATCCAATCTATTTCATGTTCTGATGCAAATTCCATAATGCCTTCATCCACTTGGTCTTTATCTAGATAAAAGTATTTTGGATTGATATCGGCAAGTCGATCATGTAACATCATGTTTTCTGAAATGCAATTGGGATCAAAATCGGTTTCTGTATTATCTATGTGAATCACATACAATTGTGCACCAAATAAATTGACTAATTCAACCAATTTATTCAAATCATAAGATTCATCTTTGATGTGTTTGAAATCACATGCAAATAGAATTTTACTTGGTTTTTCATAAGTGCAATGCTCAGGAATAGCAAGTGTGTTACTCTTTATTCGGGTTAGTGCTTTCACAACATTGCTGCCTAGCCACAACATCGAATTACCAACGCCACTATTACCAAGAATGCTAAGTTGAAATGAGCTACTGTTAAGCATTTCAATCATAGTATCGCTCATTTCGCCATATGCAATTTTAGTTTCAATTGTTAAGTTTGAAAACTCTTGTTGCAATTCTTGCTGCAATTGATTTATTTTAATTGCTGCAATTGTTTTCACCTCATCGTAGGTCAAGACCGGCAAGGCTTCTTCACTTAAGTTCAGAGGTAAATTAAAAGAATGCAGCAGAACAACATTGGCATTTATATCGTTTGCCAACGCGCAACCGAAGCGAGCAGCGTTTAGAGAAACTTCTGAAAAATCAACAGCAATTAGGATATTTTTCATGATTAGTGGTTTTTTAAATGATGTTTCATAAAGTTATTTGAAAATTAATTAGCCTCAAATTTTAAAATAAAAAAAACAGCCCAAGTTGAGCTGTTTTTCAAAAAGTATATAATTTATATTATAGTTCTAGTAACGCTTTAACGGGATCTTTTTTAACCAACATCAACTCTGGATTCTCAAGTATTTCTTTTACACGAACTAAGAAGCTAACTGACTCTCTTCCATCAATGATTCTATGGTCATAGCTTAAAGCAACGTACATCATCGGACGAGCTTCAATTTTCCCATTGATGACCATTGGTCTTTCTTGGATTTTGTGCATACCCAAAATTGCTGATTGCGGAATGTTGATGATTGGTGTGGACATCAAAGACCCAAAAACCCCACCGTTGGTGATGGTAAATGTTCCGCCTGTCATTTCTTCCATGCTCAATTTATTCTCTCTTGCTTTCTTGGCTAATTCTACCACTTTGCCTTCAATTTCTGCCATGCTCAAGCTTTCTGCATTACGAATTACAGGAACAACAAGCCCTTTTGGTGCAGAAACCGCAATTGAAATATCGCAATATTCATGATAAATCACTTCATCACCGTTGATATAAGCATTGACTGCTGGCCATTCTTCAAGCGCAATGCAACAAGCTTTGGTGAAAAAAGACATAAAGCCAAGATTGACACCATGAGCTTCTTTGAAATTGTCTTTGTATTTCGCACGAACTTCCATGATGCGTGTCATGTCCACCTCATTAAAAGTGGTCAACATCGCAGTAGTGTTTTTAGCTTCAACTAGTCTTCTAGAAACAGTTTTGCGCAAATTGCTCATCTTTTCAGGACGATCTGTACGACTAAACGCTTCCGCTCCACCTTTTTTACCAGGATGTGCTAGCATTTCAAGAACATCGCTTTTCAGGATGCGCCCCTTTGTACCTGAGCCCTTAATTTCAGCAGGGTTCACTTGTTTATCCGCCATGATAGACTTCGCTACAGGCGTAGCTTTCACATCGTTAGCAATTGTTGGTGTTGGTGCTTTGGTTTCAGCTTTTGGTGCAGTTGGTGCGGCTTTTGGTGCTTCTTCCACTTTAGCAAGACCTTCAGGACGAGCTGCTGTTTCATCGATTCTACATGCAATATCGCCAATCAATAAGGTGTCTCCTTCTTTGGCAACTTGGTGTAAAATTCCTGCTTGTTCCGCATTGAGTTCGAAAGTGGCTTTTTCAGATTCTAATTCACACAAAAGTTCATCTCGATCCACCCATTCGCCATCTTTTTTCAACCATTTTACAAGAGAAACCTCACTAATTGATTCGCCTACTGTAGGAACTTTTATATCTAACATGAAAAAGATTATTTTTCGGTGCGCTAAATTAACAAAGTGATACGGATTAATCAAAAATGCAACAATAAGTTACATTGTTGTTGAAAAATATTAATATATCTAGGGTTCTGTCGTTTGACTTAAATATTCGCTTCCAAATGAAAAAGGCAGAAGATAAGCCGCATTATCAAGCGCAATAACTTGTCCATCAGGACTACACATATAAATTTCTATAGGAGATTCTTGCCATTGTTGCACTTCTAAAATCGTTTGGCGACAAATGCCGCATGGCGAAATTGGCTTTCCTTGATTGTCTTGGTTCTGATACGTTACTGCTATTGCTTTTACTTTACGATTTTTATCATTCATTTCGAGCGCTGAAAGTGCAGCCCGTTCTGCGCAAACTCCTGCAGGATAAGCAGCATTTTCATGATTGGCGCCAAGCAATACAGTGCCATTAGCTAGTAAAACCGCTGAGCCAACTTTGAAATGAGAGTAGGGTGCATAAGCTTTTTCTGTTGCTTTTTCTGCTTGTTCAATCAATCGTTGAGCCTCAGAGGACAATTCTGATTGGTGCACCAAACGAAAAGGAAATTGAAATTGATCCATAGCGTTTATTTTAAAGACAAAAAGAGCTCATCAGTTTAAAATGATGAGCTTTTGAGATTTAAAAATAGGTATTTTTTGTGTAATCTTTTAGGCTAATTATTCTACCCAATCACAAATGAATAAATTGGTATCATGCGTGCCATTGTTGTTTCTGTTGGAACTGAAAATCAGTTTTTTCCCATCAGGTGAAAACATTGGGAAAGCATCAAATCCGCCATCGTGTGAAATTTTTTGTAATCCTGAACCATCAATGTTAATGATATAAAGATTGAATGGAAATCCTTTTTCATATTCATGATTTGATGCGAAAATAATGCGTTTCCCATCAGGCATAAAATTGGGCGCCCAATTGGCTTTTCCTAAACGAGTGACTTGTTTAACATCGCTTCCATCGGCATTGGCCACAAAAACTTCCATGTTGGTTGGCATCACCAAACCTTGGTTTAGAAGGTCTTTGTATTCTTTGATTTCTTCAGTTGTTTTAGGTCTTGATGCTCGCCAAACTATTTTGCTGCCATCAGGTGAAAACCAAGCTCCGCCATCATATCCAAGTTCATGAGTGATTTGCTTTACGTTCTTCCCATCAATATTCATGAGGTAAAGGTCAAGGTCTCCATTTCGAGTAGAAGTGAACAGAATTTTATCGCCTTTTGGAGAAACTGTTGCTTCGGCGTCATAGCCTGCTTCGTGCGTTAACTGTTGAACAATTTTTCCTTTTTTATCAGCAACAAAGATGTCGTAGCTATCATAAATTGGCCATACATATTTTTTCAACACTTTGCGGTCGGGCACTGGCGGGCATTCTTTGCTTGATAAATGAGTTGATGCATAAACAACATGTTTTTTATCAGGCATGATATAAGCACAGGTTGTTCTTCCTGTTCCTGTACTTACTAAATCATATTTGAATGTTGCTTTTTTAGATGGAATTTTTCCCCAAAAAATTTGATCACAATTCAAACCTTCTTTTGGGTTTGTTCTTTGAAAAACAATATTTTCATTGTCAAAACCGAAATAAGCTTCAGCATTGTCGCCACCAAACGTGAGTTGTTGAATGTTTTTGAAATGCTTTTCGTCAGGATAAGCAAGTGTTGCTTTTGCCTTTTCCGAGTGTTGTGCTTTTAAGCCTTGAGGTAAGGAAATCATCGCCGTCAAAGCAAAAGCCAATGCAGTTTTCATGATTTATTATGGATGTTTAAATTTTTGCAAAATTAAGAAAGTGAAAAAGTCGAATTGTATTTGAATTGTCATAAAAGTGCAATCCAATACAGTTTGTTTACAAACTATTTAAATCAAAAGTTTCGTTGAGTTTGATTCTTCCATCGGTAGCAGTCAATGTTGCGCATTCTATTTTTGGGTCGTGTTCCATATACAGTACCCAATTTTCCTCTAAAGCTTGTTTTAATATTACTCTTTTTTCATTCAGAGTGTCGAGTGGGCGCATATCGTAAGCCATTACCCAAGGCATTGAAATATGAGCAACACTAGGTATGAGGTCGGCACAAAAAAGAATCTTTCTTCCCTTGAATGTTATCAAAGGCAGCATCATGGCATCAGTATGTCCGTTGACAAAAATTAAATCAATATTGGGCAACCAGTTTTTGGTGTTTGGAGCAATGTATTTCAATCTTCCATTTTCAACAGAGAGCGGCACGAAATTTTCTTTCAAGAAAGAAGCTTTTTCTCTTTCATTGGGCTCAAGGGCACTTTGCCAATGTTGTTCATTGCTCCAATACACAGCATTTTCAAAGGTTGACATCAATTGGTCGCCCACTTTTTTAACGGCACCACCACAATGGTCGAAATGCAAATGGGTTAAAAAAACATCTGTGATATCGCTTGTTTTATAACCATTTTTTTGAAGATTTTTTTCTATAATGTCTTCACCATGTGGTTGAAAATGTCCAAAGAATTTGGCGTCTTGTTTGTCGCCCATGCCTGTGTCCACAAGGATTTTTCTGTCACCAGTGTCAATCAGCAAGCATCTCATCGCCCAACTGCACATATTGTTTTCATCACAAGGATTTGCTTTTTGCCACATACTTTTGGGAACTACACCATGCATGGCGCCACCATCTAATTTAAAATGTCCGGCATTGATGCTGAAAATTTTCATGATTGAATTTTAATTAAGTTGATTGTCTTTTGCTTTATGCGTCATTAAAAGTAGTATCAATCCTACAATAAAAAAAGAAATGAGTGTCAACACCGACATGCGTTGGCTTTGTGTAATAGATTGAATAAAACCGAAGCTGAACATACCTATCACTATTGCAATTTTTTCAGCAACATCATAAAAGCTGAAATAAGAAGTGGTGTCATGTGTGGTTGGCATGAGCTTGGCGTAAGTGCTTCTAGAAAGCGATTGAATGCCACCCATTACAAAACCAACAGAAGTGGCAAGGAGGTAGAAAGAATTGACATCATTTGATGGAATTTTATATCCAAAATAACAATTGCCAATCCATAATATAACACATAAAATCAAAGTTGGAATGTTGCCAATTTTAGAGGAGATTTTTGATATCAACCACGAGCCAACAATGGCAATAATTTGAATGATTAGAATAGCAACAATTAAGTTTTCAGTAGGAATAGCCAATTCACTTTTTCCATAAAGCGTTGCTGCAAGCATAACCGTTTGTACGCCCATACTGTAAAAAAAGAATCCGGCTAAAAAGAGTTTTAGTTTTGTTTGTTTTTGAACTTCATGCCAAACTTTTTTTAGTTCTGAAAATCCTTTATGCCAACTATGGTTTTGTCCATCTTTCACACCTGTTCCTTTGGGAAGATGTTTCAAAGGAATCTGCGAAAATCCAAGCCACCAAATGCCTACAAGCAAAAAGGAAAGTTGTGAAGCATATCCTTTTGTGATATGAAACAAATCGTTTTTCAACAAGAAAACAAAGCAAATGATTTGCAATAAAACACTGCCAATGTAGCCATAAGCAAAGCCTGTTGCACTCACTTTATCTCTTTCATCATAGGTTGCAATTTCTGGAAGGTAACTATTGTAAAACACTAAACTTCCCCAAAATCCAATACAAGCAATCATGCTCATAGCAAGTCCAAACAGTACATTGTGCTCATCAAAAATATAAAGCGCCATGCAAGCTAAACTTCCGACCGTTGCAAAAAAACGGAGGAAGGATTTTTTATTCCCTTTAGTGTCCGCTATAGAGGACAATATCGGTGACATAAACGCTACAATCAAAAAGGCAACAGCAAGGCTATAATTGTATAAAACTGTATTTAAAAATTTATGCCCAAAAATGTTGATATATTCAGGCGTTGCCTCATTGTTGTCCACATTAGTCATCGACTCATAATATGCTGGAAAAATGGTGGAGGTAATGACGAGATTGTAAGCGCTGTTTGCCCAATCATACATTGCCCAAGCTCTATGCGTCTTTTTGTTATTTAAATTGGATTGGCTCATGGAAGCTAAAATAATAGAATAATTTTATCTTTACGACTAACTTATCGTTTATTGATTTTATATGAGTTTGACCTTATCATTATATATCTTATCTTTTTGTTTGGGTTGTAGGAAATCTGACTCTGGTCCCTACACTCAATCTTTCACATTCACGAATAACACAAGGCGAACAATTATTTTGGATTTATATAAAACTAAAAGTGATTATAATAATAAAAAAAGTTAGTACAATGATTGACGATTCAGAATGAGGCAAACGCATCGCTGAATCTTGAACCTTGGAAAACCTATTAAATTGATTGATATTCTGATGATTTTGCACTTTCCAATTGGCAAAATAATAAGCTAAATGGTATAGAAATACCTGAATTAAAATTTGAAGCTGATACAACAAATACCGACATCATCATTGCAATGCCCACTGATTACGAAGCTTTAACTTATAATATGCGATTGCTTTTAAATGGAAATAAAATTAAACAATTGTGGAAGGCTGTAGCTTTTTACAAAGAAGGAACAAGCGAAAATCTTTGGTCAATTTTGCCAGAATACCAAAAATATTTTCAAATCAACATGGAAAAAACTTTTTATGCCACAATGAGCTATAAGGATAGTGTCAGTAATTTACAATCCTATCGTGCAGGCATAAAGGTATATGTGAATTCATTTGTAATTCAATATAACAATACTAATTATCTTAAAGCTCAGATTTTTGCTCAAGACAAATATAATTTTGATACTTTAAGGTGTGTGGTTTCTGAATCAGGTCCAAACAGGAATGGCACTTATTTATTGATTAAAAATTAATGATTCACAACAATCATTTTTGCACCAAATTGTTGTTGTTTGTTGAAGAAGTGCAAATAGTAACAATTATTAGGTAAGGCTGAAATATCGATAGCTGCTTGAAACTCTGGCGATGAAAAACTTTGTTTTAGAATCGTTCTTCCAAGCGCATCTGTTAGGCTGATTTCGTCAAATGCTTGTTGGGCTTTGATTTGAACAACATCTTTTGCTGGATTGGGATAA
>CAZNVQ010000024.1:13166-26755 GCA_964576425.1 uncultured Flavipsychrobacter sp. | reverse complement strand
TCAAAAAAACAGGCAGTCGCTCTGGCAACTTTTGAGTATGAAGCAAGGAGATTGGATTTTGCTGTACAAAACCTTGACGCATTAAAAATTTATAAAAAGACTTTAAAGTGGAAATTTTTCGATTTATTGTTCTTGCAGCCTGCTTTTTATCTTTCAAAGAAGCCAACCAAGTTCTAAAGTGAAATAACTGTAATGCATTAAGGTCTTCGATTTCAAACAATTCATATATAAAATCCTTGAATTGATCGAGGTCTTTTTTATATGCTTCTGAGGTATGACTTGAATATCTTTTTTCGAAATGGAGATAATGTAAGAAATCTTCTATTCGTGTTGCCAACATAAAAAAATGCCTAGTGTTGTAAATATACTCATTTACAGCACTAGGCAAAAACTTATTTTAATGGAGAAGAATCTTAGTCTTCAATCTTTCCAGAAAGAATCTGTTGGCGATATACCGCTTTCAGAACTTCAGTACGACGTCTTACAGATGGCTTTGTGAAAGCTTGACGATCGCGCAATTGATTAAGCGTGCGTGATTTCTCGTACTTCTTCTTGTACTTCTTCAGCGCTTTATCAATATTTTCGCAGTCTTTTGAATCGATGATTAACATAGTTTATATACCCCCTTTTAGTAAAATTAAGGACGGCAAAGGTATGAGGTTTTATCATTTCACCAAATAAAATATTTTAAACCAATATAAGCCTCTAATTTTACGTTCTCCAGTTTAACTAAAATGAATTCTCTAGCATGAAAATATTAAATCATTTCACATTCATTTTCTTGGGTGCATTGCTCCTTCTTATTTCGTGTGAAAAATGGCAAGATTCCAAAGCAGACAGCGACCCTCGGCTTCAAGACCGCAAATATTGTAACGACCCCGATGCCGTTAATTTTAATTGGGGATTTCCTGGCGTGCCCGACAGTACTAAATGTATTTTTCCAACAGATTTATATGTGGGAACTTATTCCTTCACCGATTCCATTTATTCAAGTAATAATTTATTGGATACACTACAATCTAAAACAACCTACACACTTTATATAATTCCATTGAGCAAAAAACAGTTTATTGTAAAAGGTTTTTGCAGCAGCAATGACTCTTTGTTTTTCACCGCTGGAAGAACAACTTATTCCGCTTCAGCTGACTCCACTTTCAAATTCAATGACACCATTAAAGTTTATGGGCAACCACTTTGTAGAATAGCTGACACTTTGAGCGGAACGATTGTCAAAAACAGATATGACACTACTAACACTCAACTTTTTATCGATTGGAAAGTTATTAGTGACACTGGTACTTTTTACCACAGAGGAACTGCCATCAAGCAATAAATTTTTTAGGAATGTTTACAGGAATTATAGAACAAGTTGGACAGATAAAAGCTATTGAAACCAAAGGAACTAATGTTGATTTTTGGTTAGAATCAACTTTTCAAAACGAATTGAAAATAGACCAATCTGTTGCACACAATGGTGTTTGTCTCACTGTTGTGGAGCTTAAAGAAAATCTTCATCGGGTGACCGCTGTTGCTGAAACGATTTCAAAAACAAATCTTGCTTCTTGGCAAGTTGGCTCGATAATTAATCTAGAAAGAGCCATGAAAATGGGTGATAGACTCGATGGACATTTTGTGCAAGGGCATGTGGACACTGTTGGGCGATGTGTGCAAAAAAAGACACTAGAAGGCAGTTGGTTATTCCAATTTGAATTCCCTGAAATCTTTGCAAGTCTTATGATTGAGAAAGGTTCTATTAGTGTGAATGGTGTAAGTCTAACTGCATTCGACATTGCGCTCAACACCTTTACTGTAACCATTATTCCATACACTTATGAACACACAAATTTTCATCAACTTCAAGTTGGAGATGAAGTCAATTTAGAATTTGATGTTTTGGGGAAGTATTTTTTAAGACACCAAGAAGTGTTGCAACACCAAAAAAAGTAGATAACTTATTTTAATCCTAAAACCAATAACATCAACAAACCCGCGATAATACGATAGATGCCAAACATCTTGAAACCGTGTTTTTGTAAATAAGTGATGAAAGATTTAATCGCAATCATCGCAACAACAAAAGAGACCACAGTTCCTACACCAAAACTGATGAGGTTTTCTTTGTTTTGTAATAAAAGTTCGTAACCTTTCATTGTAGCGCCCGCAACATCATATTTCTTCAAAATAAGAGAATAGCCTGTTGCCGCAGCCATTGTAGGCACAGCCAAGAAAAATGAAAATTCTGCTGCTAAACTTCTTGTCATTTTTTGTTGCATTCCGCCAATGATGGTTGCTGCGCTTCTACTTACGCCTGGAATCATGGAAATACATTGCCATAAGCCAATCATCAAAGCATTTTTAGTGGTTACTTTTGGCTCTTCGGTGATTGTTGGTTGTTGAAATAATTTATCGATGAACAACAAGACGATTCCACCCAACATTAAGGTGATAGAAACAGTGAGCGGACTTTCTAATAAACTATCAATAGCATCATTAAACAAAAATCCAAGTATCAAAGCAGGTACGACAGCTACAAAAAGCTTGACATAAAACTGCCAACTCTTGAAGTCCACAAACCTTTTCCAATACAAAGCTACCACCGACATAATAGCACCAAGTTGAATGCATACCTCAAACAACTTAGTGAAAGCATCATCTTGAATGCCCATGAAATAGGAAGCCAATATCATATGCCCTGTGGAGGAAATTGGCAAATATTCGGTGATGCCTTCAACAATGCCTAGAATTACGGCTTCGATTATTGTCATATTTATGGAATGTTTAGGTACTTGTGTGTTTGTAAAGATAATTGCCAATGTGGATGTTGCTGCACAAAATCAATAATCAGTGGGCAAATTTTTTCTTTTTTACTCCATTCTGGCTGAAGATAAAGTTTACAATTTGCGTTCACCTGAGCGGCGTGTTCTTTCGCCCATTCCAAATCCGAAGGATGATAAACTACAACTTTCAGTTCATCAGCTTGTTGCAAACACAACGACAAAGGAAATTTGAATTTCTTTGGTGAAAGCGTCACCCAATCAAATATTCCTTGCAATGGATGTGCTCCTGAGGTTTCGATATGAACCCTGAAACCCGCTGTTTTCAAGGCATTGCATAAAGGATGTAAATCGTGCATGGCTGGTTCTCCGCCCGTGATGACCACAATTCTTCCTGCAAATGCCGATGCCATTTCCACCAAACGCTCAACACTGATTTGAGGATGCGCTGCAGCATCCCAACTTTCTTTCACATCACACCAAACACAGCCAACATCGCAGCCACCAAGCCGAATGAAATAGGCAGCATGACCTGTGAAAAGCCCTTCACCTTGCAAGGTGTAAAAATGCTCCATCACGGGATAGGTTGTGGTGTTTGCAGTTAACATGAATTACTATTAAAATATTTTATTTCGATTTGTTTTGAGCTGCTAAAAGCGTATTTTTCATCAAACCACAGATGGTCATAGGACCAACTCCTTTTGGAACGGGTGTGATGTAGCTGCATTTTTCAGCCACAGAATCAAAGTCCACATCTCCAACCAATCGATATCCCGATTTTTTGCTTGCATCGTCAATTTTATTAATGCCCACATCAATAATAATTGCGCCTTCTTTCACCATGTCGGCAGTCAGAAACTGGGGTTTTCCAATTGCTGCAATAACAATATCGGCTTGCAAAGTATGGTCTTTGAGGTTGGCTGTTCGGGAGTGACAGATAGTGACAGTTGCATTTCCTGGTTGTGCATTGCGGCTCATCAACACCGACATTGGTGTGCCCACAATATTGCTTCGACCAATGACCACGCAATGTTTTCCGGCGGTTTTGATACCATAGTGATCGAGCATCAACAAAATACCATAAGGTGTAGCAGGAAGAAAAGTGGGCAAACCCAAAACCATTTTTCCCTGACTAATGGGGTGAAAACCATCCACATCTTTTGATGGGTTAATGGCGTTGATAATAGCATTTTCAGAAATATGTTTGGGTAATGGAAGTTGAACCAAAATGCCATCAATATCGTTGTTTGCATTCAGTTGGTTCACCACATCGAGCAAGTCTTGTTCAGTGATTGTGGCTTCGAGCCTGAGTAATGTGGAGCCAAAACCCAACTCATGACAGGTTTTCACCTTGCTGCCCACGTAGGATTCGCTTGCAGGATTGTTGCCCACGAGCACCGCAGCGAGATGAGGTGTTTTGCCGCCTTTGGCTTGCAGCTCAAGAACATCTTTTCGGATTTCTTCTTTGATATGGGCCGAAACGGCAGCCCCGTCTAGGATTTGCATCTGCAAATATAGAAGTAGAAGATGGAAGGTGGAAAAACTATGTGGTAAGAAATTTTATATTTCATCTCTGTGAATTAGATTTTTATTCCCAAAAACGCTCAGCATTAACCTTAAAATTTGAAATGTGCAGAAAACAAAATTGATTTTTAGTTAAAAAGCTAATTTCTTTATTACAGCACGTTGATAGCCAACTACAAACCATCTCCTTTGGGTATAAAGACTATCGAAAACGAGGCTGAATATTCTTTTGCAAGATAAAAACACTGGTAATAATATTTTGTGGGCTACAGATTCGTATGATTCTAATGGGCATTTGTTTGCTCCTACAGCAAATATTACCACTGATTTGATAACAGGTGCGTTAGGTAATTTTATACAACCAAGGGCTTTAAAGAGTAAAACAGAACAATTTTACAGAACACGAGATAAGGCAGAGGTTTTCACTCCTTTGTCTATTGTTAAGCTAATGAATGATGCTTGCGATACCAAACGAGTTACTAAAAATAATTGGCAAGAGTGCGTGGGTCTGCTCAAATTAGAAATAACTTGTGGTGAAGCACCTTTCATTGTGTCTCGTTATGACCCTGTTTCTGATAAACAGGAATTACTGCCTTTAGCTAAACGTGTTGGTTTTTTAGACAAAAAATTGAGTATCGTTTCAAAATACTGCAACACGAAAGAAGAATGGATCAAATGGACAAAAATCGCTTTTCAAAGTTCTTATGGTTATGAATGGCAAGGCGATAGTTTGCTTATCGCTAGAGAGAATTTGCTATATACCTTTATTGACTATTACCAAGCTCAATTTAAAGAAACACCAAACATAGAACTTCAGAAAGAAATAGCTGAAATTATAGCTTGGAACATCTTTCAAATGGACGGTTTGAAGTATGTGATTCCTATGAGTTGTAAAACAGAAACAGTAACAATAAAAGGAGCTGAAACTCTATTTGGCAAAGAAGATGACCAAATAATTGAAAAACCATGTTCAGGATGTGAGAACAAAACTGCTAAAAATCATAATGGTATTTATGTTTTAGCAAGGAATTGGCGAGAAGATAAAATTATAAGATTTCTAGATATAATAACATGATAAATATATTTAATATTGTTGATTTTCCACTTCACAAAGAAGTGGCTAATGAATAAACATACTCTAACTTCTTAATTGTTTTTGTAAAAACTGAAGTTCATACACAACCTCCAAAAACCCCATTCACCTTAAAGGAAAATGATGAAAACCATCAAAACTTCTAAAAAAACAAACGTATTATTAAAAATACAAACCGCCAATTATACCTATTTTTGGCTGTTGCACCGTCCAAATATTATCATTTTTGGCTGTTTTATTGTAAATTTGCTTTTATATGAATATTCAACGAATATTAGGGGAGCAAATCGGAACTCGTTTTAATCAAGGAAAAGCAATCCTGCTTATTGGGGCAAGACAAGTGGGAAAGTCAACGCTCATTAGATCTATTCTTGCAGCACATGAACCTTATTTGTTTCTTGATGGAGATGATTTTTCAGTTCAACAATTGCTGACGCAACCCAACACAGCACAACTCAATCGAATCATTGGCAATAAGCAAATTGTTTTTATTGACGAAGCCCAAAGAATCAACAATATTGGAATTACAGCAAAAATCATAACCGACCAGTTTCCGCATGTTCAACTAATACTAAGTGGCTCATTGGCACTTGACCCCAATAATCAGTTGAACGAACCACTGACTGGAAGGAAATGGGAATACCAATTGTTTCCTGTTTCGATTGGAGAGCTACAACAATCAGTTGGTTTTTTAGCAACAGAACAGCAAATCGAAAACAGAATTATTTATGGCATGTATCCTGATGTGCTCAATCACGTTGGTCAAGAACAAGAAGTGCTTCAAAACCTTGTTAACAGCTATCTCTACAAAGACGTATTGGCGCTTTCGGGTATAAAAAAACCTGACGTGCTTCACAAACTAACGCAAGCATTGGCTTTGCAAATTGGTAATGAAGTTTCTTATAATGAATTGTCACAGTTGCTTGGGGTAAACAAGGAAACGGTAAGTCATTATATTGACTTGCTTGAAAAGACTTGTGTTCTTTTTAGGGTCAATCCTTTCAGTCGAAACATTAGGAATGAAATAAAAACAAATAGGAAAATATATTTTTACGACAATGGATTGCGCAATGCATTGATTGCTAATTTTAATTCTCTTGATTTGCGAAAAGATAAAGGTGCACTTTGGGAAAATTTCTTGATTGCGGAGCGAATTAAATATTTACATTATCATAAGATTTATGCGAAAACTTATTTTTGGAGAACGACTCAAGGGCAAGAAATCGATTGGATTGAGGAAAAAGATGGTGTAGTAACGGCTTATGAATTTAAATGGCAGTCGAAAAAAAACCTCAAACTTCCACAAAGCTTTCTTTCAACATACAATGCAATTCCAAAGATTATAGATAGAAACAACTACTATGATTTCATTAGTTGATTTATTTTTTCATCCTCACCAAGCCAAATGTTGCACAACAATGGGTTCGCCAAAAAACAAAGCAGCATGAGCCATAAAATCTTGGGCATCGTCGGTGGTGAAAAATTGCATGTTGCTGTTTTGTGTTAATTGTGCCGCCATTTCAGGATGTCTGAAGAGGTAATTTTCCAACGAATCAGCCACAATATCACCTTGCGCCACCACACGAATCGACTCGGGCAAATGCTTTTTCAATTGTTTCATCAACAAAGGATAATGGGTGCATGCCAAAAGAATGGTGTCTATTTCTGTCGACTGAGCCAAAAGTTCATTGACATATTGACGAACAAAAAAATCAGCACCTTCCGATTCCATTTCATTGTTTTCAATCAAAGGCACAAACATGGGACAAGCCAATTGGTGCACTTTCACATCGGGAAAAAACTTATGAATTTCGAGCGGATACGAACCCGATGCCACTGTGCCTTTGGTGCCCAAAACGCCCACATGTTTGGTTTGTGTGAACTGTCCCACCACTTCTGCAGTCGGGCGAATAACCCCAAGAACCCGATTTTTAGGAGCAAGAACAGGTAAATTTTCTTGTTGAATGGTGCGCAAAGCCTTTGCTGAGGCGGTGTTGCAAGCCAAAATCACCAACGGACATCCCCTATCGAAAAACCATTGAACACATTCCAATGTGTATTGATAAACGGTTTCGAAAGAGCGATTGCCATAAGGAGCACGAGCATTATCACCAAGGTAAAGATAATCGTATTGAGGAAGTTTATCTTTGATAGAACGAAAAACCGTCAATCCGCCGTAGCCAGAATCGAAGATGCCAATTGGACGAAGATTTTTCATAGGTCTAAAATGCGTTACTTGCCGTTGATTTTTTAAAGAATGTAATGTGCTTTCAAAGGTAATCTTTTTGGATTTTGTTGAAAGAAAACAGGAAAATAGGCATTGCAAAGTGTCAAGTTTTCATTAGCTGCTTGATATCATGTAAATTTGTAGCCATTTCAACATATGAACGATTCTGCAACATTGCCTGTAACTGAAAAACCAGCCCTAACAGCCAAAGATTTTGCTACGGACCAAGAAGTGCGTTGGTGTCCGGGTTGTGGCGATTATTCGATACTCAAGCAAGTACAAACTATTTTACCACAAACGGGCATTGCTCGTGAAAACATAGTCATCATTTCAGGAATCGGATGCAGTTCCCGCTTTCCTTATTACATGAATACTTATGGCATGCACTCCATTCATGGAAGAGCAACGGCTATTGCGTCAGGATTGAAAGCCACAAGACCAGAACTCAGCGTATGGATTGTGACCGGTGATGGCGACAGTTTGAGCATTGGTGGCAATCATACGATTCACTTGTTGCGCCGCAATTTTGATGTCAACATTTTATTATTCAACAATCAAATTTATGGTTTGACTAAAGGGCAATATTCCCCAACGTCTGAAGTGAATAAAATCACGAAATCCACGCCTATGGGTTCTTTGGATCATCCATTCAATCCGTTGGCATTGGCTATGGGAGCAGATGCTAGCTTCATTGCTCGCAGCATGGACCGCGACCCTAAACATTTGCAACAAATGCTGTTACGTTCGCACGGACATCATGGAGCATCTTTGCTTGAGATATATCAAAATTGTAATATATTTAATGATAGTGCTTTTGAAATTTTCACCGAGAAAGGCTCAAAAGCGCAAGAGGTTTTGTTTTTAGAACAAGGTCAACCCTTGATTTTTGGAGCACAAAAAGATAAAGGCATTCGCCTCGATGGCTACAAACCGCAAGTTGTGGATTTGAATGCTGGATTCAGTGTTGATGATTTGTGGGTGCATGATGAAAAAGATTTTTTCAAAGCACAAATTCTGACAAGATTATTTGATGACCCAAGTGTGGAAGGGCATATGCCAAGACCATTTGGTGTGTTTTATGCTACAGAGCGCGCTACTTATGAAGATGCGATGAACCTTCAATTAGAAGAGGTTTTGGCTTCAAAAGGCAAAGGTAATTTAGATAAACTATTGGAAGGAAAAGAGACTTGGATTATTGAATAGGTAATCGATATATGGAATTTATACTTATCTTTGAATGAAGGCAAGATTAAATCAATGGGAAATTTTTTAAAAAATAGTGGCAAAACAGTTGAAGTTGGCGTCGAGGTCTTTTTGACCAAAAGCGAGGATTATTACGTTGCTGTGTGTCCAGCATTGAACTTGTCTACATTTGGTGAAACTGTTGAAGAAACTAAGGAAGCATTTCATGAAGTAATGGAACTTTTCATAGAAGACATAACGGAGCGTCAAATGTTAGAGAAGGCGCTACTTGATCTTGGATGGACCTTGCGCAAATTGCCACAATTTGAATTTAAACCACCTAATGTTAATAAAACTGAAATAACTCAAGTTCCAAACTTATTACAGCAAAAGTTTAGTGAAACATTTTGTGTCCCAGTTTAGTTGTGAAAAATGGGCGTTAAAGCAATTCCAGTCGAGGTCTTTTTGGCATTTCTCAAACATTTAGGCTTGATTTCATCAGGAGGTAAAGGAAGCCCACAAAGTTTAATTTTCCTAAAGACCATTCATCAGGACAATTGTCAATGCCAGTCATTGTGCGTTTGAATCATAAAGATATTCCAGTTGATCATATTGCAAAAACTTACAAACACTAGGTATCTCTAAAAAAGAATTTGAGGATTGGTACAATCAATTAAAAATAAAAACATTAAAAAATAAAGCTCTTGCCGTCAATTAAAAAACTTGCAGAAAATACAATGTGGTATGGCGTCAGTTCAATATTTGCTCGTTTTTTAAACTATTTGTTGACGCCCTATTTAACCACCATTTTAGCTACGGCAACTTATGGCGAGATGAACATGGTGTATTCCTACATTCCGTTTTTAAATGTATTGTTTACTTACGGTTTGGAGACTGCATTTTTTAGGTTTAGCAACAAAGAGGAAGACGATAAAAAAGTATTCAATACCATCAGTGTTTCCATATTAATATCAACCATTTTCCTTTCACTCATCTTATTTTGGAGCAAAGGATATTTCGTGGAGTTGTTGCGTTTGGAAGACCATCCTGAGTTTATCACTTGGGCAATTGGTGTGATTGCACTCGACACTTTAACCACAATACCATTTGCCAAACTTCGGGCAGAAAATAAACCTCGAAAATATGCATTCATTCGTGTGGTTGGTATTTTATTCAACATTGCTTGTGTGCTTTTCTTTTATTCTTTATTGCCGAAATTGGCACAACAACAACCGACGTCTGTTTGGGCAAAATGGTATAATCCTAACTTGGGCGCAGGCTACTATATTATTGCCAACTTATTACAATCTGCCTTCACTTTTATTTTACTAGCTCCTCAGTTTTTTTCCTTTCAATTTTCTGTTGATAAAAAGTTGTGGAAAAAAATCATGCTTTACTCCTTACCCATAATGGTGGCAGGTTTTGGCGGAATGGTGAATGAAACATTTGATAGAATAATGTTGGGTTGGTGGGCACCTGTTTCGTCTGCCTACGAAGCCAAAGTACAGGTTGGAATATATGCGGCTTGTTATAAATTATCTATTCTTATCACTTTGTTTGTTCAAGCATTTAAGATGGGCGCAGAACCTTATTTTTTTCAACAAGCAAAGGGCGAATCAGCACCAATTACTTATGCCAAAGTGATGAACTATTTTGTGATGACCATCTGCATTATGTTTTTAGTGGTAATGTTGTATCTGGATATTTGGAAACATTTTATTGCTGCAAAAATGTGGACTGGCTTGCAAGTTGTTCCCATTTTGTTGGTAGCTAATATGAGTTTAGGCGTTTATTACAATTTGTCAATTTGGTATAAACTAGCTAACAAAACAACAGCAGGAATGAGTATCACTTTTATTGGTGCTGCGGTAACGTTTATTATCAACTTCTTATTCATCCCTCATTTTGGCTATTTGGCTTGTGCTTGGGCAACTTTAGCCTGTTATGCTAGTATGATGACACTCTCTTACTTTTGGGGACAAAAGGTCTATCCTGTGCCCTATGAAACTAAAAAATTAATTACCATTTTTGGTGTGATGTTATTCGTTTATGGTGTACAATATTCTCTTGTTCAGTTTGTTGACAATAAAATAATTCAATTTAGTTCAGCTACAATTTTGATGTTGGCTTTCCTCTTTTATTTATTCAAATCAGAAAAACAAAACCTATCTCAATTGCCATTTTTAAAGAAGTTAATTTAATAGGAAAATTAAAGATTGGTTATGCCAGCAACTCACAAGGTTTCATGCCCGTTGCTTTTTTGAATGCAGTGCTGAAATGCGAAATACTGCTATAACCCAGTGAAATAGCCACATCCGAAACTGTTTGTCCTTGCTGCTGTAGCAATTCTTTTGCTTTCGAAATGCGTAAATGTTGTTGATATTCGTTGATGGTTTTTCCAGTAACAGTCTTAAATCCTTTTTTTAAATAACATTCGTTCATAGCCACTTTTCTACTCAATTCTTTTATTGTCAAAGGTTGGTCGATTGTTGCCGTTACTAGTTCAATAGCTGCAATAATTTTTTCACGTTCGGAATCATGTGCCAAAAATCGACAGGCAGGAACAGGGCAAATTTCAAATGGAACAATGAGATGTTCCACTGCTTTGCGTAATAATTGAACGCTGATTTCTACGTCGTTCAATTGTTCAATTAACGGTCTGAAAGCTTGTCGATTTTCTGTAAGCTCATTAATCAATTGTTTGGTTTTGGAACAAAAATTTATATCATAATCACTAGAATACAAACCGTCAAAAGGCGGTTGATTCCAAAAAGTTTTTTCCGTAAAAAGTACAACAGATTGCAACTGAAATTGAAGCCAAAATATTTTCCTTTGATGTTGTTGTTTGCCCAATTGAACATATAATATTTCAACTGTTGGTTGATTATTGTTATGCTGAACAAAAAGATGACATTGCTCCTCGGGCTGATGATCGGTGGTATTTTCAACAACAAGTTGCCAAGCAACGACTAATTGATTGTTGAACAAAGATTGACTGCTTACAATTGGAACTTCTTTACCCAAAAGTTGAAAAAGAAGTAATTGGTTCATAGTGGTTTTTTTAATGTGCGTCAAGCTGCAAAGATAGGCGGACAATTGCTCCTAAGTGGTAAAACTGTTCATGGGATTCTCTTATACCAATATATTTCAAACAGTTGGAATAGATGTTTACTTTCCTTGTAGCAATGCTTATTTTTGTAGCATGAATCTTCAAGCACCTGCACAAATTGCTAATTATATTGATGGTCAATTCGTAACTCCATTAAATGGTTTGTATACAGAGAATATTAATCCAGCAACTGGAAAAGTATATAGTCATACTCCTGATAGCACAGAAGCAGACGTGGAAATGGCTGTGCAAGCGGCGTCGAAGGCTTTGCCAGCTTGGAGCACAACAGCAGCTGAACAAAGATTTAAGGTGCTTAATAAAATTGCTGAGTTAATTGATGAAAATTTGGATGCTTTGGCGCTTGCAGAAACTAATGACAATGGGAAGCCGTTGTGGTTGAGTAAGAAGGTAGATATTCCAAGAGCGTCGTCAAACTTCAGATTTTTTGCAACCGGATTGATGCATTTCAGCACCGAAAGTCATCACATGGAAGACAAGGCAATCAACTACACGCTTCGTCAGCCTGTAGGAATTGTTGGTTGCATTTCACCTTGGAATTTACCTTTATATCTTTTTACTTGGAAGATAGCACCAGCATTGGCTGCAGGCAATTGTGTTATTGCGAAACCAAGTGAAGTGACACCCATGACAGGCTATTTGTTATCCTTGATTTGCAAAGAAGCAGGCTTGCCCGATGGCGTTTTAAATATAGTTCATGGTAATGGTCCAAATTGTGGCAGTGCCATTGTAAAACATCCTTTAATAAAAGCTATATCTTTCACAGGAAGCACAAGAGCAGGAAAAGAAATTGCAGCTGTTGCGGCACCTATGTTCAAGAAAATCTCTTTGGAATTAGGTGGAAAAAATCCAAATATCATTTTTCCTGATTGCGATTGGGAGAAAATGATGCGTACGACCTTGCAAAGTTCTTTTGCTAACCAAGGTCAAATTTGTTTGTGTGGCAGTAGAATTTTAATTCATGAAAGTATTTATGATAAATTCAAAGAGGAGTTTGTGGCAAAGGTCAAAAAAATGACCAATGGAGATCCTTTGGAAGAAACAACAAAACAAGGTGCTGTGGTGAGTAAAATGCATTTTGACAAAGTGATGAGCTGCATTGCATTGGCAAAAGAAGAAGGTGGAAAAATATTAACAGGTGGCGAAGCGGTGACTGTGGAAGGACGATGTACTGATGGATTTTTTATTGCTCCAACAGTGATCGAAGGTTTAGGTGCTAATTGTCGCACAAATATGGAAGAGATTTTTGGACCAGTGGTTACGCTCCAATCTTTTTCAACAGAAGAAGAAGCGTTAGCATTGTCTAATACTTCGGAATATGGATTGAGTGCAACAATTTGGACTCAAGATGTGACAAGAGCCAATCTAATGGCTGCCAAAGTGAATAGTGGCATCATATGGGTGAATTGTTGGTTGTTGCGCGATTTGAGAACACCTTTTGGAGGTTTTAAAAATTCTGGAGTTGGTCGAGAGGGAGGTTGGGAATCTATGAGATTTTTCACAGAGCCCAAGAATGTTTGTATAGAATTTTAAGCATCGACATTCATAGGTCAATAGCTGTAGTAATCTAAATAATAACAGCTATTTTATTATTGACAATAAATATTTTATGTGTTTTATTTATAACTTCAAAATATGTGATATAGTAGAATCAACGAGTAA
>CAZNVQ010000024.1:0-13066 GCA_964576425.1 uncultured Flavipsychrobacter sp. | reverse complement strand
GAATTTATGAATAAAAACTTTATACAGCGACAATGGCTTTTAGGGCTAGTTTTTCTCTTTTCAGGTATTACTGCGAGGGGGCAATTCTCTGGTGCGTTTGCACCAAGTAATTGGGTATTAACACAAATTCCAGCAAATGTTGGAGGAAGTGTTAATGTATCAAATGCCCCAACATCTATTTCCATTACATCAGGTAATAATGGATTACCAGGATCAACAATTTACTCAATAACTATAATTAGCTCAGGCACTGTTAATTTAGATTGGAGTTATTTTACTACCGATTTTGATGGATCTAATTGGGATATACCAAGGTATGCGATTAATAGTGGTAATCATATTCAATTAACTGGATTTATTCCGGGAGGGCCAATTTCTCAAACTGGAACACAGTCGATAGCTGTTAATTCAGGAGATATATTAAGATTAATAATGTATACGGTTGATGGTGGGTATGGACCTGCTACAACTACATTTAGCTTTTCAGCATCTCCAGCTTGTACAGCACCAACACTTTCAACAATAATTAACAATCAAAGTTGTCAAGGAACAAATGATGGTAGCATAAATCTAACAGCTACCGGAGGTTCGCCTGCTCCAACATTTGCATGGACAGGACCAAACAATTTTATTGCATCAACCGAAGATATTAGCAATTTACAACCTGGTACATATACTATTGTTGCAACATCAGGAGCATGTTCTACTTCAGCCAATTACACTGTAAATGCTGGTGCGTCGTTGACGTCAAACACTACTACAATTGCTGCATGTGGAAGCTACACTTGGAGTCAAAATAACACAACCTATACAACAAGCGGTACATATTCAGTAACCAATGGATGTCATACTGAAATTTTGGAATTAACGATAAATTCAAACCCAGTAATATCAGCAGGTACAAGCATGCTTGTTTGTCCTAATACTCCAGTTGTGTTGACAGGATCAGGTGGTTTAACCTACACATGGAATAATGGTATTGTCAATGGCGCACCATTTACACCAACAGCTAATGGCACATATACTGTAATAGGAACAGATGTAAATGGTTGTTCAGCATCGGCTTCAGTTAATGTAAACATAAAACAATTTGTATTGACTTCATTAAACTCGGTCATATGTAAAGGTTCAAGCGTCACATTGATAGCACCTGCAGGTACAAACTACAAATGGAAAAAGAATGGTGCAACCATGAAAGGCAAAACTGCTTCTACTCTTGTTGTGAACAAAGCAGGAACGTACACAGTGTTTTTCACAGATGCTCAGTGTGGTAATTCAATTTCTCAACCCATTACTTTGAATATTCAGAATTCACCAGCAACACCAAGTATTACTCCTGCAAATGTTCAAATTTGTGCAGGTGATACGTTAACAATGTCAGCTCCTTCAGGATATAGTAGCTACATTTGGAAATTATCAAATGTGGTAATTCCAGGTGCAACAACTAATACTTATTCAACTAATGCAAATGGTTCCTATAAAGTAGCAGTTGTAGATACTTTTGGATGTATTTCTGGATATTCTGGAACAAAAACCGTAAAAGTCAACCCACTACCAACGCCTAATTTCAACATAAATACTGTTGTTAGTACTGGTGCTAGAAAATTGTCTTCAACTAACAACGGTTCATTCCAATGGAACTTAAATGGAAGTCCAATTCCTGGTGCAACGGCAAAAATTTATATTGCTACAACTTCAGGCAGCTATAGTTTGACTTTCACAAATTCTAAAGGTTGTGTTGCAACTTCTCCTGATACTACATTGACCATTAACTTGAACAGAAGCATGAAAGAAGAGAATGTCGCTGTAATTTCTAGTGTAGATGACATGCAATCTAATGTAGTTATATATCCAAATCCTTCAAGTGGACTATTCTTTATTGAGAGCAGCCAAGTTGTAAATGCCGTTGTTAGAGATATACAAGGTAAATTGATCATGAACATCAAAAATGCTCAAGAAATAAACCTTAGCGAACAGCCATCTGGCATGTATTTACTACAGCTAATAAGCGAAGAAGGTAAATTGCTCCAATCAGTTAAATTGATGAAACAATAATATTTCATTCCAATTAATTAAAATTCAACTAGGCTACTCGTGATGGGTAGCCTAGTTATATTAATGCAATATTGTTCGTAATAAACTCAATGATTTGATACTTCCTAAATGCTCGCAATACACTTTTAAAAATGCTAAATACCAATCGATGATGGCATATCTAAACTTAGCGTCAATTTTGAAGTTCTCAGATTCTTCCCATGTTGATATATGATAAAGCCTTGAAAAAAATGAACATTCTTCTTGACTTAAATAAGGTGGATTCTGAGGTGGTATGGAACTAAATCCACCATCTGAAATATTGAGATAAGGCGTGTTTTCTGAATAATCTCCTTTCAACTCATAGCCCAAAATATTCCCACATTGAAATAGAAAGAAAATAGGATAATTAGCGACAGATGCTCTTGGCTTTTTATCCAATTCTTTAAAATAATGAAAACAGAACTGAAATAATTCTTCTTGTGGAGCATGTTCGGGCAATAGCTTATACAAGAGTTCAACTGAAAAAAGAGCAATAGCATTTTTGATAATTTCTTGTTGCAAATCCATGTAAGGATAAGCCAATTCATACTCTTTCAAAAACTGAATATTTTTTATTTGTGAAGGAGCTACAGTATTTAATAAAGTACAGGGTTGAAATAAACCAATGTTGTTTTTTTTTGCACTCGTTTTCCTAATGCCTTTGATAATATAGGTTTGAACGCCCATTTTTTCAGTGAACAATGTAGTGATAACACTTGTCTCTCCATACTTTAGGGAGCGCAGCACTATTGCTGATGTTTGTTGCCACATAAAAATTATTCCATGAAAACTAACTTTCCAGCATATGTTTCGCTGCCATCAGCATTTGTTACAAAAATTAAATATACACCTGATTGCGGACGACGACCTGTATAATCTTTCCCATTCCAAACTGCTTGTCCACCAAGGGATTGCGTACGATAAATTAATTGTCCATTGATGTCTGTAATTTTCACATCACCGTTGGCAACTAAACCATTAATAGCAATTGTACCATTGTAATTTGATGGAACAGGATTTGGAAAGGTTTTTACGTTAGTATTAGTTGTTCCTCCTTCCGTTGCTGTTCCTCTGAAAGAAACGATGCCTTGAGTAGTTCCAAAATAAACATCGCCTGTCACGGGATCAATAGAAATTTTTTGAATAACGTTTGAAGGTAGTGGACTATTATCAGAAGTGAATCGGTAAATAATTTTATCACCGTTTGCACTAATGAGCCAAACCCCATTTGCTGTTCCAACCCATTTGCGATTAGCGCCATCTACAGCCAAAGCTTTTACATTTTCATTTTGAAATAAATAACCAGCAAACTGATCATATTGAACTATCGGTCGATCAATTTTACAACTACCTTGAAGCATCTGTCCTGGACAATAAATGACGCCTATTCCGTCTGAAGTGCCAAACCATAATGAGCCATCTTTATCCTTTACTAATACATTTATTGTGCTGCTTATAGATGAGGTTGAAAATTTGGCAAATTGATCATCATTTTTATTATCAATAGTGTAATTATCATTGTAAACTGCAAGACCAAATGACGGAACAACATACCATTTTTGATTATAATCGTCCACAACGGGAAATGCAGCATAGACGCCACTTGCAGCTCCTGAAAATTTCAAAAATGTTCCGTCAGTTTTGCGCACCATCAATTCATTTGGAGCACCCGCCATCGTAAACCAAAGATTGCCATTAGCATCAAAGCACAAGCCAGAAACTCGATAATTGGAAGTATCGCCAATAGTTGGTTCCAACACACCCCATTTAATAACTTGATTAGTGCCATCTGTTTTTAACTCGAACAAACCACTTCTGTACGAACCAGCGTAAATTGTTCCATTGTTTGGGTCTTTTGCTATGCTGATAAAATCTGTTGTATTTAATAAACTTGGAGTCGTGAGTTCATTATAAATTTTCCATTTTCCATCTTTCAATTGAGACATACCAGCATGGTTATAAATATAAGTCCAAGCATCGTTGAAGCCACCATGAGCTACCCAAACTTCGCCATTATAAGGCATAATATCAAATGCACCATATGAAGCTGGTCCTTCAGGCCGCTTGATATTCCAAAATGAATTTTCACCATTTCTTTTTGCTAATCCATAATAAGCATCTGCCACCCAAATTGCACCATCTTTGGTGCGCATCGTATTCGCTGGGCGACCAGAAGTTTGAAAAGAGTCAATTGGAATGAAATTCTCATTCACAATTTTAATAACCCCATTATAGTTTGCTGGTCGAAACTCATTGATATATAAATTATATTGAATTTTATTCAAATTCGTAATCGTCCAAGGGCTTTTGTATCGAAAGGTCAACACATCGGATTGCAGTTCATAAACACTATCAGTTGTGGTCACTAAAAGATTGCCAAAACCATTAGTTATTGTTATGAAATTTGTTTGTGTTGAAATTGAAGTCCATGAACTGAAAGCTTGAAGATTTGGATTTGATTTTGTGGTTTTGAAAATTCCTTTAGCTGTAACAGCATAAATAAAATTCTCATTTGTACAAACTGATTTAATTTCAATTGATTGATTATTGCTCATGAAATTATAAGTCTCTTTAATCTCTTTTTTGACCAAATTCACCACAACAATGCCAAAACTTGTGCTTAAATAAGCCAACCCATTTTCAACAAAAACTTGATTGATGCGCTTTGTTCCAGTAATTGATTTTAATTTTATATCAGGTATATTAAAAAATGTTTCATTCTTGAAAAGGTCAATATTGGTGTTGTTATAAACGATTATTGCATAACCTGTCAGAGGGTCAAAAGCTACTAAGTTCACTCCAATATCCGACATGCCTTCAACCTTGCTATAATCAAATATTTCATCATTCGCTATGTAATAAGTGTAAAAACTTTGTTCAGACCCTGCAAAAATGGTGTATCCGTCGGTACCAGCCGCAATAGCATTGTTGTTTGGAAGATGTGCTTTCCAATAGCCAATTGGTTGTTGTTGCGCAACCAATTTTAAAGAAAAAAACAAAAAAATGAGTACGGTTGATAGCTGCTTTATTTTTGTCATATTTTTTTTATGCATTCGGGAATCTAAAACGAATTTTAAAAAAATTAATTGTATTTTAAAAAAATCAATTTACACTATTGAATTGATTTAATAAATATTCTATAGTTCTTGGAAAAAAATAATGTTCCAATTTATGTATAGAATTTGCCAAATCATTTGGTGTGTAATACTCTAAAATCGAGCATCTTGCTTGAACAATTATAGCGCCATTGTCATAAATTTCATTGACATAGTGTATAGTAATGCCGCTTTCTTTTCTTTTGGCTTGAATCACCGCTTCATGAACAAAATGACCATACATTCCTTTTCCACCAAATTCTGGTAATAACGAAGGGTGAATATTAATAATTTGATTTGGAAAAGCTTTTACTAAAGTTTCAGGAATTTTCCAGAGAAAACCAGCCAAAATGAGTAAACTTGGTTGATAGCTTTTCAAAGTTTCTAAAAAATCAATGGATTGAAACTCTTCCCTTTTGACAACGATTTTTTTAATATTATTATTTTCAGCAATTGAAAGGACGCCTGCATCTTTTTTATTCGATACAATCAATGAAATGTTGATATCAGTTCGGTTTTTAAAATAATCTAATATCGCCGCTACATTGCTGCCTTTGCCCGAAGCAAATAAAATAATATTATGTGTCATATTTAAAAAGGTAAAAGTACAAAACCCAAAACCTAGAATCAGAAAGAATTCCGAAATTACGACAGATTTTAGGCTAAAAGCACAGCATGAAGCAAGTAGAAAAATTGAGGTTAGATAAATATTTGTGGTCGATTAGGATTTTTAAAACAAGAAGTCAAGCCACCGATGCCATTGAAGAAGGCAAAGTGAAATGGAATGGTGTGAACGTGAAGCCCTCCAAAACCGTTTCAATTGGTGAAAAATATGATATTCGAACGAGTGCTAGAAAGTGGACAATTGAAGTGGTCGGATTGCTTGGACAAAGAATGGGTTATGAGGAAGCTATTAAATATTATGTTGATTTAACTTCCGAAGAAGATAAGGTTGACAACAGAATGACTGAAAGTTTTTATACAGGAAAAAGACAGAGCAAAACAGGAAAACCAACTAAAAAGCAAAGAAGACATTGGTCTGATTTTCATGAAATAGAAGATGCCTCAGAAGCTGAAGATTAGTCAAATAAATAAGCAGCTTGGGCTAAGCTTTCAGGCTTGCCAACGTCAATGAAAATATTTCCTGTATGGTCAAAGCCTTTTATAATCTCGTTTTTGGCATAATGCAAATAAACATCAATGATGGAAAATTTTCCTTCGAATGGCATGTTAAGCATTTGAGTTGAGATTATTTGGATACCACTGAAAGCGAAAGAATGACATTGTTTACACTCACGTGAAATTTTAGTTTCTTGATTGTTCAAATTCTGCCAACCACATAAATTCATTTCTTGATTGAATAATAATTTTCTAGATGAAGATCTGTCCATAACTGCAAGAGTTGCAAGCTGTTTGCCTTCCTGATGGTACGCAATCAATTTAGACAAATCAAGATTGGTGAGCACATCAACATTCATCACCACAATGTCTTTCTCATCTTCAAAATGAGGTGCTGCAAACTTAAGCCCACCGCCAGTTTCCAAAACAGCAGCTCTTTCGTCAGATATGGTTACCCAACTTCCAAAACCATTGTTGTCAACAATCACTTGTTCAATTTGGTCTGCAAAATGATGTACATTAACAACAATATCATTAATGCCAAATTTTTGAAGATACACAATTGCATGTTCTAATAATGTTTTGTCATTTACTGTTGCCAAAGCTTTAGGATGTTTGTCCGTAAAAGGTTTCAGCCTAGTACCAAGACCGGCAGCAAAAATCATTGCTTTCATCAATTGTCATTTCTTGAGTTTCAAAAGTAATCATAAAAAAAATAGAGCGATGTAGAATATCGCTCTATTTCTAATTCAAAAAGATATATTTAGTTTAATAGTGATTTTGTTTTCTTTTTCACCCAATCTTTAAATTGGAAGCTTAAGAGCATCATTACAGGAACTAAAATTAAGGTTAGGAAAGTTGCAAATCCAAGCCCGTATATCATTGTCCATGCAAGTGGAGCCCAAAAATCGGCACTATCACCACCTAAGAAAATATGAGGATTAAGCTCTGTCAATAATGTACCAAAATCAATATTCAAGCCTACAGCAAGCGGTATAAGTCCAAGAATAGCTGCTGTTGCAGTGAGCAACACTGGTGTCATTCTAGTACGTCCTGCTTCAACAATAGCATCATAAGGTTTCATGCCTTGACTTAACATGAGATCCATGAATTCGACTAAGAGAATACCATTTCTTACCACAATTCCTGCAAGCGCAACAATACCAATTCCTGAAATGGCAATGGAAAAGCTTGTTTTAAAAATACCAACACCTAACATAACCCCAATAATGGAGAATATGACTTCACTTAAAATGATTACTGTTTTGCTAAATGAGTTGAATTGAATTACGAGCAATAAGAATATCAAAGCTATAGATATTGAAAATGCGCCTCCTAAGAATCCCATGGTTTCAGCCATTTCTTCTTGTTGTCCACCCATCTTGATTTCAATTCCAGGTGATGCTTTGAAATTGCTAATTTCTCTTTTCATTGCAGCTACTACTTCATTTGGATTGAAACCTGTGAGCACATTCGATGAAAGTGTGATGATTCTTTTTTGATTCAAACGCTTGATGCCTCCGTAAGTAGTGTTGTATTGAATATCAGCAAAAGCACTAATCGGAATTCTTCTAACCACACCTGTTGCCATATCCATATAAACAATTGGCATATTTCTCACGGCTTCAATGTTTTCTCTTTGATCTTTTTTCAAACGAAGTGTTATTTTATAATCTTCATTTTGATCCCTGAAACGAGAAATCTCTTTTCCAAAAACAGCCGTTCTCAAACTATTCACCACAGCATAAGTGTGAATACCTTCTTTATTCATTTTCTCTCTATCAATATTGAAAATGATTTCAGGATTTCTAGCTTGGAAATCGGAACGCAATTCTTCAACACCAGCAATGTTTTTCTTTTCTAAAAAGTGCTTTAGATTTTCAGAAGTAGCAACTAATGAATCTAAATTATCTCCAGAAATTTCAACAACAATAGGCTTTGGCAATGGCGGTCCTCCTTGTTCTTTATCCACAGTTACAACCGCGCCAGGAATATCTTTCACCGCAGCACGAATTTTTTCCATGTAGTCAAATGTTGATTGACCATTTCTTTGAGAAAATTCTACATAGGCAACGGTTATCTTTCCTTTGTTTGGAAACTCACCGACCTCACCACTGTTTGGGTCAACAGCACCAATTGTGACGTTTGAAATTACTGATTTCACAACAGGCGTTCTTTTACCGTCTTTATCAATAAGCGCTTCGTTAACACGCTCTTCTAGCTTTGCTAACACATGATTAGTATAGGCTTGATCGGTACCAACAGGCATGTTGAGGTAAACATAAGTGAAGTTGGGTTGCTGATTGGGGAAGAAAACAGGTGCCTCACCTCTAACAGCAAGAAGTACAATAGCAGATATTAGTAAGCCAAAAGTGATGAGCACAACTTTTCCTGGATGTGCTAATGAAATTTTCAACCATTTTGTATACCAATTTTGAAATTTAGGCCATGTTTTGGTTTGGAAAGATTCAATCCACTTAGAGAAAATAAAACGCTCAGCAAGGATGAACAAGTAAATTAATATGAGGAAGTTTCCGAAACCCCATGATTGAGCCAAGTAGCTGATTGCAATAAGTGCTAAAAAAACTATGAGTACAATTTTATCTCTTTTACTCCAAGGTTTTTTGCCTGTGTTATGTTCATGTGGTTTCATGAAATCTACCGCAAAAACAGGGTTGATAATATATGCTACCAATAAAGAAGCAACTAAAGTAATGATAAGTGTTATTGGCAGAAAGAACATGAACTCTCCAATCACACTATTCCAAAATGCCAGAGGGATAAATGGAATAAGCGTTGTCAAAGTTCCGGTCAATACAGGAAGGAAAACCTCACCTGCAGCCATTTTTGCGGCTTTCTTTATGGGCACTTTTCCGTTGTCATAAATTCTGTGTGTATTTTCAATGACTACAATTGCATCATCAACCACAATACCTAGTGCCAAAAGGAATGAAAATAATACAATCATATTAAGTGTGAAACCAATCCCAGGCATAACCAAGAATGCAATGGCACAAGACAATGGAACAGACATTGCCACAAACAATGCATTGGTGACACCCATGAAAAACATCAAAATGAAGGTTACTAAAATGAAACCAATGATGATGGTGTTTACTAAATCATGAACTGTAGTTCTTGTTCTTTCGCTTTGATCACCAGTAATTACAATGTGCAAATCTTTAGGTAACTCTTCTTTTTCCATTATGGAAAGCAAATCCATAATTTTATCGGAAGCTTCAATTAGATTTTTACCAGAGGCTTTAATCACATTGAGTGTAATCACATTCTCTCCATTAAGGCGAGCAAAACTTTTTTGTTCTTCAAAACTATCTTTGATTTCTGCTATATCTCTTAAATAGATTGCCCCTCCTCTTGGGTTTCTTACAATCACATTTCCGATTTGCTCAGCAGTTTTAAATTCATTCTTGATGCTTAAAATTCTTTTTTGATTGTTCATTGAAACCTGACCCGCAGTAGCTGAAATATTCTCGGCAGCAACAGCTCTGTCGATATCATCAAAGGTCAATCCTGCGGCTTGCATTTGAAATAAGTCAATGTTGATTTGTATTTCACGCTCCAATGCGCCGACCATATCAACACGTTTGATTTCTTTTAGTCCTTCAATTTTATCCTGAATTTTATCTGCATATTTTTTCAATCTGTTGAGGTCGTAATTACCAGAAATATTTACATATAATATGGGCAATTCGCTCAAATCAATGTCTTTTACTTCAGGTTCGTTTGGCAAGTTTTGAGGTAAATCCATTCTCGCCTTATCAACAGCATTTTTTACATCTTCTTTTGCTTTATCAACTTTAATGTCCGTATTGAATTCAACAATAACTACTGAGAAATCTTGAAACGAATTGCTTGTTACTTTTTTTACACCAGTAAGATTTTTTACTTGCTTTTCAATAGGCTTAGTTACCAGGTTTTCCATGTTTTCTGGAGAGGTTCCTGGATTGAAAGTTTGAACTATGATTTGTGGAATTTTGATTTCAGGAAAACTCTCCTTCGGCAAATTCAAATAAGTCATCAAACCAGCAAGCGTAATGATGATAGTAATGATGTATATCGCTGTTCTATTATCAATAGACCAGCTGGATGGTTTAAATTCTTTGAAAGTATCTTTCATATGAAAATAATAAAGAGGTGTTATTTTATAGTGATTCGTTCATTGTTCTCAAGGTCTTCAAAACCTGCAACAATTAATTTTTGACCTTCTTTCAGACCATCAAGAACTTCAACACTGCCATTGGCATTTTTGCCTGTTTTGATTAAAGTAGCTTTTGCAACATTTCCTTCTGCAACATAGACTAGGGAGCCTTCAGAAGTATTTTGAATAGCTGCTACTGGAATACAAATTGAATTCTTCTTGGTGTAATTGGTAATCTTCATTTTACAACTCATATTAGGTCTCAACTTGTTATTGTTTGCTAATTTTACTTCCACGTTAAATGCTCTTGTAATAGGATCAATAGCTTGTGAAACATAGCTAACTGTTGTTTTGATAGAGTCGTTTAAATCAGGGAATATAAGTTCAACTACATCGCCTTGATTTACTTTACCGACATAGTTTTCACCTAAAATGGCTACGCTTTTCAATTTGTCTTTGCTTACTACTCGAATACCCATTTTAGCTTGTCCAGATGCTGCACTGGCAACATCACCAACTTTAAGGTTTACCATGTCCACAACACCATTGATTGGAGAAAATATTTTGAATTGACTTTTCATCGCAATCAATGCTTTTTTGTTACTCTCTGTTGCTTCATATTGAGTTTTTAACTGCAACAATTGAACTTGTGAACCAATGTTTTGAGCAAACAATTTTTGTTGTTTTTCATATAATTGTTTTGCTAAAATTAATTGCGCATCAACACCTTGAATTTGTTGGTCAATGGTAGCAGCATCAAGAGTTGCAAGCACTTGTCCTTTTTTCACATTCATACCAGGGGTAACTAAGATTTCTTTTACAACTGCAGGTTGCATGGTTTGAGGAACTGCCATAACATTTTCCTCTCCTGTGATTTCAGCTTGCACATCAACAAAGGAATTAAAATCTTGAAGATTTAAGTTGTAAATTGAAACAGCAGTTGCTTTGCTCGTATCGTTTTTACTAGCTTCTTCTTCGAGTGTAGCAATTTTTAAATCAAGTGCAGCTTTCTGTTTTTTAAGCTCTAAAAGTTCTTGATTTTTATCAGTTGTTTTTTGTCCACAAGCGACTAAAAACAGTGCGAAAGAGATATAATATAGTGTGTTTTTCATCTTATTTATTGGTTCTTAGTTTTTAAAATTTCCTTGAGCTTTGATGTAATCTGCTTCAGCATTAATCACGTTGAGCAGAGCGTTAAAATAATTACTTTGAGTTCTGAGATGTTCTGTTTGTGCTTGCGTAACTTCTAAGCTACTTCCAACACCTTCTTTGTATTTCTTTTCAGCTAAATCAAGAACGGAATTAGAAAGTGCAAGATTTCTTTTTTGGCTTTCAGCTTGTAAAAGTGAATTTTTCAAAGCAGTTTTTGCAGCTTGGGTTTCGAAATCTATGGCTAATTGAAGTCCTTCAATACTGTTCTTAGATTTAGTAATATTTAGCTGTGCTTCTTTAATTTGGTTTCTCACTAACAATCCATTAAATATTGGAATATTCAATTGCAAACCTGCAAATGAACTCCATATGTATTGAGAATTGAACATTGCTTTGAAATCATTTGATGCATAGTTATAGCCCATATTACCAAAAGCAATCAGAGATGGAATTCTAGAAAGTTGATATCTTATTAGGTTATATTCATTAAGTTTCAATTGGGTTTGCATCAAACTCATTTCAGTTCTATTGTTCACTTGCTCTTGATTGGCAAGACTCATAGCTTCAACAAGGTGTTGGTCAAGAGCTGTGTCAATGAGTATTATTGGTGTTTTCATTTCCATGCCCATATTGAACTTCAACAATTGTTCACTTACCGAAAGTAAATTAGATATACTTAAACTATCCGCAGCTAGATTGTTGATTGTAATATTTGAACGATCGATGTCAATTTTCTCAATAAAGCCTTGATCGTAAATTGCTAATTGCTCTTGAGCCATTTTTCTAAGGTTGGCTAATGATCCTTTCACAATTTGAAATTGTTTTTGAGCTATAACCAAAGAGTAATAAGCTTTCTGAACATTGTAGCGTATTTCTTCTTCTGTTAGATTTGCCTTTTGAGTCATTAAGTCAAGAATTGTTTTCCTTCCTTGCAATGCCACAAACACACTTCCGTCAAACAAAATTTGATTACCACTAATTCCAAGATTGCTTGTGTAATTTGGTGTAAATTGAACAGCTTGAAAGGTTCCTGGTTTTTGGAAAAATTCACCTGGAATAAATGATTTCGGAGCATCAAAATATTTGATGAATTCTGACTTGCCGTTGATTCGAGGCAATGCATTTGCAGTGACCTCTGCGTTTATCGCTTCTTGAATGAGCACGTCAAGTCTTGCATTTTTAGCATTGTTGTGATGCTGCAATGCATAGCTAGTTGCTTCTTTCAAAGAAAGCATTTTAGCATTTTCTTGATTTGATTCTTGTGCAGTTGTTGTGACCTGATTGAGCCAAACAAGTGCCAAACCAATCAATTTCCATGTCGATTGTTTCATATTGTTGTTGTCTGCTTTAAGTATTCTTCTTTGTATTGTTGATAAAGTTGTATCCCTTTTTCAGTCATTATGCCTAAAAGAAAATGCTCGCTAATAATGTAAGCAATTGATTTCATATCGTTTCTGTCTGAAAT
>CAZNVQ010000023.1:1592-26938 GCA_964576425.1 uncultured Flavipsychrobacter sp. | reverse complement strand
GGTCACCAACTGCATTGAAAAGTTCGTCAAGAAGTGCTCTTTCATTTGCTGTTCCTGAAATGAAAATTTGAAACTTTTCTTTATCTAAAATTTGAATCAATTGAATAAAGTTTTTCAAACCCCATTCTCTTGCGCTTCCTTGACTTTTGGGATGGAGAATTACTGAATATTTTGTTGGATCAATTAACGAAACCAAATCTTCAGATAATGTTTGAAGTTTTATCAAACCTACATGCTTTCCTAAGGTTTCTAGACTCATGTTTTCTTCAATTCCAAACGGCTGTAGTAATTTAAAATTGAGTTGCGCTTCGTGTAGTTCAGAGTTTTTTCTACTTAGTCTAATTAGTTTGTTGCATGTTGTCCAATGAAATAAACGATTGGTGGTTCCTATTCTCCATTTTATGTTTAATGCTTTTGCTCTTTTAGCTATGCTTGAAACTGGGAAAACGTGTATGATAGCGGCTTGTGTTGGTTCTGGTATCAAATTTTCTTTTGCTAAAAAATCATCGATTAGAATAAAATCATCAATATGTTTACAAGCTTCGATTACTGAACGTGTGTAGGATTTTCCTAAAAAAGAAATTTTTACATTGGGGTATTTTTTCTTTAAAAAATAGGCAAGTGGTAAAGTTAAAACCACGTCTCCAATGCTGTCAGTTCGGCTGATGATGATATGTTGAAGGTTTGAAATCAAGCGTTACTATTTTTTTGCTTTGCGTACTGTCTAATTTTTGTGTATTTCATCAATGTGGCGAATGCCGAAAGCCTACAAACTAAAAAACCTGCATAACCATCCAAAAATCCCAATCGAATAAAATAATAAGTTATGAATTTCCATATTGGAGCAAATAGAATTTTGGCTATGCTTGCTGTTTGTCCCGCTTGAACGGCTCTATGAGCAAGGATTTCAGAGAATTTTTCAATTTGCATCAAATGATCAGAAAGGGTATAATAACTATAATGAAAAAGTTCACCTTTCAGTTTGCCTATTGCTTTTTGTTTGTCGAATGGTTCCCAATATTCATGGATTTGTTCTCCTTCCCATTGCCCCATTTTTTTATTGTAAAGCCTTGTTTTTATATCTGGATACCAGCCAGAATGTTTAATCCAAGAGCCACAATAATTCGTTAATCTAGAAAGTTGAAATCCAGCTTCAATTGGACTTTCGTCTAATTTTTGAATTGATTGTTGCAATTCAGCAGAAAGCACTTCATCGGCATCTACATTCAAAACCCAATCATGACTGGCTTGTTGCGTTGCAAAGTTTTTTTGAGCCACATAGCCCAAAAAAGGTTGAGTGATAAATTTTGCCTTAAATTTTCCTGCAATTTCTTGAGTGCGGTCAGTTGAACCACTATCAACAACGATGATTTCAGCAACGACATTTTGCAAAGCTTGCAAGCATCGTTCAAGATTTTTTTCTTCGTTGAGTGTAATAATTACCGCACTGATTTGGCGCATGGTTTCTTGCTTCCTTGAGATGTAAAAATAAGCATTGCCTCAGTATTACTATAATTGGTTTTAAATTTCAATTTACGTTTCAAAATAAAGAAGCCGCCTTGATGAAAGCGGCTTCTTGTATTAATTTGAAATAATACTATAAGTGAATTGCTTCACCAAGTGCTACTTCGATAGCATCTTTAACACCTTCGCTCATTGTTGGGTGAGGATGAATGCTGTCAAGCACTTCTTGCCATGTTGTTTCTAATTTTCTTGCAGTAACAGTTTGTGCTATCATTTCAGTAACGTTAGCTCCAATCATATGTGTTCCTAGCCACTCACCATATTTCGCATCGAAAATTACTTTGATAAATCCTTCCATTGCTCCTGCCGCACTTGCTTTACCAGATGCGGAGAATGGGAACTTACCAACTTTAACTTCATAACCAGCTTCGCGAGCTTGTTTTTCAGTCATGCCCACTGAAGCAATTTCAGGAGAGCAATAAGTACAACCAGGAACATTGCCATAATCCAATGGTTCTGGCATGTGGTGATATTTTCCTTCTTTGTGTGCAATCGCTTCAATACAAATAATTGCTTCTTTCGATGCAACGTGAGCTAATGCTTGACCAGCTGTGATATCTCCAATTGCATAAACACCATCAACATTTGTTTTGTAATAAGCATCAACTACAACTTTACCTTTGTCAGTAGCAACTCCAGCCGTTTCTAAGCCTATATTTTCAATGTTCGCCACAACACCAACAGCACTTAAAACAACATCTGCTTCAAGTACCACTTCACCAGTCTGAGTTTTTACAAATGCTTTTACTCCATTGCCAGTTGTGTCCACTCTTTCAACAGAAGCATTGGTCATGATATCAATGCCTTTTTTCTTGTAAATTTTTTCCAATTCCTTGCTCACATCCTCGTCTTCAACAGGCACTATACGCGGCATGAATTCTACGATTGTAACTTTTGTACCAATGCTGTGATAGAAATAAGCAAATTCAACACCAATTGCTCCAGAACCCACAACAATCATAGATTTTGGCTTTTCAGGAAGCACCATTGCCTCACGATAGCCAATTACTTTTTTACCATCAATTGGTAAAGTAGGTAGTTGACGAGCGCGACCGCCAGTTGCGAGTAAAACATATTTTGCTTGGTAAGTAGTGGTTTTGCCATCAGCGCCAATAACTTCAACTTCTTTTTTAGCATTAAGTTTTCCAAACCCGTTGATAACATCAATTTTATTTTTGCGCATCAAAAACTGAATACCCTTGCTCATTTTATCAGCAACACCACGACTGCGCTTTACCATTCCTCCAAAGTCTGCATTGAAGCCATTAACCTCAACACCATAATCTTTTGCATGAGAAACATACTCCATAACCTGAGCCGATTTCAATAAGGCTTTAGTTGGAATACAACCCCAGTTCAAACAAATTCCACCAAGATTTTCGCGTTCAACAATTGCAGTTTTGAAACCTAGTTGAGAAGCACGAATTGCAGCTACATAGCCACCAGGACCGCTGCCTATTACGATTACGTCGTATGTCATAATTGGAAATATTATTTATTAAAAATTCTGCCAATGGCTGGGCAAACCTACATAAAAAAAGGCATTTAATGAAAGGCAAGACATTCAAATTGATGGTTTAAAGAAGTTGCATTTTACATTTGAATTTGGTAATGAAATTTGCACAAAAAAGGTGGCATTTGCCACCTTGATATTATTACTTATTTAATTTACTATGATGCCTGCTGTAGCCAAAATAGATAACTAAACCAACGGCTAACCAACCTAAAAGACGCAACCAGTTTGTAATTCCTAATCCTGCCATCATTAACAAACATGACGCAATGCCAAGTGTTGCAACAACAGGAACCATTGGTGTTTTGAATGAGCGTTCTAATCCTGGTTCTTTAATACGCATTACCCACACTCCTGCACAAACAAGTACGAATGCAAATAAGGTTCCAATCGACGTCATGTCGCCAACAATGTCGCCAGGGATGAAACCTGCAAAAAGTCCGCAAATGACCATAAACACAAGGTTTGCTTTGTATGGAGTTCGAAAATTTGGATGTAAGTCAGAAAAGAATTTGGGCACTAATCCATCAACACTCATGGAATAAAACACGCGTGATTGTCCCATTAGCATAACTAAAATTACTGAAGAAAACCCAGCTAAAATAGCCACTGTTACCAAATTCGCTAACCAAGTGTATTCATGCATATAAGTTTTGATAGCAAATGCTACTGAAGCTTCTTTACCATTGTTTCTAAAATCATCGACACTAGCAACACCCGTTAAAACATGTGCAAATAGTATATATAATATTGTGCAAATAACCAATGAACCAAGAATTCCAATTGGCATGTCGCGTTTTGGGTTTTTAGCTTCTTGAGCAGCAGTGCTCACGGCATCAAATCCGATAAAAGCAAAAAATACCGTTCCAGCTGCACCAACAATCCCCCAAAAACCTCCGAAATTATGAGCAATATTTTGACTATCAATATAAGTTGTGGCTTCAGGGATATAAGGTGTGTGATTTGCCGGATTGATGTATGTCCAACCAAAACCAATAAACAACAATACTATAGCCACTTTCGTGATTACAATTAATCCATTAACAAATGCCGATTCCTTTGTCCCTCTGATGAGTAAAAGAGAAAGTAAAACAATAATTACTAAAGCGGGCACATTCATAATGCCGCTATTTATGATGTTTCCACTTGCGTCTTTAAGGTGTTCCATTGGTGCATGACACCATTCATATGGAATCTTTTTATGAAAAACTATTTCCAATAAGTTATTGAAATATTCACTCCAAGCTATTCCCACAGTTGCCGCACCCACAGCATATTCCAACACTAAATCCCAACCAATAATCCAAGCAATAAATTCGCCCATTGTGGCATAACTATAAGTGTAAGCGCTTCCAGCAACTGGAATCATTGAAGCAAATTCAGCATAACACAAACCCGCAAATGCACAACCAATCGCAGCCAAAACAAAACCAAGAGTTACTGATGGTCCAGCATTTTGAGCAGCAGCAGCAGCTGTTCTAACAAACAAACCTGCACCAATAATAGCTCCAATTCCAAGTGCAACTAGGTTGGCAGCACCCAATGTTCGGCGCATTCCTTTTTCAGAATCATCTGCTTGAGCCATCAAAAGACTCATCGACTTTTTTGTAAATAAACCCATAATTTTTTTCTGTGAATTCTTTTCAAACCTAAACATAAAGCACCTTTCGCAGAAAACCAATAGTAAAAGATTATTATGATACGTTAAAAGTGTTAAAATGTAATTAATTTTATCAAATCCTACACGCTTTATTGTAGGTTTGTTTTATGAATTGGAGTTCGGTTAAGCCTTTTTTAGGGCTTTTCTTAGTGTTTTTTTTTGGACAATTTTCATCTTGGGCACAACCAATGTTGCCTGATTTGGAAGCTATTTCAGATAATGGAAAAAATTATTTAAGATGGCAATCACCTTATGATGGTGTAAAATTGATTGCCGTTCAGCAAAGCCTTGATAGTCTTTATAATTTTAAAACAATTGGACAAGTTAAAAATGTAAAAAGGGGCATTCAAACTTTTGTGGACGAAGAGCCTGAATCCCAAAAGGTATTTTATAGACTTTACTTAGTTTTCAATTCTAATTTTACTTGGTACAGCAATACAGTTCGCGCTAAATTAGACTTTGTTAGAGAAGTGCCATTGGCAGTTAACTTGGATTCGATAGTTTCAGCAAAGCTCAATAAAGATTATTTAAAGATTATTGAAAAGGTTAATAATACAACGCCTGTAAAAAGTTTGGGACCATTAATTAAAATTTCAATTCCAAGTATAGAAACGGTTGATCCAAACAATTATATTATATCAAGATTTTTGTTTTCTAATCCAATAACTGGTCATGTAAAAGTTACTTTCCCAAATGAAGTTGCGACTAAGTTTCATGGAAAATTCACCATTGATTTTTTTGATGTCAACAACAAAAAAGTACTTCATATTCCCAAAATAAGCAATACATCTTTCATTATCGATAAGCGCAATTTTCAAAAAAAAGGAATTTATAAATTTGAATTGAAACAAGAGGACAGTCTAATTGAATCAGGTAACGTTGTTGTTTATTAAATATTTAATAATTCCGCATGTTCTAATGGAAGCCCAAATACATATTCAAATTCTTTAATAAGAATATTTTTTACTTCTTGTTCATCAACACTTCTTCCTAATTCTTTTTCCATCGATGTTACCGATTTATCGGTTATTCCACATGGAACGATGTAGTTGAAATAATTTAAATCTGTATTGACATTCAACGCAAATCCGTGAATGGTTATCCATCGGCTGCATTTCACACCCATTGCACAAATTTTTCTTGCTTTTGCAGGGTCCTCAGGATCTAGCCAAACGCCTGTTGAACTAGGAAGTCGGTCCCCTTTGATTCCATAATGCCTAATAGTGCGAATAATCACTTCCTCTAAAAAGCGCATGTATTTGCCCAAGTCAGTAAACATTTGTTCTAAATCTAAAATGGGATATCCTACAATTTGACCGGGTCCATGGTAAGTTATATCTCCACCACGATTAGTTTTGTAAAAAGATATGCTTAGTTCTTTTAATCTGTTGTCGTTAAGCAAAAGGTGTTCAAGATGTCCACTTTTCCCTAGTGTATAAACATGAGGATGGGTACAAAAAAGAAAATAATGTTGCGGTAGGTTATCACTTGATATTTCGTTTTCTTTGTTTTGATAACGAATGGCTTTGATATCAAGACCTTTTTTCATGAGTTTTTCCTGAAAATCCCATGCATTACTATATTCAATCCAGCTTAAATCTTGCCACAATATTTTTTGCATAACAAGTCAAAAGTACACACTGAAGATAAAAGGAAGCATCAATTGTTTCTATTCCTTTGATTTGCGTTTTCTTAACAGTGAAAGCTATACATTTGTTTCACTTAAATTATTTTTTAATCATCACAGATCTATGTTGCAATTCATGAAGAATAAAATCCTAATTCCCATTCTCATTCTTGGCGTTTTAGCGGCTTTCTTTTCTTTTCGCGAGACCGATGCGGCAACTTCGGATATTGACAAACGAAGAATTATTGTTTTAGAAACAGTAATGCGCACTTTAAGAGAAGAACACTACGCTCCAAGAAAATTAGACGATTCTTTTTCGGTTAAAGTCTATCAAAAAATGTTAGAAAATCTCGATTATGAAAAGAAATTTTTAACAGCCGAAGACATACAATTACTTGATGTGTTTAAATATAAAATTGATGATGAAATCAATGAATCAAAAGTTGATTTTTTCAACTCAATAAATCAAATATTTTCTAAAAGATTAGTTCAGGTTGAACAATATTATAAAGATATCTTGAACAAACCTTTTAGTTTCAATGGCAATGATTCCATTCAGCTCACAGGCGAGAAAATTAGTTTCGTTGCCAACGATGCAGCATTAAAGAATCGTTGGGAGCAATTGATGAAATACAGAGTACTAGCTAAATACGTGGATTTAAAAAAGGAGCAAGAAATGATGAAAAACAACAAAGATAATAAGGAGAATAAAAAAGATGATAGCGCTGGTCTGAAACCTAAAACAAATGAACAACTAGAAAAAGAAGCCCGTGAAAGTGTGTTGAAAAATCAAGATTTTTATTTCAAACGATTGAAAAAAATAAAAGACGAAGACCGTTTTTCTTTATACATGAATAGCATTACAGGATTAGAAGACCCTCATACCGATTATCTTCCTCCTCGTGACAAACAGCGTTTTGATGAAGCCATGAGCGGTTCTTTTTTTGGTATCGGTGCTCAATTGAAAGAAGAAGAAGGTAAAATAAAAATCACTGCAATTCTTCCAGGAACACCAGCAAAAAAACAAGGCGACTTGAAGGCTGGTGATGAAATCATTAAAGTAGCTCAAGGAACTGATGAAGCTATTGATGTGCAAGGCTTTGATCTTGACGAAGTGGTTCAAAAAATCAGGGGGAAAAAAGGAACAGAAGTAAGATTAACCGTGAAAAAAGTTGATGGATCAACTAAAATAATTCCTATCATTCGGGACGCAGTCCAAATGGAAGAAACGTTTGCTAAATCTGCCATCATCCAAACCAACGAGGGTCCAATTGGCTATATTTATTTGCCAGAATTTTATGCAGATTTCAATCGTTCTGGAAACGGTAGAAGATGTTTTATTGATGTGGCAATCGAAGTTGAAAAACTTAATAAGTCTGGAGTTTCAGGAATAATCCTTGATTTAAGAAATAATGGTGGAGGTTCACTCGATGATGTAGTTCAGATGAGTGGATTGTTTATTGATAAAGGTCCAATTGTTCAAGTTAAAGGCAACGGAAACCGCGCTCAACAAATGAACGATGAACATCCAGGAACCTTGTACGATGGTCCGTTGGTAATAATGGTTAATCAAGGCAGTGCATCAGCTTCTGAAATTTTAGCAGCAGCAATGCAAGATTACAAACGAGCTGTAATCGTTGGCTCGACAACATTTGGTAAAGGGACAGTGCAACGTTTAGTGTCTCTCGACGACAGATATATGCGAAATAGCCCATTGCAGTCCATTGCAGGAACCGTTAGCGGTGGTGAATCCAACACTTCAATAGGCTCTTTAAAGATTACTTTCCAAAAGTTTTATAGAATCAATGGAGGTTCAACACAATTGAAAGGAGTTACACCAGATATTTTATTACCAGACCCATATTCAGAAATTGAAATTGGAGAGCGCCGCGATAAAGCAGCTTTATCGTGGGATGAAATTCCTGCAGCAAATTATCAACCAGTTGGCTCTATGATGTTTATCGATGATATTGCAACATTGAGTAAAAAAAGAATAGCTAATAATCCTTCATTCAAATTAATTCAAGAAAGTGCACAAAAAATTAAAGCACGCGAAACAAACAATGTTTATTCTTTGAATGAAAATGCATATAGAAAAACATTGGATGAAGCCAATGCAACTTCAAAAAAGCTAGAAGATTTAGAGAAAAAAAATACGACATTGAAAATTGTGAATGTTAGAGAAGATTTGGATATGATTAACCAAGACAGTTCAAGAATTTCAAAGAATGAAGACTGGATTAAGAACTTACAAAAAGATATATACTTAGCTGAAACGGTTAATATTTTAAGCGATATGAGTAAATTATCTTCTAAATTAAATATAAACAATAAAAAATAATTATATTTATTAAGTGTTTATTCAATTAAAGCTCTGTGAAAATGGAGCTTTAATTTTTCATTACTTATTTTTGACACAGAAAAAATCTGTTTGTGCGTTTTGTAATTTGTTTCATTTTCTTTTTTGCAACGGCTATTTGTCCATTAAAAGCTCAAATGAGCGTTGATTCAGCAAAAGCACCACCAACGGCAGAACGACAAAAGGCAAGGATGGCAACATCGGTAATTTTACCTAAATCCACTTTGCCTCAAGCAATAGATTTAAAAAATCAAGATTATCCCAATCCTAAAAAAGCAGGGTTATATGCTGCAATTTTGCCAGGTGCAGGACAGGTTTATAATAAACAATATTGGAAACTCATAGTCGTTTATGGTGCTGCTGCAGCTGCTGCCTATTTCATAAATTTCAACGCCAATCAATATCAAACCTATAAAAGAGCCTATATCGCAGCTTTGGAGGGGAAGCAACATGAATTTTCTAATATTTATTCTACAGCTGCTTTGAAACAGTTACAGGATGGATATAAAAAGTATCTTGACATGTCGGTGTTATTCACAAGTTTGGGTTACACATTGCAGATCATGGATGCAATCGTTTTTGCTCACCTCAAAAATTTTGATGTATCAAAGGATGTAAGTTTGCGATTTCAGCCCGTTGTTGATCCTAACGGAGTGGGCATGGGCTTGGTGATGCATTTTTAAAAAAATGCATTTCTTTCAAAAAAACATTGAAAAGTTAACGATTGTAAGTCATATTGCGTTAAATTTGATTTATATTACTTATTTAAAACGATATTTTTCTGAGGTAATTTTTCATCAAAAAACCAAGTTTTATTTGCAAAGGTTCCGATTTATATTTGCCTTATGCAGCAAAGTTTACCTCGCATTGATGATTATTTACACAAAGGATTAAGGAAAAATTTGGTTCAACAGTTGAGAACAAAAGGGATTACTGATGAAATTGTTCTTGCTGCAATTGAAAATATTCCAAGACATTTTTTTTTGGACACCGCCTTCGAACGTTTTGCTTATGAAGACCGAGCATTTCCTATCGCTGCCCACCAAACCATTTCACACCCTTATACTGTTGCCTATCAAACACAACTTTTAAATATCAAGAAGTTTGATAAAGTATTAGAAGTGGGAACAGGAAGTGCCTATCAAGCTTGTGTTTTAGCCGAATTGAATACAACAGTTTATACAATTGAAAGGCAAAGGGCCCTTTACGATTTTGTTGGAAATTTTTTTTTGCTGGAAAAGTATCCAAATATTAAGCGTTTTTTTGGAGACGGCTATGAAGGGCTGCCTACATATGCGCCTTTTGATAAAGTGATTGTGACTGCGGCGGCACCGTTTATTCCAGAAAAACTAATACAACAATTAAAGCCAGGAGGAATAGCAGTTATTCCAGTTGGCAACGATTCGGGTCAAAAGATGATGAGAATCACCAAAACAAGAGAGGGAACAGCACAGATTCAAGAAATGGGAGATTTTGTTTTTGTTCCGATGCTAACAGGTAAAAATAATCAACATGTGAAATCTTAATCAGCGAAAAATCCATTTATTTTATAGTTAATTTTTGATTAAGATAAAATAAATATGAATTTATTTTCAAAAAAAAGTGAAAATTTTAGTTTTTGGAATAAATTTTGCTAACTAAAGGCATTTTGCTATCTTTGCAATCCCTTTGCTGGGAGCTAGCTGTGCACAACAAATTTTTTGAGTACAATTTTTTGAAAACAAACTTGATTACCTGACTGAAAAGTGTGTCTTTTCAGATCGGGAAATTATTGTTTACTAAAATGTGATTTTAATATATTATGGCTATACCACAAAAAAGAACCAACACTGGTCGCGTCAATTTTGGTAAAATTCATGACGTAGCCGAAACGCCAGATTTATTGGCGATTCAGCTTCAATCGTTTCAGGATTTTTTCCAATTGGAAACAACGCCTGACAAGCGTGACAACGAAGGTCTTTTCCGCGTGTTCAAGGAAAACTTTCCAATTACAGACACTAGAAACATTTTCGTTTTAGAGTTTCTTGACTACTTCATCGATCCACCTCGTTACACAATTGAAGAGTGTATGGAGCGTGGCTTGACGTACTCAGTTCCTTTGAAAGCTAAGCTTCGATTGAGTTGTAATGATGAAGAACACGTTGATTTCGAAACCATAGTTCAGGATGTGTTTCTTGGAAACATTCCTTACATGACACCTCGTGGTACTTTCGTTATCAATGGTGCTGAGCGTGTTGTGGTGTCTCAATTACACCGTTCACCAGGAGTATTCTTCGGTCAAAGTACTCACCCGAATGGTACTAAAATCTATTCTGCTCGCGTAATTCCTTTCAAAGGTGCATGGATGGAATTTGCAACAGATATTAATAACGTGATGTATGCTTACATCGATCGAAAAAAGAAATTCCCTGTAACTACTTTGCTTCGTTCTATTGGTTTTGAAACAGACAAGGACATCCTTGAATTGTTTGGAATGGCTGACGAAGTGAAAGCAGATCGTAAGAGCCTTGAAGAAAATATTGGACGTAAGTTAGCCGCAAGAGTTTTGCGTAGTTGGACTGAAGATTTCGTAGATGAAGATACCGGTGAAGTAGTGACCATTGAGCGTAATGAAGTGGTTCTTGATCGTGACAACATTCTTGATGAAGATAGTGCATCAATGATTCTTGATATGGGCATCCAAACTATCTTCTTGCAAAAAGAAGAAGTTAGTGGTGATTATTCCATAATCTACAATACATTAAATAAGGATACATCTAACTCTGAATTAGAAGCGGTACAACATATCTATCGTCAATTAAGAGGTTCTGATGCACCTGATGATGAAACAGCACGTGGCATCATCGATAAATTATTCTTCTCTGATAAACGTTATGATTTAGGTGAAGTTGGTCGCTATAAAATCAATCGTAAATTAGGATTAGATATTAAAAATGGTACTAAAGTTTTAACAAAACAAGATATCATTTCTATCATCAAATACTTGGTTCGCCTTACAAATGGTAAAGCTGAAATTGATGACATTGACCACTTGAGCAACCGTCGTGTTCGTACAGTAGGTGAGCAATTATTTGCACAATTTGGAGTTGGTCTAGCTCGTATGGCTCGCACCATTCGTGAACGTATGAATGTTCGTGACAATGAAGTGTTCACTCCAATTGATTTGATCAATGCTCGTACACTTTCATCTGTAATCAATTCGTTCTTTGGAACTTCACAACTATCTCAGTTTTTGGATCAAACAAATCCATTGTCTGAAATCACCCACAAGCGTCGTATTTCTGCGCTCGGTCCTGGTGGTTTAAGTCGTGAGCGTGCAGGTTTCGAGGTTCGTGACGTACACTATTCTCACTATGGAAGACTTTGTACTATTGAAACTCCAGAAGGTCCAAACATTGGTTTGATTTCCACACTTTGTGTGCATGCCAAAATCAATGATATGGGCTTTATTGAAACTCCTTATCGTAAGGTGACTGATGGTAAAGTTGATATAGCCACTCAAACATACTTAAGCGCTGAGGAAGAGGATGAAAAGAAAATTGCACAGGCAAACGTTCCATTGGATAAAAAAGGTGGTTTCGCTGAAGACAAAGTGAAAAGTCGTCAAACTGGTGATTTCCCAATTCTAGATCGCGAAGAAGTTGAATACATGGATGTGGCGCCAAACCAAATTGTAGGTTTGTCAGCATCACTAATTCCATTCTTGGAGCATGACGATGCCAACCGTGCGTTGATGGGATCAAACATGCAACGTCAGGCAGTTCCACTAATTCGTCCTCAAGTGCCAATCGTTGGTACGGGTCTAGAAGGAAAAGCCGCTCGTGATGCAAGGATTCAAATTCATGCTGAAGGAACAGGTGTGGTTGAATATGTTGATGCAAATGAAATTCATGTTCGTTACGAAAGAAATGAAAAAGACAGATTAGTTTCTTTCGAAGATGATTTGAAAGTATATACTTTAACTAAATACAAAAAAACTAACCAGAGCACAAGTATCACCTTAAGTCCAGCAGTTCGTCGTGGACAAAAAGTTCAAGAAGGTGATTTCTTGACTGAAGGATATGCAACTCAAGGTGGTGAATTAGCGCTTGGACGTAACCTGAAAGTTGCCTTCATGCCTTGGAAAGGTTACAACTTCGAGGATGCGATTGTAATAAACGAAAAAGTAGCTCGTGAAGATTGGTTTACTTCCGTTCACATTGATGAATATGAGCTTGAAGTAAGAGATACTAAATTAGGTGAAGAGGAGTTAACCCAAGATATTCCAAATATTTCAGAAGAGGCAACAAAAGACTTAGATGAAAACGGAATCATTCGTATTGGTGCACACATTAAAGAAGGTGATATTCTTATTGGTAAAATCACACCAAAAGGTGAAACCGATCCTACTCCAGAAGAAAAACTACTTCGTGCCATCTTTGGAGATAAAGCTGGTGATGCAAAAGATGCGTCATTGAAAGCACCAAGTGGAGTTGAAGGTGTTGTAATTGATAAAAAACTATTCCAACGCGCCAAAAAAGATAAAAATTCAAAAGTTCGTGAAAAAACTCAAGTTGAAAAAATTGAGAAGACTCACGAGAAAAATGTAGAAGACATCAAGAACTTATTAATGGATAAGTTGATGACACTTCTAAAAGATAAAAATTGCGCAGGAATCACCAATAATTTCGGAGAATTAATTTTAGCAAAAGGCGGTAAATTCAATACCAAAACATTGAGTGCTATCGACTACGCAAACGTTAATCCTTTAGGTTGGACAGGCGAGACTGAAACGGATAATGCAATCAATCAATTGTTGCACAACTTCAACATTAAATACAACGAAGAAATTGGACGTTACAAGCGTGAAAAATTCAATTTATCTATTGGTGATGAATTACCAGCAGGCGTATTGAAACTAGCTAAAGTTTATCTTGCTTCTAAGCGTAAGTTGAAAGTGGGAGATAAGATGGCGGGTCGTCACGGAAACAAAGGCATCGTTGCACGTATTGTTCGTGCTGAAGATATGCCTTTCCTTGAAGATGGAACACCAGTTGATATTGTGTTGAACCCACTTGGGGTACCTTCACGTATGAACCTTGGTCAGATTTATGAAACTGTTCTTGGATGGGCTGGTGAAAAATTAGGCGTTCGTTTCGCGACACCAATTTTCGACGGTGCTTCTGTTGAAGAAATTGGCGGATTAATCAGCCAAGCAGAACTTCCAGAATTTGGTCACACTTATCTATACGATGGTGAAACAGGTGAGCGTTTCCACCAAAAAGCAACAGTTGGTATCATTTATATGATCAAACTTCACCACATGGTTGACGATAAGATGCATGCTCGTTCTATCGGACCATACTCTCTTATCACACAACAACCATTAGGTGGTAAAGCACAATTTGGTGGTCAACGTTTTGGTGAAATGGAGGTTTGGGCATTGGAAGCATATGGTGCATCCAACATCCTTCAAGAGCTTTTGACTCTAAAATCTGATGATATCGTAGGTCGTGCAAAAACTTACGAATCTATTGTAAAAGGAGATAACGTTCCAAAAACAGGCATTCCTGAGTCATTCAACGTATTGGTGAATGAACTGAGAGGTCTAGGTCTTGAATTGAAATTCGAATAATTCAGTGTGGCGTGAAGCATCATTGTTTCACGCTACTTCTTTCCTTTTTCAAAAGACAAAAAATTATTTTAAACAAAAAAATCAAATGTGTTATTGTTTTAAAACATTTGGTTAATAATTAAAAAACTTCTTTCTTAATATGGCTGTTAAAAAAGATAACCGTCCTAAACCGGGATTTAATAAAATCACCATCAGTTTGGCGTCACCTGATGCAATTCTTGATCGTTCATATGGTGAGGTTCTAAAACCGGAAACCATCAACTATCGTACCTACAAACCGGAACGTGATGGTCTTTTCTGTGAAAAAATATTTGGTCCGGTTAAGGATTACGAATGTCATTGCGGTAAATATAAACGTATTCGTTACAAAGGAATCGTTTGTGACCGTTGTGGTGTAGAAGTTACAGAAAAAAAGGTAAGAAGAGAACGTATGGGACATATCAAATTGGTAGTTCCAATTGTTCATATTTGGTATTTCAAATCTTTGCCTAACAAAATAGGTTACGTACTTGGTGTAAGTTCTAAGAAGTTAGAAAGCATTGTTTATTACGAACGCTATGTAGTTGTAAACTCAGGTGCGGCTGATGAATTAATACGTCAAAAACTGAATTTAAAAGATTCAGAAGATGCTCGTCTTCAATTAATTACTGAAGATGAATATCTTGAAGTTTTGGATACTTTACCAAAAGAAAACCAATACTTACCTGATGACGACCCAAATAAGTTTGTAGCTAAAATGGGTGCTGAAGCAGTTCAAGCTTTATTAAGTCGTATTGATTTAGATCAATTATCTTATGATTTAAGAAATGCAGCTGCTACTGAAACTTCACAACAAAGAAAACAAGAGGCTTTAAAGCGTCTTAGTGTAGTTGAAGCATTCCGTGATGCCAACACTCGTGTTGAAAATCGTTTGGAGTGGATGGTAATGCAATACATTCCAGTTATTCCACCTGAATTGCGTCCCCTTGTTCCGCTTGATGGAGGTCGTTTCGCATCATCAGATTTGAATGATTTGTATCGTCGTGTTATTATTCGTAATAACCGTTTGAAAAGATTGATTGAAATCAAAGCCCCTGAAGTAATCCTTCGTAATGAAAAGAGAATGCTTCAAGAAGCTGTAGATTCATTGTTTGACAACTCTCGAAAATCAAACGCAGTAAAAGCTGAAGGTGGTCGTGCTTTGAAATCTCTTTCTGATGTTTTGAAAGGAAAGCAAGGTCGTTTCCGTCAAAACCTTTTGGGTAAACGTGTTGACTACTCTGGTCGTTCGGTTATCGTTGTTGGTCCTGAAATGAAATTGCATGAATGCGGTTTACCAAAGGATATGGCAGCTGAATTGTTCAAACCATTCATCATTCGTAAACTCATCGAAAGAGGAATTGTAAAGACGGTTAAGAGCGCTAAAAAATTAGTTGAGAAAAAGGAAAGTGTAGTTTGGGATATTCTAGAAAACGTATTGAAAGGACATCCAATCCTTCTTAATCGTGCCCCAACGCTACACAGGTTATCAATACAAGCATTCCAGCCAAAACTTATTGAAGGAAAAGCTATCCAATTGCACCCACTAGTATGTTCTGCGTTCAACGCCGATTTCGATGGTGACCAAATGGCAGTTCACGTTCCTTTAAGTCATGCTGCAATTTTGGAAGCTCAGCTTTTAATGTTGGCTTCACACAACATCCTTAACCCTCAAAATGGTACGCCAGTAACGCTTCCTTCTCAGGACATGGTTCTAGGATTGTACTATATTTCTAAGGGTAAGAAAACAATGGGTAATGAAATCATCAAAGGTGAAGGAATGACTTTCTACAGCCCTGAAGAAGTTATCATTGCTAATAATGAAGGTCGTGTTGATTTACATGCTTGGATTAAAGTAAAAGTTAATGTTCGTCAAAAAGACGGAAGCATCAAAAATCAATTGTTGGAAACAACTGTTGGTCGTGTCATCTTCAATCAGTTTGTACCAAAAGAAAATGGCTACGTGAATGCTTTGTTGACCAAGAAATCATTGAGAGAAATCATTGGTGACATTCTTGTAAATACAGGTATTCCAAAAACCGTTCAATTCCTAGATGACATTAAAACACTTGGTTTCAGAACTGCCTTCAGAGGAGGATTGTCGTTCAGTATCAATGACTTAACAATTCCTGATGTGAAAGAGCAACTAGTTGAAAGTGCTCAAGCTGAGGTTGACGAAGTTTGGGACAACTATAACATGGGGCTTATAACAAACAATGAACGTTACAACCAAATCATTGATATTTGGTCACGTGTTGATACACGTGTAACTGAAACCTTGATTCGTGAAATGGCCAATGATAAACAAGGGTTCAACTCTGTTTACATGATGCTTGATTCTGGAGCTCGTGGGTCTAAACAACAAGTAAAACAACTTGCGGGTCTGAGAGGTTTGATGGCAAAACCACGTCGTTCTGGTTCATCAGGTTCTGAGATTATTGAAAACCCAATCCTTTCAAACTTCAAAACTGGTCTTTCAGTTCTTGAATATTTCATCTCAACACACGGTGCGCGTAAAGGTCTTGCCGATACTGCCCTTAAAACAGCCGATGCGGGTTATTTAACTCGCCGTTTAGTGGATGTAGCTCAAGATGTTGTTATCAAAGAAGAAGATTGTGAAACACTAAGAGGAATTGCAACTTCAGCGCTAAAAGACAACGAAGATATCGTTGAACCATTGTTAGACAGAATAGTTGGAAGAACATCACTTCATGATGTGTTCGATCCAATTTCTGATAATTTACTGGTTAGTGCTGGTGAAGAAATTACAGATGAAATTGCTAGAAATATAGAAGATAGTGGTATTGACACCGTTGAAATTCGTTCGGTGTTAACTTGCGAAGCTCGTCGTGGTGTTTGTTCAAAATGTTATGGTAAAAACCTTGCAACTGGTTATACCGCACAACGTGGTGACGCAGTTGGTATCATTGCTGCTCAGTCAATTGGTGAACCAGGTACACAGTTGACCCTTCGTACATTCCACGTTGGTGGTGTTGCAGGTTCTTCTGCAATCGAATCTCAATTGATATCTAAATTCGATGGAACTATTCAGTTTGATGGTTTAAGAACTACTGAATTTGTTGATGTTGAAGGTGAAAAGCAAATAGTTGTTATCGGACGAACTGGTGAAGTAAGAATTGTGGATGTTGCTAATGATCGATTGTTGATTACTAACAATATACCATATGGTTCTAACCTTAAAGTGAAAGATGGTCAAAAAGTGACTAAAGGTGAAGTGATTTGTACTTGGGATCCGTTCAATGCCGTAATCATTTCAGAAGTTTCGGGTTCTGTTAAGTTTGATAGCGTAATTGAAGGCGTAACATACCGTGAAGAAGCGGATGAACAAACAGGTCACCGTGAAAAAGTGGTAATCGAGACAAAAGATAAAACCAAAATACCTGGTATCATTGTAGAAGGTGTTGAATCTAAATTATACAACTTACCAGTTGGTTCTCACATCGTAGTTGATGCTGATGACAAAGTACACAATGGTCAGGTTATCGTTAAGATACCACGTGTGATGGGGCGTTCACGAGATATCACCGGAGGTCTTCCAAGAGTTACTGAATTGTTCGAAGCACGTAACCCAAGTAATCCTGCTGTTGTTGCTGAAGTTGATGGTGTTGTTAGCTTTGGTAATATCAAGCGTGGTAACCGTGAAATTGTTGTAGAAAGTAGAGAAGGATTAATTAAAAAATATCTTGTTCCGCTTACTCGTCATATCATGGTTCAAGATGGCGACTTCGTGAAAGCAGGAACTCCATTATCAGATGGTGCAACCACTCCAGGCGATATCTTATCAATCAAAGGACCATTTGCTGTTCAAGAATATCTAGTAAATGAAATTCAAGAAGTTTATCGTTTACAAGGGGTGAAGATCAATGACAAGCATATTGAAGTAATCGTTCGTCAGATGATGCGCAAAGTGGCTGTTGTTGACCCAGGAGATACGAAATTCCTTGAAGACGACACAGTAGATAAATTTGAATTAATTGAAGAAAACGATTGGATCTACGACAAAAAAGTAGTTACAGTACAAGGTGATTCTGAAAAATTACACGCTGGTCAAATTGTTACGCTTCGTGAAATTCGTGAAGAAAATAGTTTGTTACGTCGCGCTGATAAAAAACTAGTTGAATTTAGAGATGCTAATCCTGCTACATCCACACCGATGTTGCATGGTATCACAAAGGCATCACTTGGAACTCAAAGCTGGATATCAGCTGCGTCTTTCCAAGAAACGACAAAAGTATTGTCAACTGCCGCAATCAATGGTAAATCAGACAATCTGATGGGACTTAAAGAAAATGTTATCACAGGTAATCTAATTCCAGCAGGAACGGGTATGCGTGAATTCGAAGACATTATCGTAGGTTCTAAAGAAGAATTTGACCTGTTGCTTGCAAGCAAAGACGTTCTATTATTTGATGAAGACGAATAAGCTTCAAATTCAATCATAAAAAAAGTGCACTTCATTTTGAGGTGCACTTTTTTATAAGTGCAAAAAAAATTAAGTGGTTTGTTTTTTGAAAAAGTACAAAGCAACAAAGCTGAAAATTATGTTTGGAATCCAAGCAGCCAAAAGTGGATTCAAACCAGCCTTAGTAGAAAATGTGGTTGAAAATTGCATGGCTAAAATGTAGGCTGCACTAATAATTATACCAAATGCCAAATGAAGTCCTGAACCGCCTCTTACTTTTTTACATGCTATAGCAACACCAATAATAGTTAAAATCATCCCAGCGAAAGGTTGCGCCGTTCTTCTGTGCAGTTCAACATAAAACATATTTAAATTTTCTCTGCCTCTTAGTTTTTCTTGAGCAATGACTTTCAATAATGTTGGGGTCGTCATTGCAGTCATGTTGTCGTTGTCCTGCCTTAAGTCTGATGGTAAAAAAGGATATTTTTTAATCATTTCAGCTTTGGCTTCAATTTTTTCAGCTAATCCTATATTTTTTCTTATAATGACATTGTACAAACGCCAAGCTTTGTTGCTTGAATCATATGAAACTTTTTCAGCCATTATTTTTTCTTTGATGTCCTGTTTATCAATAATTTCAGCCGTAAAGCGGTAACCAGTGTTTATCGTATAATCATAGCTTTGAATGTAAACATAAAGGTCATTTGTCAACCGTAAATGCACATTTCTGTCAGAGGAAACAGTCGCTTCATGAACATATAAATCTTCAAAATGTAATCTTTGTTTGTTGGCTGCGGGTACAATCCAGTGGTTGGCAAGCAAAGAGACAATGCACAAAAATCCTGCACCAATCAAATATGGTTTTGTAAAACGTGGAAAGGAAACACCTGATGAAAGAATAGCAATTATTTCAGACCGGTAAGCAAGCTTTGACGTAAAAAAAATGGTTGCAATAAAGATGAACAGAGGAAAAAGAAAGGCAACCATGTATGGAATGAAATTTTTATAATAATTCAAAACCTCCAAGGCTGGCGCTTTGTGTTTCACAAAATCATCCACTTTTTCAGAATAATCGATGACAGCAGTAATTACCGCCAACACCAAAATGGCGTAAGTGAATGTTCCGAGAAACTGTTTTATTATATATCTATCTAGCTTTTTCATATATTTTGCTAAGCTGAAATTTGAAATTCACTAGCGTCTTTGTTTTAATTGTGGAATCATTTCGTTTTTCCAAGCATTGAAGTCTCCTAAATGTATGTGCTTTCTTGCTTGTTTCACAAGATGAAGGTAAAACGAAAGGTTATGAACACTTGCAATCTGTAATGCTAAAATTTCGTTAGCAACAAACAAGTGGCGCAAGTATGCTTTTGTATAATAACTGCTTAATTCACAACCAAAACTTTCGTCAATTGGAGTGAAATCAGTTGCCCATTTTTTGTTTTTAATATTTATGATTCCTGTTTCTGTGAAAAGCATACCATTTCTCCCATTTCTTGTGGGCATCACACAATCAAACATATCTACACCAAGGCTAATGTTTTCTAGAATATTCCAGGGTGTACCAACTCCCATTAAATATCTTGGTTTGTCATAGGGTAAATTTTCACAACATAAAGCACACATTTCATACATCATTTCCTCAGGCTCACCAACAGACAGACCGCCAATTGCATTACCATCTGCCATCATTGAAGCAATAAATTGTGCAGATTCTTTCCTTAAGTCTTTGTAAGTACTTCCTTGAACAATAGGGAATAAGGATTGATTGTAACCATATTTTGGCTCAGTATCACCAAAATGTTTCATACAACGTGCTAACCAACGATGAGTTAGTTCCATGCTTTTTCGGGCATATCCAAAATCAGAAGGGTAGGGAGGACATTCATCAAACGCCATTATTATGTCTGCGCCAATGCTCCTTTGAATTTCCATGACTTTTTCTGGTGAAAACAAATGTTTTGAACCATCAATATGAGATTGAAAAAGCGCTCCTTCCTCTGTTAGTTTTCTATTGTTCGATAAAGAAAATACTTGATAACCGCCGCTATCAGTCAGTATTGGACGATCCCAACCATTGAATTGATGTAGCCCGCCAGCTTCTTCTAAAATTTCAGTGCCTGGTCTAAGATATAAATGATAGGTATTGCCCAAAATAATTTGAGCTTTAATTTCATTTTTTAATTGCTGTTGAGTTACAGCTTTCACGCTGCCCACTGTGCCAACAGGCATGAAAATAGGGGTTTCAATAGTTCCGTGGTCTGTTGAAATTAATCCAGCTCTTGCTTTTGATTGTCCATCAGTAGCAATAATGTCAAAATTCATTCTTTTAATTATATGATAAATAATATCTTTTGAAGAGGATGCAATTTATACCATTAAATGTAATTACTTTGATTTGCAAGCTTAATTCTGATGATATCATTAATGATATTACTATTTTTCATCGCCGCAATTTCAATCCAACTCATTTATATCTTAGTTTTTTTTCTGATTTTAATATTTTTTTTGAAAAAAAATAAACATTCAGAATTAAGGCTAGCAAGAATTCCTTTGTCGGTAATTATTTGTACTAAAAATGCAGGGCATCACTTAGCTCAATTTTTACCAAAAATTATTGAGCAAAACTATTTCAATGATTTTGGAGAAATTGAATTCGAAATAATTGTTATTGATGATTATTCAAATGATGATACTGAAAAGGTATTAAGTCAATTTTGCAATCAACATAAACATGTTCATTTTTACCGAATGTCTGAACATTCTAAGTATTCAGGCAAAAAAGCAGCTTTAGCTCTAGGCGTTGAAAAAGCAAAATTTGAACATATTGTTGTTACTGATGCTGATTGTTTTCCTGCTTCAAAAAATTGGTTGAATGAAATAGCTGCTCCGTTTGACAATCAAAAGCAAATTGTTTTGGGCTATGGTGCTTATGAATCCCAAAATGATATTTTAAATAAGTTGATTCAATGGGAAACCATTCATACTTCTTTACAATATGGCGCATTTGCTATAGCTGGAAAACCATATATGGCTGTTGGTCGAAATTTGGCTTTTACAAAAGAAATTTTTCACCAATGTATGAGTCATGAAATATGGCATAAATTGCCTTACGGAGATGACGATGGCTTAATCCAAATTGCTGCTACAAAAGAGAATACTACAATAGTTTTTTCAAAAGAAGCAAGCACAATTTCAGTTCCTCCAATTGATTTTACAAATTGGGTTCGCCAAAAACAAAGGCATTTATCAACAGGAAAATTCTATAAAAAATCAACTCAATTTTTACTATTTCTTTACGCGCTAACCCATGCTATCAGCTGGTTTGGTGTTGTTTATTTTTTGATTTTCAATCCTAGTTTATTGCTTATTTCGCTCATGACCATCAGGTGCTTGTTGTTTTGGCTTTGTTTGAATGAATTGAATCAAAAACTAAATAATCAAAAACTATTAGTTTGGATACCTTTGTGTGATTTTGGTTGGTTATTATATAATGTTTTTTTTAGTCAATATATATTTTGGAAAAGCAAAAAGACTTGGCAATAATCGGAAAATATTTTTCTGATTTTACGGAAACGCAACAAGCGCAGTTGGCGCAACTAGGTGAATTGTATGCTGATTGGAATCAAAAAATAAATGTGATTTCAAGAAAAGACATTGAGTCCTTGTATGAAAGACATGTTTTGCATTCTTTGTCAATAGCAGCATTGTGTAATTTTCATGATGGTTCAAGAATAGTTGATATTGGTACTGGTGGAGGGTTTCCGGGAATTCCTCTTGCAATCTTTTTCCCACAAGTGGAGTTTGTTTTGGTTGATAGTATTGGAAAAAAAATCAAAGTAGTTCAAGCAGTTGCTGAAGCAATTGGTTTGAAAAATGTGAAAGCTTTTCATTCTAGAGTAGAAGAAGTGAACCAAGGAAATTTTGATTTTGCAGTTTCTCGCGCAGTTGCACCTTTAGCCGAGCTTTGGAAATGGATTAAACCATTTTTATTGAAAGGTAGAAATAGTGATGAGTTTGCAAATGGATTATTGTGCTTGAAAGGTGGTGATTTGAAGGAAGAAATTCGTGTTTCTGGTTTGCGCCCACATTTGTTTCCTGTCAATCAAATTTTTCAAGAAGATTCTTTCAATGAAAAGTTTGTAGTTTATGTGCCGCGTTAAGAAATCAATTATTAGTTGATTTTGATTGCTTTCAAGTTTCGCTGAATGCCTTTGAATTTACTTCTTTTCAAAGGCGAGTTTTTAAAAACTTTTTTGAAATCATCTTCACTCATGGCTTCCCATTCACTATTAGTCAGGTTGAGAATTTCGGGGATAGGTTTAAAGTGTTTTTCATTGTTTGCTTTGCTGAATCTGTTCCAAGGACAAACATCTTGACAAACATCGCACCCAAACATCCAACCTTCCATTTGATTGTGAAATTGAGTTGGTATGAGTGAATCTTTCAATTCTATTGTTAAATAGGAAATGCATTTATTCGCATCTATTTCTTTGGGTGAAATAATTGCTTCAGTTGGACAAGCTTCCATGCATTTGTTGCAAGTTCCGCAATGATCAGTAACAAAAGGTAAGTCAGGCTCAATCACTAAATCTGTAATTAACGTGGCAATGAAAAAAAACGATCCAGAGTTCTTGTTAATTAAATTGCCATTTTTACCAATCCATCCAAGTCCAGATTTTGAAGCCCAACTTCTTTCTAAAACAGGGGCGCTATCAACAAATCCACGACCATCAACGGCGCCAATGTTTTGACGAATAAAAGCTAGTAATTCATTGAGCTTTTCTCGGATAACAAAATGATAGTCAACTCCCCAAGCATATTTGGCAATTTTAGGAGCTTCAAGTTTTTGTTGTTCTTCAGGAAAATAATTCAATAAAAGAGTGATTACAGACTGCGCACCAGGAACAAGTTTTGTTGGATCAATGCGTAAATCAAAATGTTGCTCCATGTATGTCATACCAGAATGATGATTTTTATTGAGCCATTGCTCTAGCCTAAATGCATCCTCTAATAGTGGTTCTGCCTTTGCAAAACCACAAGACATAAAACCTAAACGTAATGCTTCTTGCTTAATTATTTCCTTAATCGATTTCAATTACTTCAAAGTGATTGTTACTCCATTAATTTTTGATAGCTTGTCAAAACAATGCTGAAAATTTATTTTTGGTATTCCTGCACGAATAGTGCAAAATAACAATTGTTCTTGATGAATGATTGTTGCTTGTGCTTGTTTGAGTAAATACAATGATTCGCTCATTTTGGAATAATCGCATTCAACAATCACAATTTGTTCAATTAATTTTTCAATGATCTCAGCTTTTGATAGAGCTTCATGAGTAGCAGTTTTGTATGCATTGATTAAACCAGGAACGCCCAGAAGTGTTCCACCAAAATAGCGTACAACAACAACAAAAACATTGGTAAGCCCTAAGCTATCTATTTGACCAAGAATTGGTTTGCCTGCACTTCCAGAAGGTTCTCCGTCATCATTTGCTCTAAAATTAATTTTATCCAATCCTATTCGGTATGCAAAACAATGATGTACCGCTTTAGGATGTTCTTTTTTTAAGACAGTAAGATACTGTTTAGCTTCTTCCACTGTTGCAATTGGAAAAGCATAAGCTAAAAATTTGCTTCCTCTATCTCTAAAGTCACCAATGCTTTCTTTGTTTATAGTTTTGTAACGATCTTGTTCCATTTAGTCAGCTAAACCAATTAGTAAAATTGCAATTACAGAAAGTGATATGCCAATTAACTTTGACTTTGTCATTTTTTCTTTAAAAAGAAAAGCAGCTACTAAAGTTGAAAGAGTCAAAATGCTAATGTTATTTATTGGAATTGAAGCAGAACTTTTAAGAAAAGAGCTATTCAAAAGTCTAATTAAAAAGTAAATTGAAAAGTAATTGGGGATTCCCAAAACAATTCCTGCAATAATATTTTTCAATGAAATAGCATTTTTTTTTCGAACTAATTGTATTGTAATGATTAGAATCCCAATTAGTCCAGCAGTTGCAAATGTATGAATAGTGAATGAGGCTTGAATCTCAGCAGAGTGTAAAAACTTTTGTTCAATGAACTTTAATAATGAATCCAAAAGTCCACTACTTAGAAACAGCACCGTTGGTAGTATCCAATGCTTTGTTTTGGGCTCATTTTTTTGTTGTTTATTTTTTGTTGAAAAGTAAACTGCTGGCAATGCAACAACAACACCTAATATTTTCATCCAACCAATCGGCTCGTTGTATAAAACAATGGACAAACATAAAGGTATGACCATTGATAATTTATTGGCAATAGTTGTAGTGGTCATTCCTTCTTTTACTGTACAGTAGCCAATGAGATAAAAAATTGAAATGAAACACCCCCCCACTAAAATTGCTGCATAAATCCATGGTTGTTGATAGCTAGAAGTTGATATCGGATATTTGCCTATAAAAAGACTTCCTGTAACTACGCAAACTATATAATTTATTACAATTGCTTGAAATGAATTGATGTCATATTTTGGGAAAACTTTGAACAAAGAAGTTAAAATAACATTGAGAATTATGGTGATGATTAAGTAAATCATTTTTGAGTAAATAGGTTTAGTTAGTCATGAATCG
>CAZNVQ010000023.1:0-1582 GCA_964576425.1 uncultured Flavipsychrobacter sp. | reverse complement strand
CCTAAATGGGATAGAACATGCTTTCATTGGTTATAACATAGGACAGTTTGACAGAGTATTATTTATGGATAACCTGAAAAAGATTGTTGCTTCTTCCGTTGGAATTATAAATGACATTCCCTACAAGAAATATACTTTTATTGCCATTGGACCAGGAAGGGGTGGGATTGAACATTTAAACAACACAACCATTAGTTTTGATGGGAATGGTTTAAATAATGAGGCTGGCATGAATCGAATGATGAATTTGTAGTAAATCATTATCTATTTCAAATTGTTTATATGTACTAAAATTACTGAGTTCAGGGGCTTTAATACCATTGCTGATATTTTTACCTGTTGTAAAAATTCTGGCTTCATCCCACATCTGTTGATCAATATAACTTTGTATAAGTTGAGCGCCTCCTTCAACAATTAGTGACTGAATTTTATTTTCAAAAAGCAAATCATTAATCTGTTTCAAAATAGATTCATCAAAAATTACTTTTTTAAAATGTACATTTCCGTTAGTCAATTCTATGTTTTCGTTTAAAATCCAAGTTGGCTGATTGTCGGTGAAAAGATGAAGGTCTTTAGGTAATTGATTTAATCGGTCAAACACTATCCTTAATGGTGAATTACCATTCCAAAATCGACTGTTTAATTGAGGGTTATCATTCAACGCAGTTTTGTAGCCGACTAAAATTGCACTTTCTTCAGTTCTCCAGCGATGAACCAATTGACGACTATGCACATTGCTAATTTGTAATCGAGAACCATCACTTGGAGCAAAAAAGCCTTGTTTAGTTTGAGCCCATTTTAATATTATGAAAGGTCGGTGATAGCTATTATAAAGAAAAAATCGCCTATTAATGTATAAGCCTTCTTCTAATAGAATATGCTTCTCAATGGAAACCCCATTTTCAGTTAGTATTTTAAATCCATTACCATTAACAAGTTCATAATTGTCATCACAAGAATAAACCACCTTTTTAATATTGTTTTCTAAAATTAGTTTGACGCACGGCGGAGTTTTACCGTAATGCGCACACGGCTCAAGGCCAACATACAATGTGCTTACCTTTATAAGAGATGAATTTTCCTTTGAGACATTATTAATGCAATTAACTTCTGCATGTGGACCACCAAAACGCTCATGATAACCTTCCCCAATAATGATATCATCATGAACCAAGACTGAGCCTACCATAGGATTAGGTTGGACCAATTGACGACCCAATTGAGCTAAATCAAAGCAACGTTTTATGTATTTGGTGTCCTTATTCATCAAAAACGAAAGTAAACTTACAAACTCTAAACATCAAATTAACTACTGTTTTGACATTGTATAAAATTCGAATATTGTTTATAAGGCTTGATTCTATTGCGTTTCAGAACATTGATACTTGTTTGTTGTGCAATGCAATATTTTATTAAAACAAGTATATGAATAATAATTTGGAAAGGAATGAATAGTTGTATTACATTTGCACTCCCGTTGAGGTTATGGGGTAAAGTTCTTACGGTTTTTGAGGTTGAGGTGAAGGGTTGGATGTTTGAGGTTGTGATGAAAAAAGAAATATGATTTTAAATTTGTTAGTTT
>CAZNVQ010000022.1:10845-26951 GCA_964576425.1 uncultured Flavipsychrobacter sp. | reverse complement strand
CTGGCTATGCAAGTGGCATGTACTTGATCCGTTACAAAGATGCTGAAGGCAGAACAGGTACCATTAAAATCAACAAACAATAAGGATTAGCAATAATCACTATTGAATGGAATACGCCAGCGAGCCGCACTTTCGTGCGGCTCGTTTTGTATTAGGAGGATTTGAGTTGTTTAGAGGGATTATATATGGAGCAGCGCCTCGCAATTACGGTGAGATTGGAAGTCCTACTCATTTGTGTTGTAAATTATACTGTTCGTTTATTGATTTTCGTTATCAAAACAACATTAATTGCTCATTAAGATTTGTGGCAATTAGCCTATCATTTTGCATTTCGAGTACTGCACCTTGAAGCCAATTCTTTTCATTGTCTTCAGCAAGGATTATCGGCATTCTTTTTTTAGAATTGTGTATCTCGCTCATGAGTTCGTTGGCAGCGGTTGTCAAAATAGTATAGGTGTCAAGTTGGTCGCCTGTTTGCGGGTTGGTCCATCTGTTCCAAAGCCCTGCAAAGGCAAAGGGTTCATCATTGGGTAAACTTAACTTGAACTTATTTTTCTTTTTGCCTTTAGCATCTAGCCATTGCCATTCAAAAAAAGCATCACATAAAATCAGGCATCGGTTGTGGAGCGATTGATTGAAGGAAGGTTTAATTTGAATGGTTTCCATGCGTGCGTTTAAGGTGTTTTTGCTATAGCTTTCTTCTTGTGCAAACGAGGGTAACAATCCCCATCGAAAAAGCTGAATGCTTTCAGGCTCTTCATGACAAATCACAGGCGTTTCCGGGTGATTGAATCCATTGTAAACAGCGGGTTTGAAGCGCTTTTTATCTTTTTTGAAACTTGCTTTAAAACGATGCTCTAATGATTGGGCGGATTGGCTTTGTTGACTATGAAAACACATTATAGATGGATGGTTATGATGTCGCTTAATTTAGTGGTATAGCGCGGCGATAACTTTTCTTGTTTCATTTTCCACACTCTTTTATTGTCTTGTGCCGCTAATCTGATTTTGTGTTGACCATAAGTATGATTGATGGTGTCAATGGCTTTCATCAAAGCTATATGCCTTTCGTCGCTGTTGTTAAAGAGATTGAGTTGAAGGTTATTGACAGGAGTGAAATCTTGAACGATAACGCCCGCTTTTTTATAATGAAATCCTGGTTTGAAAATTTGTTTCAGCGCTTGAGTAGCAAACTTTGCTAGTTCGATGCTTGAATTGGTTGGGAAAGGCAGTTGGATAATGATATTTCTGTTGTATTGTGGCAGGTCCTTTCGATGTCCATTGGTATGAATAAACACCATGAGGGAATTGCAGCAGGAATTTTGTTTTCTTAATTTCTCACCACATGAAACAGCGAATGCTGTTACTCTTTCTTTCAACTGTTCAAATTCGGTATAATTGGTTTCGAATGAACGAGTTGTAGCAATATTTTTTTTGGGTTGTGCTTCTTCTAAGTCAAGTGTTGGAATCCCTTCGAGGTCTTTTTTAAGGCGTAATCCCACGATTGATAAATATTTTCTCACCCATTCGTCTTCAAGTTGGGTAAATTCATATGCGGTATGTACATTCAAGGCTTTGAGCCGTTTGCTGTGTTGTCGCCCAATGCCCCAAACATCTTCAATACTCAGCCATTTCAAGGCTTTGAGGCGTTTCTCTTCGGTGTCAATGATATAAGTTCCTTTTGTTTTTTGTGCATATTTTTTAGCAATTCTATTGGCTAATTTGGACAATGCTTTTGTGGGAGCAATGCCAACACTAATTGGGATTCCCGTCCATTTGGTTACTTTCTTTCTCATGGACTCGCCATATTCTTGCAGGTTGTAATGATCGAATCCGTTGAGTTTTAAAAAAGCTTCATCTATGCTGTAAATTTCAATATCAGGGCTGTATTCTTCAAGAATCGTCATCACACGCTGACTCATATCGCCATACAATGGGAAGTTGGCAGAGAATACTTGTACTTGATGTTCGGCAAATTGTTTTTCATACTCAAAAGCAGGAGCACCCATCGGAATGCCAACTGCTTTAGCCTCGTTGCTTCTTGCAATCACACAGCCATCGTTGTTGGACAATACCACAATTGGTTTTCCGTTGAGGTCTGGTCGGAAAACGCGCTCACAGGAGGCATAAAAATTATTGCAATCGACAAGCGCAAACATCAAAACGATTTTATCACATGCGTAACAATACCCCAAATCATGAAGCTGCTTTCTTCATCAATTTTTATGGGTTTATAATCATCGTTTTCGGGCATCAACCAAAGTTCATTGTTGGTTTTATGAATGCGTTTTGCCGTGAATTCCCCATCGATAAAACAAACCGCAATTTTTCCATTAATGGGTTCCAGGCTTTTGTCGATAACCAATAAATCACCATCGCTAATGCCCGCTTTTTTCAGCGATTGTCCTTTCACCCTACCGTAAAATGTGGATGAGGGATGTTTGATAAGGTGCTTATTAAGGTCAATAGTCAAATCAACAAAGTCAAGCGCAGGAGATGGGAATCCAGCACTAATGCCTGACTCAACGTAAGGCAGTTCTAGCTTGGTTTCTGTCAATGCGGAATAAATATCAATAAGTTTGCTGCTATGCAATTTCAATGTCGGCATGGTATTTTTTCCTTATCTGAAGTTGAAGCATTGTAACGATTTTCTTTTACTTCTGATGGTATTTCAAAGTTAACTAAATGAGCAGAAAATTTGAAGTCTATTTAGTTGATTAATAAACTTCAGAAAATACATATGTCTAATTCATTTATTAGAATATTGAACAGAAGGTTCAACTATTTGTTAAAGTGTAAAGTTGTAATACAATTTTTATATCAATTATCTTTTTAATGCTGAAAGGCTGTTAATTTTGAGGATGCAAATGAAATGGGAACAAATATTTTCTTCGGGCACGGTGCAATATCTATGGGGTCCAAGTTTGGATTTGTTACCACTATGTGTGGGCAATAAAAGGATGATTGTTTTGACAGACGAAGCTGTATTTCGTTGCTATGAAACTCAATTAGCGCAATTCGATAGGGTCATTGTGCCGCAAAGTGAAGATGCCAAATCATGGGAAAGGGTAGCGCAGGTTTGTCAACAATTAGCTGATTTAGGTGCGGATAGACATAGTTTATTGGTGGGTATTGGTGGTGGTGTTGTCACAGATTTAACAGGTTTTGTGGCGAGTGTTTATATGCGTGGCATTGCATTTGGTTTTGTGCCAACTTCTCTGTTGGCGATGGTTGATGCTGCAATTGGTGGTAAAAATGGGGTGAATCTAGGTGCCTATAAAAACTTTATTGGCGTTGTTCGTCAGCCAGAATTTATTTTGTTTGATTTGAATTTGTTGAACACATTACCGCAACAAGAATGGAGTAATGGTTTTGCTGAAATCATAAAATATGCTTGTCTATTTGATAATTCGCTTTTTGATTTATTGCAACAATATACCTTAGCTGAAATGCAAGCAGACAAAGGCTTATTGCTTGATGTGGTGACAAAGTGTGTGCGCTGGAAAAATCAGATTGTTGCTGCTGATGAATTAGAAAGAGGAGAAAGAAAATTATTGAATTTTGGACATACTTTAGCTCATGCTTTAGAAAAAAAATATGCTTTACCTCATGGGCAAGCCGTTGCCATTGGGATGGTGTTTGCTGCCTATTTATCTCATAGGCAGGACACGTTTTCGCTTCACCAGTATCAGTTGTTGAAGGCTATTTTGGTACGCTATCAGTTGCCAATTCAATTTGATTTTGAAATTGATATGGTAATGCAAATGATGAAAATGGATAAGAAAAAGAATGCACAGTCGATTGAGTATATTTTATTGAAAGAAATCGGTCGCGGTTTTATTCATTCTTTGGAAGTCAAATCAATTCAGGATTTTCTAATACAATGGAAAAATGAAAGTTGATTTTCAGCCAGGGGAATTAAAAGGAACAATTCAACCACCTCGTTCTAAAAGTTATATGCAAAGATGTTGCGCAGCAGCTTTGTTGCATCGAGGTACAACCATCATTCATTTTCCTGCACATTCAGAAGACGATGAAGCTGCCTTACAGCTCATTCAAGATTTGGGTGCAGTTGTGATTACTCGTGATGAACGGCAATTAGTTATTTATTCCTCAGGAATCCCTCAAGCTACTTTGCCACTTCATTGTGGTGAAAGCGGTTTGTCGGCTAGGCTTTTTGCGCCAATAATTGCTTTGAGCAATCAAACAATTCATTTTCATGCAAAAGGTAGTTTATTTTATCGTCCGATGGATGAGCTCATTGTTTGCTTGCAACAGCTTGGGGTTAGCGTGGAAAGTCAGCAAGGTAAATTTCCACTAGTCATTCAAGGTCCAATTAAACCGACATCTTTAACTGTTTCAGGTGCGGTCAGCTCTCAATTCATTACAGGGTTGTTGTTTGCTTTATCATCAGCGGCTATAGAACCCATTGTACTTACTGTTACTGATTTAAAAAGTCGTCCTTATGTTGACATGACCTTGTCTGTGTTAGCACAATTTGGCAAGCCAGTGCAGGAATTAGGTCAAGGTCAATATTTGATTGATGCTAAACTATTTCAGGTAAAAGAAACAATTGAGTTTACCATTCCATGCGATTGGAGTAGCGCTGCTAATTGGCTTGTAGGCGCTGCTATTAATGGTTCTATCGTATTGAATGGCATGCAAATAGGTACGCATCAAGCAGATGAAAGAATTTTAAGTGTGTTACATACTTGGCAATGTGTGGACTGGCATCAACAGCAATGTGTGGTGAAGAAGGCGAGTAAGCGTTTGCCATTTGAACTAGATTTAACTCACGCGCCGGACCTTTTCCCGATTTTAGCAATTCTTGCTGCAACGGCACATGGAACGAGCAAATTATTGGGGCTTCATCGATTGTTGTACAAAGAAAGTAATCGGAAAGCGTCTATTCTTGATATGTTGGATAAGCTTGGTGTTGTGCATCATGTTGATGACGATTGTTTGATAATTGATGGCGCTAATTGTTTTCGTGCTGCAACATTTCCAGATTATAATGACCATCGAATGGTTATGGCAGTTGCCATTGCGTCCTTGTATGCAGAGGGTATTCTTTCCATTGAAGGTGCAGAAGCGGTGCGCAAATCTTATCCTGATTTTTTTACTGATTTAAGTAGCTTAGGGCTTGTTTTTCAAATTCAATAGTTTATGAATTCATTTGGTCAACATTTTAGTATTAGTATTTTTGGAGAATCACATGGTGCCGCAGTTGGTATTGTGATTGATGGTTGTAAGCCAGGATTATCTTTAACGGTATCTGATTTTTACTCTGATTTGAATCGTAGAAAATCTGGCGCAAAAGGTACTACACCAAGATTGGAAGCCGATGAACCTGTGCTGCTTTCGGGGATATTCAATGGACTAACAACAGGAGCACCGATTACCATATTATTTCATAACAACAACACACAATCCAAAGACTATGAGGCTATTAAGCATGTGCCTCGTCCAGGTCATGCTGACTTTGTTTTGCATCAAAAATTTGATGGACATAACGACTATAGAGGTGGAGGGCATAGCAGTGGAAGACTTACTGTTGCTCTCGTAGCTGCAGGTGTTGTGGCTAAAAAGATGATAGCTTCAATGAGTGATAACGCCATAACGATTGATGCAAAATTGACAGAAGCTGGTGGCACACAAGATATTGATGCGGCTATTCAACATGCTATTGAAACGCAAGATAGTATTGGTGGCATTGTTACTTGTCGTGTTCAAGGTTTGAAACCTGGCGTTGGTGCTCCTTTCTTTGATGCGGTAGAGTCTAAAATTGCTCATATTGTTTTTGCTATCCCAGCTGTGAAAGGGATTGAATTTGGTAGTGGTTTTAAGGCAGCACTTATGACAGGAAGCACGCATAACGATGCTATAATTGATGCTATAGGAACAACGAAAACTAATAATGCAGGAGGCATCAATGGTGGTATTACTAATGGTAATGAAATTGAATTTCGAGTGGCTATTAAACCCACGAGTAGCACTCCTCAAAAACAATTGACATGGCATTCTAATACGAATGAAGTTGCTGAATTTACCGTCAAAGGTCGTCATGATTTGTGTATTGCATTGCGTGTGCCTGTTGTCTTGGAAGCCCTTACAGCAATAGCTTTGCTAGATTTGATGATGACGCCACCAAATCCATATTGTCGTTAACTGTTTTATTTACAGTTGTTTTTAATGATTTGAATCAACAAGTTAATTTCATCTGCTTTCGTTTCATTATTGGTGTATTTGAAACTAAGCGCCAACTCTTGAAGTAATTGTAAGATAATTTCTTTCGAGTCGCTAGGTGTGTAATAAGCTTCTTTATCAGTTGCGTTTATTTTCTTAAGATAGGTATCCACATCTTTTTGTGTGTAAGCCATCCCATTTAGTGGGTCGATAAAAAATTGAATTTGTTGCACGCCCTCATTGTTTGTTTCATAAAACTGGTAAAGCGTATCGATATAAGCTAAAATAAATTGTCGAGGCACATTGACCGCAAAGACTGGAATATCTAATTGTTCGCATATAGCAAGATAAAGAATTCCTAAAGTGAATGAATTACCTTGTTTGGTGTCTAAAAGAAAATTGAAACAGAAATGTTTAGGTTCGCGTGCTGTTAGTTCGTGTCCTTGGAATTTGAAATAATGAAAGAAAATATTATTAATTACATGTGCTTGTTCTAACGGTGTCAAATAGTTGTTGAGTTCAAGCCAAATACTTTTTCTTATTTGTTCAAATTGGGTAAGAATGGAGGCAATGTCTAACTCTGGAAATTGATACTGGGCAATGATTATAGCCCCTCTTAGCAAATTAGGATTTTTGGAAGAGCACCAATCCAATAATTCGTTTTGGAGGTCTTGAAAATGCACACGATGAATGAGCATTTCAATTCTTTCTTGTGTTAATTCGTCAGCGGTGTGTTCCCAAAGGTTTTCAAGGTCGGGAATTATAGCTTTCCCATAAAGCACAATCTTCTCTGATACGGAATCAAAAACTTCTGTATCCGGGTCGTCTATTAATTGAAAAAGGGCTATAACTTCTTTGTTTCTCCTCAACATGGAGTGCTTGCTTTACGATGAAAATTACAAAGTTTAAGCAAACACTCCAAAAGGTTTTTTTATTTTTTAGTAACAGTTTTTTTTGCTGTAGCTTTTTTAGCAGGAGCAGTTTTTTTAGTTATAGTCGTAGCTTTTTTTGCTGTAGCTTTTTTAGGTTTAGCATCAAATGCATTTGGCACTTGTTCCACAATCATTTTTTTCACTTCTTCAAGTGTTAGTGCTGCAGCGTCTTCTGCTGTTGGTTTTGAGCCATCCGCATTTTTATTCAATTTCAACATCAACTTTCCAAAGCGAATGAATGGTCCCCATCTGCCATTTTCGAGCGCAATTTTATCGGCTTCCCATTGTTGAATATATCGGTTGGCTTCTTTTGTTTCTTTGGTTGAAATTAATTCCTCTAAATCATTTTGACTCAAATAATCAAAGTTGTATTTCTTAGATACATTGATGAATAAATCATTCCATTTAATGAACGGTCCAAACCGACCCTTACCTTTTGTAACTGGCATATTTTTATACATGCCAATTGGTGCATCTGCTTGTTGTTTCTCATTTATCAGTTCAATAGCTCTGTCCATATCCACACTCAAAGGTTCCTCATTTCTTGGAATAGAGACAAAGGCTTCTCCCCATTTCACATATGGTCCAAATTTCCCTGAATTCACCACCACTTCTTTGTCTTGGTAAGTACCTAAACTGAATGGCAGTTTGAATAACTCTAAAGCTTCTTCAAGTGTAATCGTTTCAATACTTTGACTTGCTTTTAGTGTAGCGAATTTTGGCTTATCTTCTTCGTCCACTCCACCAATTTGAACCATTGGACCGAAACGACCCAAACGGGCAACTACCATTTTGTTTGATTGAGGGTCAAGACCTAATTCTCTCTCTCCTTTTGCTCTTGCCGCTGAAACAATTGTTTTTTCAACGGTGTCATGAAATGGATGGTAAAAATCATCAATCATTTCATTCCATTTCGTCTTGCCATGTGCAATTTCATCAAACTCAGCTTCAATTTTTGCAGTGAAGCCATAATCCATTACTCTTGTGAAGTGCTCTTTCAAAAAATCTGTCACCACCATGCCAAGGTCAGAAGGAAACAGTTTGCCTCTTTCTGCACCAACATTTTCTTCACCTTTTGATTCCGATATTTTATTGTCCTTCAATGAAATGATTTCATATTTACGCTTCACGCCATCTTTATCCTTGCGCTCCACATAGCCTCTTTGTTGAATGGTGCTGATGGTTGGCGCATAGGTTGAAGGACGTCCAATTCCTAATTCTTCCAGCTTTTTCACTAAAGAAGCTTCTGTATATCTTGGTTGTGGACGTGTGAATTTTTCTGTTGCACGCAATTCTTGTAAATCCAAAATTTGATTTACAGCTAAAGGCGGCAACATACTTGAATTTTCGTCATCACCATCCTCATCATCTTTCCCTTCCGAATACACTTTCAAAAAGCCATCAAATTTGAGCACTTCACCAGTAGCCGTGAGTTGGTCTGGTCGAGTAGATATATTTATTTTTGCAATTGTTCTTTCGAGTTGGGCATCAGCCATTTGGCAAGCCATTGTTCGCTTCCAAATAAGGTCGTATAATTTTTGTGAATCAGGGTCGCCTACAATTTGTTTGTCCATATCTGTTGGACGAATGGCTTCGTGGGCTTCTTGTGCCGATTCATTCTTGTTTTTGAACGCACGATTTTGATAATATTTTTCACCGTATTGACTTGTTACCGTGTTGTAAATATTATTAATCGCTGTGTCTGAAAGATTAACAGAATCCGTACGCATATAGGTTATATGTCCGTTTTCATAAAGCGTTTGTGCAACACGCATGGTTTTGGAAACGGAATAGCCTAATTTTCTACTTGCTTCTTGTTGTAAAGTTGAAGTGGTGAATGGAGGAGCAGGTGTTCTCTTCGCTGGCTTCACTTGAATATCTTTTACGCTGTAACTTGCGCCGATGCAGCTCTTAATAAAAGTCATCGCATCTGCATTAACATCAAGGTTTTGTGGTCCTTCTGCTTTAAATACTACTTTCTTGCCCGTGATGTCATTAGAATGAAAAAAGCCTTCAATTTTGAAGCTACTTTTAACAGCAAATTGATTTATTTCTCTTTCACGATCTACGATGAGTCGAACAGCAACAGATTGTACTCTTCCTGCTGAGAGATTGTTGCGCATGCTCATTTTGCGCCAAAGCACAGGTGATAGTTCAAAGCCTACCAATCTATCTAGAACTCTTCTAGCTTGCTGTGCGTTTACCAAGTCCATATTAACAGTTCTTGGGTTTTGAACAGCTTTTTGAATGGCCGGTTTAGTGATTTCGTGAAATACGATGCGTTTTGTTGAAACGGGGTTTAGTCCAAGCACTTCGCACAAATGCCAAGAAATGGCTTCACCTTCTCGGTCCTCATCCGTTGCCAACCAAACTTCTTCAGATTTTTTTGCAAGACTTTTCAATTCATTGACCACTTTTACCTTTTCGTCTGAAATCTTGTAGTTGGGTTTATAGCCATTTTTAATGTCAATGCCCATATCTTCTTTTTCAAGATCACGGATATGCCCATAACAAGACTTTACCTCAAAATCTTTACCGAGGATTTTTTCAATGGTTTTGGCTTTTGCAGGCGACTCAACGATTAAAAGGTTTTTAGCCATTCTTGCTTTTTTGTATTTAGATTAATATTATGGTTGCACTGAAAATCAGTGAGGGTGTGCAATAATAAAGGATTGTTTTGTAAAAAAGAAAAAGGGCAGCTATGAAAGCCGCCCTTTGTCAATATTGAAAAAGATAATATTAGTGAGCAACAACCATACGCTTAGTAGTGCGTTGACCGTTTGCTTCGATTGTGTAGAAGTAAACACCGTTAGCCATGTCAGCAACACTGAAAGTAGCTTTACCGTTTTGACCAGCAGCAAATTTACCAACATTTTGAGTTTTGATAACTTGACCTAAAGTGTTAGCAATTGAAACTGAAACTTCTGCATTTTGCTTAACAGAGAAAGGAACTTCGAAGCTGTTGTTAGCAGGGTTAGGATATGCATCACCAACAGATACACCAGCAACATCAGTAACGTTCACTAAAGCACAAGTAGGACAAGATACTTTCCAAGAGAAGTTGTGCAATTCAGCAGCAAATGGAGCAGTGAAAGCGATACTTGGAACGTACATATTCAAAGTAGCATTAACTCCTGCATTTGTTGTGTCTTTATAAACAATTGAAGATTGATTTAAGTCACCAGGAGCGTAAGTAACAAAACCACCGTCAACTGTTTCGTGAGACAAATAATAAAATGCGTTATATTGGTCGATTGCAGTACCTGGAGTGTAAGTAGCACCTGATTTAAAAGTAGCAGAAACACTCACTTTTGTACCTGCAGGCATGCTGATAGCTGGTGCAAGACGGAAAGTGTGTATGCCGCTTGTTGAAGAATCTGCATGGAATGCATTGTTCATTGGAACTTTAATCACCACTGGAGTTGCTAGAGATGCACCACCAACGCTGTAGCTGATTTGGTTGATTGGATTTACTCCCCAGTTTACATTGTTGTATAATTGAACACCGAAAGAATCAACACCATGATCAGTGAAAACAGTTCCACCATAGCTAAAATATGCAAATTTTCTATTTGATGTTTCAGCTACAAAGGTGAAAATCATGGTATCAGTATAGCTAGTGTTGATACGATCATAATAACCCATCAATTCAACAGAATCAATGGTGTAAGCATCAGCAGCGCCAACTTGAATTTTACCAGTATTGCTCGCCATACCTGGATCAGAGAACAATGGAGATTGTGAGTGCATTACTTGACCAATTGATTGGTAGTTGATACCTCTTGTGCTACCAACATAAGTAACAGAAGAATCTTGCCACATAGCTAAAAAGTTAGCAAGTGTAGAAGTGTAGATGTCAACTGTGTTGTACTCACCAGTGCTTTCAGCAGCATTGAACCAACGAGAACCACCTGCAGTTGTTCTTGCAGAAGTTGGTGCCATGTTCGTGATTTGTTTGTTGAGTTTTGTTTCGCTTCCTACAGATAGGCTAGGGATAGCTCTCATTTGTTGTGCGTTCAAGCTTGTAACAGCAAGACCAGACGCGATAAAAAGTAATAATTTCTTCATCGTTTGAATTTTTTTGTGAAATTTATTAGCCGTAAAGATAAAGATTCTTCATTCAACAAGACAAATATTTTTATCGAAGTGTTGGACATTAACTGATAAAAAACCTTGATTTTTATACTAAAAGAAAGGACTTTACTTTTGCATGACTTAAAAAGGGTTATGCTACCAGAATTTGACAATACACAAATTGCATTTCAATATAAAACCAATGCTGACTTAAAGCAAGCACGCTTTCTTTTCGCATCAATGGGTTCTCCAAGTCTTACAGCTATTGGCATTGGTTTCACTCAATTTGCCATGAAATTGAACTTGCCAATCAATGGTATTATTAAAAAAACTATATTCAAGCAGTTTTGTGGAGGTGAAACAATGGATGAAGCAGCACAAACAGCCAAAATCATAGAACCTTTTGGAGTAGGTATCATTCTAGATTATGGTGTGGAAGGGAAAGAGGGTGAAGAAGCGTTTGACCAAGCGGTGCCAGAGTTTATAAAAGCCATTCAATACGCAGCCGGAAATAAGAATATTCCATTCATAAGTGTGAAAGTCACTGGTTTTGCTCGTTTTGCATTGTTGGAAAAAGTGCATTCCCGACTAGATTTGAATGAAGCTGAAACAGCAGAATGGCAAAGGGTGAAAACTAGAGTGGACAAGGTCTGTGCAGCTGCTCATCAGCATAATGTAATGGTGCTCATTGACGCAGAAGAAACATGGATTCAACATGCAGTAAACTTATTAGTTGATGATATGATGGAAAAGTATAACAAGTCAAAAGGATTGATTTTCAATACTTTCCAAATGTATTGTCATGCATCGCTTTCTTTTTTACATCAATCTTTCGATAGAGCCAAGTCAAAAGGCTATGTTTTGGGCGCTAAATTGGTTCGAGGTGCTTATATGGAAAAAGAAAGAAAACGAGCAACTGACTTAGTTTATCCTTCACCCATTCAACCCAACAAAGCCGCAACCGACAAGGATTATGACGCTGCAGTTTTGTTCTGTTTGGAAAGATTGACTAATGTTTATCTTTTTGTTGGTACACATAATGAAAAAAGTTGTTTATTGGCAGTAGATTTTATGCAGAAAAACAACCTTGACCCAATTGCTTCTCCTGTTTATTTCTCCCAATTATATGGTATGAGCGATAACATATCATTCAATTTGGCTCATCAAGGCTATAAGGTTGCAAAATATTTACCTTACGGACCAGTAAAAGATGTGATACCCTATCTAATGCGCCGAGCTCAAGAAAATACATCAGTTGCTGGTCAAACTGGTCGAGAATTAACGCTCATCAACAAAGAATTGAAAAGAAGACATTTAATTAAATAAAAATTTAAAATAACATATATTATGAACATGAAAAAAGTGCTGAGTCAGCTTGGCGTTGAAAAAATAAACGAAGGTGCTGCAACAGGCACAAAATGGTTGAAATCAGGGGGTGAAAAAATTGCTTCCTATTCACCGGTTGATGGTAAATTAATCGCTTCTGTTGTGGCTGCTAATGCCAAAAACTACGAAACAGTGGTGCAACAAGCACAAGATGCTTTTGAATCATGGCGGATGTTTCCTGCTCCAAAAAGAGGAGAAATTGTTCGACAAATTGGAGATGCCTTAAGGGCTAAAAAAGAACCTCTTGGTCGTTTGGTTAGTTATGAAATGGGTAAAAGTTTACAAGAAGGTTTAGGAGAAGTGCAAGAGATGATTGACATCGCTGATTTTGCAGTTGGCTTGTCTCGTCAATTATATGGTTTGACCATGCACAGCGAACGTCCAATGCATCGCATGTATGAGCAATGGCATCCACTTGGAATTGTAGGTATCATCAGTGCATTCAATTTTCCAGTTGCCGTTTGGAGTTGGAATAGCTTCATAGCTTGGGTTTGCGGCAATACTTGTGTTTGGAAACCATCAGAAAAAACACCTTTGACTGCTATTGCTTGTCAAAAGATTGTTGCAGAAGTGATGAAAGCGAATGGTGTTCCTGAAGGAATCAATGGTTTAGTGGTTGGTGATAGAAATATTGGGGAATTAATGAGTAATGACACCAGAATTCCTTTGGTTTCAGCTACTGGTTCTACTAGAATGGGTAAGGCAGTTGCCGCAGCAGTTGGTGCAAGATTAGGTCGTCCTTTGTTGGAATTAGGTGGCAACAATGCCATCATCGTTTCCGAACATGCAGATTTAAATATCGCTTTGCGTGCTGCAATTTTTGGAGCTGTAGGAACAGCTGGTCAAAGATGTACAACGACTCGTCGCCTTATCATTCATGAGTCTGTGTATGACGTATTCAAGAAGAAATTAGTAGCTGCATATAAGCAATTAAGTATTGGCGATCCATTGGATACCAATAACCACGTTGGTCCATTGATTGATAAAGATGCTGTATCAAGTTATTTAGCGGCTATCGCAGCGGTAAAAAAAGAAGGTGGAAAACAAGTTGTAGCAGGTGGTGTTTTGGAAGGTAAAGGGTTTGAAAGTGGTTGCTACGTAAAGCCTTGTGTGTTTGAAGTAGAAGCTCATTATGAAATGGTGAAGCACGAAACTTTTGCTCCTATTTTATATATCATGAAATATAAAACATTACAAGAAGCAATTGCTATGCAAAACAATGTGCCTCAGGGATTATCTTCTTCTATCATGACTCTAAACATGCGTGAGGCAGAATTATTCCTTTCACATGTAGGTAGTGATTGTGGCATCGCTAACGTGAATATCGGAACAAGCGGTGCAGAAATTGGTGGGGCATTTGGTGGTGAAAAAGAAACAGGTGGCGGTCGTGAAAGTGGCTCTGATAGCTGGAAAGCATACATGCGACGTCAAACCAATACCATCAATTGGAGCGACCAATTGCCTTTAGCTCAAGGCATTAAATTCAATGTTTAATTGTCCTGAATAATTATAAATAAAAACGGCTGTTCTGATTAGAGCAGCCGTTTAAGTTTTATAATAATTATGTATTGTTATTTTTACTTTTGTGCCAATTTCCAACCTTGAAAAATAGGACAAGATTTATATTCATCAACCAATCTAATATAATTGTTTGGCAGTCTTTCTTGAATCCATTGTTCCACTTTCTTAGCTTGCTTTTGAGACAATGCTACTTGTTGAATTTTGCTGTAATCATCTTTCAGATTGGCTTTGTGAGGTTCTGTTCTGTTTTTCAAATAAATAATTCTTGCCGATTGTTCTCCTTTTTCGGTCACAAAAATCTGAGGGTGAGAATAGGAACCTGGACTTAAAGAATCTATTGTAAGCACCATACTAGGGTCAAGTTTTTCAATCTCTAATTGAGTGTTACCCGTTGTTGGGTCTGACACCATACCGCCAGTAGTTTTTGCTGCATCGTCCGTAGAAAATTTTCCTACTGCTTCTGGGAAAGAATATTTACCAGCCAATAGCAAGGCACGAATACTGTCCAATTTCGCCATTGCTTTTTTATAATCTGAAGTGGTTTGCTGTGGACGTATTAAAATATGACGTACATCTGCAACGTCACCTATTCTCGCAACCAACTGAATGATATGATACCCAAATTGTGTTTTGATTACTGGAGACACTTCTCCATTTTGCAATTTGAAAGTAGCGGCAACAAACTCTGGAGCCCATCCACCACTGCGGGTCACTTCGGGATATCTTCCCCCATTGTCGCGGCTTCCAGGGTCTTGACTATAAATGCCCGCAAGCACTTCAAAGTTTTCACCACCTTCAACTACGCGCTTTCTTATTTTTTCTAACTCCTCTTTTGCGTATGCATCCAACTCAGGACTTACAGGTGGGTCAACCACAATTTGTCCAATCTCAACTGTTGCTGGAAAGAAAGGTAAACTATCTTGAGGCAGTTTGTTGTAAAAGACTTGAACTTCTGCTGGCGTGATTTTGATATTCTCTAAAATCTTCCCTTGCATCTTGTCTGCCAACATTTGTTCTTTCACAATTTCTCGGTTTTCTTCTTTGAGTTGATAAACCGTTTTGCCAGCCACTTCTTCTAATTTTTCTTTTGTTCCAAACTGACGCATGTAGTGACGAATCCTATTTTCAAGCGTTCCATTGACATCATCTTCCGACACCAACAAGCTATCTCTTTCAGCTTGTTCCACCATGATTTTTTGAATAATCATCTGATGCAATAAGCTACATTTCAAACTGTCATTGATATTTGGGTCTTGTAATTTCATTTGCAAAAACTGCGCTTCCAATTCTGATTGAAGCACAATTTTATTTTTACCTACTACTGCAAGTACCCGGTCGGTAATGCCCACCAATTCGTTTTGTGCTTGTGCAGATGGCGAAATAGCAGTAAGTGTGAAAAATAAGCAAACAATTAGTAAACGGAAATATTTATTATATAATAAACTCATGTAAAAGTGGTGAATTGCAGCAAATGTAGCTTTTTTAGAGCCTAAGAAGCTGATTAGTTATAAGTTTTAACGTTCTTTAATTATTTAATTTTTATTTTTTGGGATTGAAATATCGGTCTGTTTCAATCAGGCTAAGCTTGTTATTCTCCATCCAGGTTGCCAAATTGGGCATTGCAGTTTTGTGAAAATCAATCCATTTGTCAAATTGTTGTTGACTTTCTTGTGCGCCAAAAAGCCATTGATTATAAGCATCAAAATGACCCTCACGAATCATTTGATTGAGATAGCTAAATAATGTAAAAGGGAATTTGTTGTTTTGATTCAATGTCCATTCCATCACCAATCTTGTCCGCGCCATTGTGAGGTTTTCAGTTGAAATTCCATCGTTCATAACTGGTGTAAGTTGTTGGTAGGTGAGGTTGATTTGTTCTTCAAAATCGAGTGGGGCATTACCTTTTTTCTTTTTATACAATCCTTTTTCAAAGTAGTTGTCAAACATTTTTTTATATCCATCAAAGATAATTTTTTTCATTTCCTTAGTCCGTTCTGTTTGACGCTC
>CAZNVQ010000022.1:0-10835 GCA_964576425.1 uncultured Flavipsychrobacter sp. | reverse complement strand
AATCCCCAAGGCTTGCAGCCAAGCTTTTTAAGCCAAAAATTTCACCAAACAAAATACACCATTGCCAATTTTCGATGCGTGTCATTTCTTTGGCTAATTTTAAATAACAAAGGCTGTAGTTGGGGTCTTTTTCCAACGCAATAAGCCAATTTTTAACAGCGTCTTTGTGGTCGTTATTGGCATCATGAAAATTGCCTAATTCACAATAAAGACTTGCAGAATTTGGAAATTTTTCCAAACCATCCTCTAGTGTTGTTCTCGCTTTTTTTTCGTTTTTCATGTTCAGGTGAGCAAAAGAAGCTACTTGATAGGTTTTCTCATCAGCTTTGCCTTGACGAATCATCGGTTCAACAACCGTTAATGCGCCACTAAACTTACCAATACTGTTGAGCGCTTGTCCCAAGTCACGATACAATGGAAGGCGACCGGGTGCTTTTGGAATGCACTGACGAAAAATGCCAATAGCTTGGTTGGTTTTTCCCTCGTTCAACAATTTTTTCCCTTCTTGGTACAGCTTTTCCACTTCTGGGTTTGGCCAATTGACTGTTTCTTCTTGAGCCTTAATTTCTTGGCTACAGGTGGCAAGAAATATTGAAAATATAGTAATGAAAATGGATTTCATGTCTGCAAATTATCAAATTTCTCTTTCCTATTTCTTAAAATTCAGATTTCTAAAAAACATGTAAGAGATGAATAATGATACAAGCTCATTTGTGGAAGAAATAGCTGTAATTTTAAGAGGTAAATTGGATTAAAATGGAATGTATTAGAAAAATTGGAATTTTGACTTCTGGAGGCGATAGTCCGGGTATGAATGCCGCCATTCGAGCCATCACAAGAACGGCTTTATATCATGAAATGGAAGTTTTTGGCATCAGACGAGGCTATCAAGGCATGATTGAAGGCGACATTTTTAGGATGGAAACCACCGATGTTTCTAATATTATTCAGCGTGGTGGCACCATCTTGAAAACCGCGCGCAGCAAGGAGTTTATGACACTTGAAGGAAGAGAGCAAGCATTTCAACAACTTAAAAAACACGGTATTGATGCTTTGGTGCTCATTGGTGGTGATGGCACGTTCAGAGGCGCTGCGGCTTTTTTTAATACCTATCAATTGCCTGCTATTGGTTTGCCCGGAACCATCGATAAGGATTTGTCGGGCACCGATTTTACGATTGGTTTCGACACGGCTGTGAACACGGCTGTGGAGGCGATTGATAAAATTAGAGATACAGCAGATGCCCACGACCGCTTGTTTGTGGTGGAAGTGATGGGGCGTGATGCGGGTTATATTGCGTTGCACAGCGGCATTGCTTGTGGTGCCGAAGATATTTTAATTCCAGAAGTGAATACCAATATTGAAAATGTATTGAAAAGAATCGATTATGATGTGCGTCGTAGAAAAAGCGTGCACATTATTGTAGTTGCAGAAGGCGATGACTTTGGTGGGGGAATGGATTTAATGCAAAAAATAAAGGAAAGATTTTCAGGTCTTGATGTGCGCACCGCCATTCTAGGGCATATCCAACGTGGTGGTTCGCCAACCTGTGCCGATAGAGTTTTGGCAAGTCGTCTTGGACACGCTGCTGTTATGGCTTTGAGGGAAGGGGAGACTCAAAAAATGGTGGGGATTATTAATGATAAAATTACGCTTACTCCTTTTGAACAGGTGGTGAAAATCAATGCTCCAATAAGCGATGATATGCTTGAAATGATTAGAGTTTTAGCAATATAACTTAGAGCTTACATAAAATATTAGTGTTTTGTTTTGTGCTGTTTGGACAAATTTCAGTAACAAAAAAGGAGGCGAAATGCCTCCTTTTTTATATGGATCATGAAATGAATTATTTCACTTCGCTTCCTTCATCTGTTTTTTCATTTGGAGCAACAAAGATGAGTTTTCCGTTGTTGTCTTCAGCCATCAAAATCATGCCTTGACTTTCAATGCCTTTCATTTTTCGTGGTGCAAGATTGGTTACTACTGTCACTTGTTTGCCTACAATTTCTTCTGGTTGAAAATGCAGCGCAATTCCAGAAACTATGGTTCTTTTTTCAAAACCTAAGTCCACTTCCAATTGTAATAATTTATCCGCTTTTTTCACTTTTTCAGCTTGAGTGATGGTGCCTACTCGAAGCTCGATTTTTGCAAAATCATCATAATGAATTTCGGCTTTAGGAACATGAGCTGGTTTTTCTGATATTGTGCTGGAAATATTTGCAGCAGTGCTTTGTAGCAGATTGCTTTTCAATTTATTCACTTGAGTTTCCACTTCTGCATCTTCAATTTTTTTGAATAAGATTTCAGGTGCACGAAGCGGATAATTAGATTTCAACAAATCAATTTTACCAGCATTTTCCCAATCTAGCATTTTATCCACCACCTTCATCATATGGCACAATTTTTTTGCTGTAAAAGGCAAAATCGGTTGACTTAATATAGCTAAATTAGCACAGAGTTGAAGAGATAAATAAATGCAGTTATCAATCCGTTTTTGTTGCTCAGGATTGGTTTCAAGCGTTTTGACTAAATTCCAAGGTTCGTTAATTTGCAAATATTTGTTTCCTTTAGCCGAAAGCGACATGATTTCATTCAATGCATCTCTGAACTTATAATTCTCCAAGGCTTGTTCGACAGCAATTTTGGCCGATTTGATGTCGTTGATGAGTTGCAAATCGGTTTCGTTAGCTTCGTTTTGATGCCATGTAGGCACCCTTCCGTTGCAAAGCTTGTGCATCATCACAAAAGCACGATTGACAAAGTTGCCCAAATTGCCGCTCAGCTCGCTATTCACCTTGGTTTGGAAATCTTTCCAAGTAAAATCATTGTCCTTAGTCTCAGGCGCATTGGCACAAAGCACATAGCGCAACAAGTCTTGTTGGTCAGGAAAATCTTTTAAGTATTCATGCACCCAAACAGCCCAATTTCTTGAAGTGCTTACTTTCTCTCCTTCGATATTGAGAAATTCGTTGGCAGGTACATTTTCAGGCATAATAAAATCACCATGCGCTTTCAACATGGAAGGAAAAATGATGCAATGAAAAACAATATTATCCTTGCCAATAAAGTGTACTAATTTGGTGTCCTCTTTTTGCCAATAATCGCTCCACATGGGCGTCAAATCCTTTGTAGCACTGATGTAGCCGATTGGCGCATCAAACCAAACATAGAGCACTTTGCCTTCTGCATTGGGCAATGGAACTGGCACTCCCCAATTGCTGTCTCTCGTCATGGCTCTTGGATGCAAACCACTGTCCAACCAACTTTTGCATTGACCATATACATTAGATTTCCATTCATTTTTTTTGCCTTCAACTATCCATTCTTTCAACCATTGTTCGTAATTATTAAGTGGGAAAAACCAATGGCTCGTTTTCTTTTTGATTGGCACAGCTTGACTCAATGCACTTTTAGGTTCAATGAGCTGCTCTGGAGAAAGTGTGGAACCACATTTTTCACATTGGTCGCCATAAGCATTCGGATTGCTACAAACTGGGCAAGTGCCGGTGATGTAGCGGTCGGCAAGGAACATTTGTTTTTCCTCATCGAAATATTGTTCCGAATCTCTCACCTCAAAAAGTCCTTTGTCGAAGAGATTTTTGAAGAATGCTTGTGAGGTTTCTTTATGTGTTTGACTTGAGGTTCTAGAATATATATCAAAAGAAATCCCCATTTGTTCAAAGCTCTCTTTGATGATATGATGATATTTATCCACCACTTCTTGAGGCGTAATTCCTTCTTTCATGGCTCTGATGGTGATGGGCACACCATGTTCGTCGCTACCACAAACAAATTTCACCTCTCTTTTTTGTGCTCTTTGATAGCGCACATAAATGTCTGCGGGTAAATAACAACCCGCCAAATGTCCGATATGTACTGGACCATTGGCATAGGGAAGAGCGGCTGTGATTAAATATCGTTTAAATTCCATGAATTAAAATATCAATTTCGAGCCGCAAGTTACTATTTAAGCCTCAAAGCATTATATTTAGTTTCAGTTTAATGCGACAACGGTTTCTTTGGTCACCAAGATTTCAGGTTGAAAAATGATAGCTGATTTCACCGAATTTGAAATCAAACAGGCGGCTTCAGATTTTTGTAAAATTCTTTCTGCTTTTTCTCTGTCCTCTTCATTGGCAATTGTCAAAGAAGGGCTTAGCGTGATTTCACTAATCATGTATTTTCCATCCACTATTTCAAGCTTGCCAACAGCATTGCTTTTGAAATTGACATAATTTAATTTACTATTGGTTGAAATGGCTAAAAAAGTGGTCATTAAGCAACTGTTTACAGCAGCTACCAACAAGTGTTCAGGCGACCAAATGCCTGCAATACCTTGTGGAAACTCGGGAGGAGTAGCTACTTCGATAGATTGTGGAAGAACAGAACTTGTCATTATTCCTTTTCTATCTGATGTCCAATTGACGTTGACGTCATAAAAATGTACTGCGCTCATTGTAGAAATGTTTGATTTTAAAATTCATATCAAAAGTCGCATCTACAAAGGATTTGAATTGTGATTGAAATCACTTAGTGAAAAGAAATTCCTGTTTCTTGTCCTAAAATTGAGTTGGTATTTACAATTGCTTAATAATTTGCTCATGATTTGATTAAACACATGATGCAACTTGCTCGCAAATCAAAAAGAACATGCAAGAAAGAATCGCTTATGGATTGATGTTGGGAGCTACAGCTTCGATTGTAGCCATAGTTTATGGATTAATATTGCTTTTCAGCAAAACAAAAAAATGGGATAAAGGTCAAGAAAACACAGACGTACATTGGTTTGTATAAGAAAATCATTCAATGGGACTAAGTGTAAAACCTTGTTGTCTCAACAAATAAATAATTCCTCCATTTCCACAAAGGTGTGCAGCACCAACTGCAAACAATGTGCTACCATTGCTCATTTCTTTTTTTATTCTTTCCACCCAAGCCTGATTTCTATTTGACAATAAAGTAGTTTCTTCTTTGGCTGAAAGCTTTGCTTCAATTTTTTTCAGGTCTTTGGATTGATAGGCCGCTACAAGCTGAGCCCATTCTTGCTTGCTGCCATGAATGTCTTTTAAATATGTAATTAAACCTTGAATGGAACTGTCTGATTCAAAAACGGACATAAATGAAATCTGTTCCTCTGCGGTTTCCAATCCTGTGAATGTTTTTCCTTGTTTTAGCCCAATTTCTTTTATGGTTTCTTCATAGCTTTTTGTTTGTGGACATTGAAGCAGGCTTGTCGCAAAAAGCATTTGTAAAACGGCAGGTTTCATCGTTTTAAAAGTTTCAATTGAAATGTTCAAGCTGTCTTTGAAAGTTCTATTTACAAATTTATAATCTTCTGCATTGAAATAATCTGATAACAATTTCCCATTGGGATTCATCATACTCATTCCCACTTTCGTTGCTACTTTAGGGTCGGCAATGTTCATTTCAAAACAAATCTGCGATACGTTTTTGATGGTGCTGTCCATCACTGGTGACCAAATAAAATCATCTGCACAAATCATGTGAATGGTGCCAAAAATATAGGACGGTTGACTTAATCCATTGCCAGAAATTTCCCACAAAAGACTTGACTGTTCTTTATTTTTGTCAACATTTTTAGTTTGACTTACAGCTTGAATTGAAAGCATTATTATGCCAACAAGCATCGTAAATTGACGCATAAAAAAGAGTTTATGATTCGAAAAGTAAAGTGGCTAAACCTGCACCAACACCCAACAAGATGGCAATTGTTTTTTGCCAAGTCAACATATGCTGTTTGGTACCACTTTCAAAGAAAATAGTAGTAGCAATATGAATGAATGCACCCGCAACAACAGGAATCATCCACATCACAATGGAACTCATGTGAAAATATCTTTTGCCTAAAAAATCAGCTAAAATAGCGGCTCCCGGCGTAATGAATGAGAAAATTAATATAGTTATTAAAGCGGGAAATTTTCCCCTTATGGACATTACCAATGTGGTCATCAAAATAGCTTCGGGTAATTTGTGTGCAGCAACTGCAAGAAACAAAGCAGACTCAGTTGCTTGCATACGATAATTGAAACCTAGTGGTAAACCTTCCATGAAAGCATGCAACGACAATCCTAGAAGAATGGACAAAAGTGGTAACTGCGACTTGTGATGATGTCGAGAATGATGATTATGGTGATGATGGTCTTCTTTTTCTGTTGAATGATGATGATGGTGATGATGATGGTTGTGTTCAGCAGAAACATGAATATGTCCGTGTTCCATTCCGTGTGTGATTCTTTGGATGATTAATTGTACAAAAAAACCAATCAATACAAATAAGCCAGCTTTATGACCTCCGAGTTCCTCGAATGTTTCAGGAAGTAAATGAAGCAAAGTGATACTCAATAAAAAAGAACCAGAGAAAGCGAGAAGGTAATTAGTTCCTTTCTCATTCATCCCTTTCACCCAAAGCGGAATGCTACCGCCCAGGAATGTGATGAAAAAAAGTAAAATATTGAATAGAAACATTTTAATAAATAATATGCCTTCGCTGAAATATTGGTGCAAAAGTACCGTCTTTTTACTAGTATTTAGTCCTAAACTTTAGGACAAGCTGCTGATGTTTATCATCGCTAAATTTAATTCAATTAATCCCCTTAAATATCATTTCGAGGAACAAGATTAGTTTCTCGTTTAGAAACAATATTTTTGAACAGCAAACTTATATGAAACAGTTTTCGATTTATTTGATGTTTATTATTTTTTGGTTTTCAGCTTGTAAAAAAAGCAAGGTGGATCAAAAAGCAATTGCTGCTGCTAATGGGGAAACTTATTTTTCCATTCGTCAGTTTGCCAAAGACCAATTCAATACTTATTGGGAACAACCATTTAGTTTTCAGCAAATCATTAAAAATAATGAACATGCTGACACAACAATTGTTACGACTTCACAAGTCAATTGGGAAGAAATATTAGTGCCTTTTTTTGCTGCTGATATTGGTAAAACTGATTTAGTGGGGCAATACGACTTTACCATCATAAACGAAGACGCTACGGTGTCAAAAATTTATCATTATCAAGCTAAAAATCCAGAATTGCATACCCAACAATTTCAAGTAGTGACTGACCCTTTCAATGATCGAATTAAATCGATTTACATAGAGACCAAAGAAAAAAATTGGTGGAAAGAAAAGACAGAGAAATTGTACTACGCCCCACTGAAAGTCATTCAAATACAGTCTTTTGAATCTAATTTGATTGGCAAAAACGAACAAAAGCTATTAGAATATCGTTTTATGAATTGATTTTCATGAAAAAAGAAGATTTTCAATTAATAGCACCTTCCATTCCTCATCAACCGGGTTGTTATAAGTATTTTGATGCACACAAAAAATTGCTCTATGTGGGCAAGGCGAAGGATTTGCGCAAAAGAGTCTCCTCTTATTTCAACAAGAACCTAGATAACTTCAAAACCAAACGTTTGGTGGCTTTGATTCATAGTATTGAGTTCACGGTTACGGATTCCGAACATGATGCTTTTCTGCTTGAGAATTCGCTTATCAAGCATTATCAACCAAAGTTCAATATCAGTCTAAAGGATGACAAAACATTTCCTTTTGTGGTGATTAAGAAGGAATATTTCCCCCGGGTTTTTGTCACTCGAAGATTTATCAAAGACGGCTCAGAATATATTGGTCCTTTTACGGATGTTTATACCGTAAAGGAATTGCTGGAGTTGGTTAAAATGAACACCCCTTTACGCAATTGCACTTTGAATTTAAGTCCTGCAAACATTGCAGGCGGCAAGTTTAAAGTTTGTTTGGAATATCATTTAGGGAATTGTGGCGGTCCATGCGAGGGTTTGCAGTCGGAGGAGGATTACAGAGCTGGTTTGCAACAAGTGCGCCACATATTGAAAGGCAACACGCAAGAAATCGTCAAAGATTTAAAAGTGAAAATGATGGAGCATGTAGCAGCTTTGGAGTTCGAACAAGCAGCATTAATAAAGAAAAGAATTGATGCATTTCAACACTATACAAGTAAATCAACTGTTGTTAATCCTCACCTTGGAAATCTTGACGTAGCTTGTATTATAAGCGATGAGCAATATGCTTTTGTGCATTATATGGTGGTCAACAATGGTAGCATTATTTATGCTAAAACTCTTCAAATAGAAAAGCAATTAGAAGAAACTGATGAAGATATTTTGGCGCTTGCATTGGCTCGTCAGCGCGAGAAAATCAATAGCATAGCAAAAGAAATTATTGTTCCGTTTCCAATTCATGTTACTGATGAAAGTTTGGTGCTGACCATTCCTAAAATTGGGGATAAAAAGAAGTTGTTGGATTTGGGTATGAAAAATGCTCATCTGTTTCAACAGGCATTGAAACGAAAACAAACTTTGTTGTTGACACCATCTTCTCCCGAAAAAGATAAACTGGTATTGACGCAATTACAAGAAGCGCTTAAAATGGACCATTTGCCGATGCATATTGAATGTTTTGATAATTCAAATTTTCAGGGTGCATTCCCTGTGGCAGCAATGGTTTGTTTCAAAGACGGACAACCTTCAAAAGCAGATTACCGACATTTTCATATCCAAACGGTTCAGGGTATCGACGATTTCGCTTCCATGAAAGAAGTGGTTTTTAGACGGTATAAAAGATTATTAGATGAGCATAAACCGCTTCCGCAGTTAGTGATTATTGATGGAGGTAAGGGGCAATTAGGTGCTGCTATGGAGTCCTTACAGGCATTAGATTTGGTTGGAAAAATGACGGTAATTGGGTTGGCTAAAAGAGAAGAATCTATTTTCTTTCCCGGCGCCAAAGATCCGCTGCAATTGCCTTTCGACCATCCAGGTCATTTGCTTTTGCGCAGAATTCGAGATGAGGTTCATCGTTTTGGCATCACTTTTCATAGGGACAATAGAAGTAAAGGAACTATCAAAAATGAATTAGAAAACATCAAAGGAATTGGGGCACAAACAGCAACGGAATTACTCAAAACTTTCCGTTCCGTAAAAAAAATCAAAGACTTGACGATGCGAGAATTAACTGCAGCAATTGGCGCTTCTAAAGCAAGATTAGTTTATGACTATTTTCATCAGGAAGAAGCTTAATTCAAAAGGAGCACTCTGTGATATAAATCACTTTTTACAAGATTTACGGTTGTACCTTTGCGGCAATTTTAAATACCATGCCAAATTCCAAACCAGCCTTATTGCCAGCCTTACTCAAAAGTAAATGTCCGAATTGCAGAAAAGGCAATATGTATTGTAACTCTTCCATTTTCCCTTTGAATGAAATGATGAATATGCCTGACAGATGTGAAGTGTGTGGTCAGAAAATGGAAATTGAAGTTGGTTTTTATTACGGTACTGGTTATGTAAGCTACGCTTTGACGGTTGCCTTATTAGCAGCAACTTTTGTTGGTTATTGGATTATAATTGGTTTAAGCTACAAGGATAACAGCATTTTTTATGCGCTAGGAACTGCCATAGGCATAGCTTTGGTCACTCAACCCTGGTTGATGCGCCTAAGCCGTGTTTTGTATTTATATATGTTTGTTCGCTACGGACAAAACAAAGATGTAAAAAAATAAAGTTTATTTTTGCTCAAAGGCGGGAATTGGTTTGCCCGTTGCGGTGTACATTTCAAAATGTAAAAGTTGTGCAATAGTTGAAGGAATGTCCCTAAGTTGACAATAGCTTGTTTTTGTTTGTTGCTTCAAAACATCAGGACCTAAAATCATCAATTCAATATGTCTGCATCCTTCACAACCATCACCGTGACTAATAAATCCATTAGAAATCCCATCTAAATGTCTGCCGTGGTCATTGGTTAGTATCAATGTTGTTTTGTTGCTGTAATTGCTATCTGCTTGAAGAAATTCCCATAAGGCACCGACAAGCGAATCTGTATATTTCACAGCATCTACATACCCCTGCCAATCGCCCTGGTGCCCTGCATAGTCTGGATTTCTGAAATGTACCAAGGTCAATTTTGGTCGGTGTTGTTTGAAAATTTCAATGGCTCTTCTATAGGTTATGCTGTCTTCACGATAGCCTGTTCCAAGACCGGCAATACCGCAATCAGTGCTCGGTAAATATCTGTCTTTCCATTGTGTGTTGCGGCAATTGGCCAAGGCTTCAATTTTATCTTTGGAAGAAATAATCCAAGTTTTTTGAGCAGGTAAATCTGTTGCCCAACGATAATATTGAAAAATATTGGGTTGCAGTGGTGTTTCTAAACCTGTGTTGTCTAAAGCTTGATAATAGCCAGTTAACATGGCAGTGTGTCCAGCCGATGTGTAGGTGTAACCATCGTTGTAACAATGGTCCCACAGTTGACCTTGAGGATAAAGCACTTGTTTACGCCAAGGAATGTTGGCAGCAGTGCTATCGCCCCAAGTTTCGCTCCATCTTGCACCATCAACAGAAACAAGCACTACATTTTGAGTTTGGTATTGAGCCAAAACAGTTGTTGATTTTTGGCAACTAGGTAAAAATGGTAATACTAATAGGCTCAATAGTCCCAAAATCCTGTTTACTTTCATGCCTTAAAGTTCAACATTTCAACAATAAAAGGCAAATCATTGGTTTTTATTTTGTTACTTTCTTTAATTTGTTTTTGAAAGCTTTTTCAAATTTGTCCAATTTTGGCTTTATCACAAATAGGCAATAGGGTTGATTGCCATTTTCATTGTAATAATTTTGATGGTAATCTTCGGCTTTATAAAATGTTGTAGCTGGTGAAATTTCAGTTACAATTGGGTTGTTATATGCGCCTTCCTTATTTAAATTATTTTTATAGGTTTCGGCTTTCTGCTTTTGAGTTTCATCATGATAAAAAATAACGCTTCGGTATTGGGTGCCC
>CAZNVQ010000021.1:0-27188 GCA_964576425.1 uncultured Flavipsychrobacter sp. | reverse complement strand
GGACCTCTAAAGAAGTCAACACCAACCATTGGCACTTTACTTCCATAGCTACTTACTTCACCATTTCCATCAATTGCTTTACCGTTGTATAGGATACCAAGTCCACGAACGGTGTCGCAACCGATGAAATCATCTCTATAATAACCAAGGTCAGCGTCTGTCCATGTTGCAATGTAGGTGCTATCTAGACGATTAGTACTTCTATTGATTAAAGTATAGTTATAAAAAGTAGCATCGTTCAAGAAGTCTTTTGTAGCAAATGCAAAGGCACTCGCTTGAACTTCCATACCAATTGCTTCTGTATTAGATTGTTGTTTAGTGTTTCCTTTGTCGTTGAATACCCACCAAATAAATTGGTCACCTTGAATATCTGGATATTCACCTAATTCAGGGTTATATATGTTATTGCCATTCAAATCAACAAAAGGTGCATATGAACGCGCATCCATGTTCAACACATTTCCGCTAGTTCCTTTAGCTCTGTAATCAAAATCATTTCCGTTTTGAACAGCACCAGAACCATTACCAATAGCTGGCCACTCAAGAATTGTTTGAAATTCTGAAGTACGAGTTGCTGCAACTCCACCAGTTTTGAATGTTTCCAAGAATTTATTGATAGTAACCTTGTCTACTTTCCAAAAACGATCCCAATCAACACAAGTAGCAGCATCAATAGAATATGTTCCATTATTATCATTCAAAGGACCAGGCCAATAATCGTTACCATCTTGGCGATAAGTTTGCGCAGCAACTTTCAACTGCTTGTCAGCTGTGAATCCACCAATCCAAACCGAACCAGCAAAAAGTGAGTTCTTTTTTGATCCTTTTGGAACTTCGTAGCGCGCTTCTGCAGTACCATTATCCCACCACATGTCACCACCTGTCATTAACCTTGCTCGGATATTATTAATATCCAAATCTATACTTGCCGTTGCTGGATCACAACTTGCAGCAGTTTTAAGCAATGACTTTTTCTGTCCAGGTACACCAATGTTCGGTTTAGCAACAGACTGAACTGTAGCACCGAACAATGCAGCAAAAGCCAAAGTGAGCCCTATTCTCATATTATTTTTAAACATAACTATCAAAGTTATTATTTTAAGAAATTAGAAGTTAAATTGAATACCTAAGTTAATTCTTCTTGCGTTGTTCAACAATCCAGGGGACTGACGGCTCAAAGAATATAAATCTTTGTAAGACTCTGGAGAAACTTTAATGCTAGCTTCTTGAATACCTTGAGCAGAAGTCAACCAACCATCATCATCAGGTCTTCCAGTGAATCCATAAACACCAAGAATGTCTTTAGTATTTAATAAGTTAGTTATATAAACAAATGCTGTAATTCCGTATCTAGACGTTGGAACACCAGCTCTGTCCACTTTTTTACCCATGTTTAATTCAAAAGCTTTATCAATTCTCAAATCCATCCAATAGTGCCAAGGTAAACGAGAACCTTGAACACCACCAGCAACTACACGTTGTCCAGGGAATTCATAACGAGTGTATGGTTCACCGCTTCTTGTTCTAAACACTAAGTTCAAACCTGCGTTTTCAAGAATATGATGTTTACCAACAACTGGGCCTTCACCTTTTTCATAACGATAATCAATATTAGCATTGAAATTATGACGAGAATCAATATCTAATGGGAAACCAAAACGAAGATTCGGCAATTGCGCAGATATTAAACTTTGCATTAATCCTTGAGCACCAACATATCCGCCAGAACCACCATTTGAAGAAGAGGATGAAGAACCTGTACCTTCAGCAAATTGTAAAGTATAGCTCAACAACATAGAAATATGGTTAATGCGACGTAAATCATACTTAAGGATAAATCCTTTTGTAGTTGAGAAGTCACGATTACCATATGTGAAATAAGTATTAGGCCATGCATATAAATATGGACGAACCTGAATCATGTCTTTGCGCTCTTTATAGAAAGCAGTAATTGTGATTGCTGAGTGACGAGTTAACTCTTGTTGGAAACCTAATTCATAATCAAATAGTTTTTCAGGCTTCAAATTAGGGTTTGCAATAATAGAATTTGAGTTTTGATTGATGTAGTAATAATCAATTGGTGATGCAAAAATTTCACCCACTGATTTTGGACGTTGCACTAACACATCATAGTGAGCATAGAACATCGCTTTCTCAGCAATTGGGAAAGTGAATGAAATACGCGGCATCAAATTTACTTGTGGCGTATAGTCCGTGAAAGATGTGTTTGGATTATAAGCAGAATCTTTCATCGTATATGCACGATTCAGACCTGTTTTCACAAGCTCAGGCTGAGGGTCTCTACCACCACTGTAGTTTTTCAATAATGTAGGGTCACTTATGTATTTACCATATGGATCGTACCAATCATCACCGTTTCTATAACCAATTACAGTTGGGCTTGAAGATGAATTGTCACTTACATATACAACATAGTCGCTTCCAATATTTTCAGGTGTTTTGCCATTTAATTTGTTTTCTGCAAGTGAAGTTGCAACTGTGTGAGATGCATATAGTGAATATGGATCTTTCAACACTTTTGTATTGGCATCAAAGCGCTCAACGCGAAGTCCTAAATGAAACAAAGCGTTGTTTGGTAATTCAAATTTATCCATAATATATCCTGCGATATAGTTTGGACGGAAAGCACCAATTTGTCTTGTGTATTTTCCATTGGCATCTTTTTTAGTAAACCAGTCATTGAAGTTTACTTGACCATTTAGTCTGTTTCCAGCATAGTCATATCCTTGATAACTAGCAATTGGATTACCTTGATTGATGAGTTCATCAGCTGAGAACATACTTAATGAAAAAGTAGATGGGTCCATGTTGTCAACATTCAAATAATCACGACCATATACATCCAAACCTAATTTTTTACGAAGATTGTAGTCAAATGTGCTTTGAGAAGCTGTATCTACTTGACGCTCATAAATTACAGTATCATTTGGACCTAAAACAACTACACCGTTTCTAACATCTTGTAATGTATAGCGCTGTCCGTTAATAATATAAATTGGATTAGTTGCATCAAGATTAGTTAAATGTTTATTAGTCAACAAACGTGCTTGATTCCAAAGACCAGCTGCGTTAACACTGTAAGAACGCTCTGCTCTTTGTTGATAATACAATCCAAATTCAATTTGGTGACGTGTCTTTTTAGGTTGAAGGTCAAAACTCGCATCAACATTGAAAGCAAACTGTTCAGAGTTGCTATATCCAAAACCTGTCAAGCTGTTACCAACATTTTGCCACAAGCCATAAACAGAACCTGGAAAGTCACCATTTCTCAAACCATTGGCTTGGTAAACGCTGCTCAATGTCAAAGGACGATTATCTCCTAAATAATTATATAACTGAGATGTATAATTTGCTAAAATTGGATTCAATTCAGAGCGAGTGAAATTTACACCTACAGGGAAATCATAGGTATATAATCTATTCACAGTTTTTCCTGTGCTGTCATCAACTCCTGCTTGATAAAATGGACGTGTGATCACATCAAATTTACCTACATATCCATAGTTGAAGGCATTTCTTTTATGATTAGGATCTTCTTGAGAAGAATAATCAACTTGATAATCTGCTTGTAAGGTATAGAATGCATTTGAAATCAATGGAGTTTTTGCGTTTTTAGACTCCTCTTCTTCCATTGACTTGATTGATTTTCCAAATCTTTGTGTAAAACGAACAAATCCACGACCAGTTAAACTATTCGCTGTTGGAATTCCTTCCGGAGACATCAATGTATATGATCTGCTATAGTTTTTTTGCGTAATATAACTTGCATTACCACCAAAAACAATGTTCATTTGGTCGTTGATTTGATAATCAAACTTGCCAACAAGACGAGCGTTTTTGTAATCTGCATTCACTCTCGCTTTCGAAGTTTCCATATCGCTCATTCTGATATATTCAGAACCATAACGCAAAACTGGAGCGCCTGAAGATGTTGTGGTTAAAACAAGCGGATTTTGTTGCAAACGTTTTAAAACATCAGATTTTAAAACATAGTTAGGAATATATGATGGGTTGTTATCCAAATCATATAAATATTGACCACTAAGTGTATAACCTAAAATTGATTTCTTTAAATCTTTCTCTTTATCAACAACTTTTTTCACGATTGGTCCACCAATATTGAAATAAGCCAAGTTGTGACCATAGCCATCAACTGAACGCTCGAAACCCACTGAACCTTCTGGCTTTGCTTTTGGACCTTTTGTTGTAATACTGATTACACCACCTGTTGCATCTCCATATTTCGCTGGAATACCTGATGTTAAAACTGAAATTTGATCAATTGAGTTTGGAGGAAAGTTGGTTCCTGAAGCTCCGTTTACCTGAACACCATCTACAATATATAAGGTACCATTTGAACGAGCACCTGCAATACTAACTGCCGCACCACTTTTTTGTTGATAAGCACCACCCGCTAAAGAAGCCGCATCAGAAGTTTGACGTGTTGGTAATTTTTCAATTTGTTCTGCAGTAATTGTTGTAGAAGTTCCAGGCTCGTCTTTTTTAATTAAAGGATTTTTATATTCTTTAATAACTACACCTTTTAATTCTGTAGTGTTCTCTTCCATTGAGAAATTTTGATAAGTTGTTTTATCCGGAGATATCAACAAGCCTCTCAAACGAATTTCACGGAAAGTTTGGTAACGAACACGAACTTCATAATCATTAGCGGGGTTCAACGGCTTGATGAAATATTTTCCATCTTCATCCGTTACAGCACCACCACGAATGGTTCCTGCTTGGAATACTTCAACTACGGCACCAATAACTGCCTCATTTGTTTTTTTCTCCTTAACTGTTCCCGAGATAGCACCGGTTTGTGCTATTGCAACTTGTGCTACTCCTAAGAACAGTAATACGAATAAATAACGTAAATTACGAGTCATATTCTGCATTAAATAATAAATAATTAACCAAATGAAAAGGTAAAGATAAAATTTCTTGTTAAAAATAGGTTGCTTAACAATACTTTTTGTCAAAGAATTGTTTATTTTATATTTCCCAATCTTAAATGACAATTTGATGAAACAATCTTTTGCTCATTTTATATAAGGATTCCACAGAATATCCTGCAATATGTGGCGTAACAATCACTTGAGGCAGCTTCATCATATCTTTCATTATTTCTCTTTCTGAAATATCCATTTTCGGCATCGGCTCCATTGGTAAAACATCCAAACCTGCACCAATTATTTTTCCACTTTGAAGTCCTTCAAAAAGTGTTTTAATAGAAATTACATTTCCTCTTGAAGTATTTAATAAAAGGAATGGCTTTTTCATGGAAGCTAAAAAATTGGTATTGAAATAATTTTTAGTTTCCTCAGATTGAGGTACGTGAAAACTTAATACATCTGCTTGTTCATATATACAGGACAAGTTTTCACAGAAACGAACATTGTCAAATTTTAAATCTTTTTTATATTTATCGTAGGCTACAATGGAAACATCAAATCCACGAAGTTTTTTAGCAAAAGCAGTTCCCGTGTGTCCAAAACCAATGATGCCCACCGTTTTTCCTTCTAATTCAAATCCACGATTTTCTTCTCTAAGCCAAAGACCTTGCTTGATTTCATCAAAACTGGAATGAATTTTTTTAGTCAAGTTCAAAAGCAAACCCATTGCATGTTCGGCAACTGCATTGCAATTCCCGTCAGGACTTCCAAAACAGAGTATTCCTTTTAAAGCAGCATATTCTAAGTCAATGACTTCCATTCCAGAGCCCATTCTGCCAATCCATTTAAGATTTGGAGCAGTGTCAATTAAGTTCTTGTCCAGTTGAATTCTTGTGGAAGTGATGACACCAACACAATCTTGAATCAGGGAAAAAGCAATTTCTTGGTTCATTTTTTCAGCCCAAACCAATTGATATCCTGCTTGCTCCAAGCCATTGGAAAGAATTTCATGCACAGGAGCAGCCATCAAAACCTTATTCATTATTGATATTTCTTATGCAGGTAAACAAAGTCAATTACGGAAAGTTGTTCTGCTCGTTTGTCCATCAAAGCATCTTGTAATGCCTCTGTTGAAAGAGTACTTCGTAGTGCATTTCGCAAAGTTTTTCTTCTTTGGTTGAAAGCAGCTTTTACAAGAATCTTAAACTTTCTAATATCATTAATTTCATGCGGATTATGCAAATTAGTGCATCGCAGCACACCGCTTTTCACCTTTGGAGGTGGTGTAAAACATTTTTCATGAACATCGAAAAGATATTCAACCTTGAAAAAAGCTTGCATGAGCACACTTAGAATGCCATATTCTTTAGAACCCGGACCTGAAGCTACTCTCCAAGCCACTTCCTTTTGGAACATGCCAATCACCTCGTCCACTTGGTCTTTCCAATCCAGCACTTTGAAAAGAATAGGAGAAGAAATATTGTATGGGAAATTGCCAATTATGCTGAAATTGGTTTCAAAAGGAACATCAGCCAATAAAATGTCTTTCAGAATAACTTTTCCAATAATATTTGGATAAGTGTGCTGCAGATAATCCACTTTTTCTTGGTCAATTTCAATGGCTTTGTAGTTGACGCCTCCTAACTCTAACAAATATTTGGTGATAGCACCACCGCCCGGACCAACTTCTAATAATTGTAAATCTGTTTTCAAAGTCAATTCAGATACAATTTTTTTACACATATTTTCATCATGTAAAAAATGTTGCCCCAAACTTTTTTTCAAAGTGTACTGCATCTTGCAAAAGTGACAACAGAATCACCAAAAACCAAAATTCATATTTAGTTCGATATAAAATTTACTCATGTATTGGTGTTTTGTATTTTTTCTCAACCTTGACTTTGCAATGTTACCTTTGCCACAATTAAAAAATTAATTTTTCAGAATGGAATTTAAAATCATAACCAAAACAACAAAAGCATCCACTATATTTATTATTGACCAAGAAGAGCAATTATCAACAATAAGCTCTTTGTCGAAAGAAGAAATTGCGTTTGCCCAACAACAATTGAAAAATGGCAGTTCAACTATTCATTTCAATCAAATAAGCAATCAAGTTTTTATATATAACATCAAAGACAAAGCAAGCACTTGGCAAACAGATGAAATGCTCCGCAAAGCCGGTGCTGACCTTTGTTTACAATGCAACAAATGGAAACAAAAGGATATCTTGATAAATAATTTAAGTGGCAAATCAAATGCTGCTTATTTGATAGCGGAAGGTATGTCTTTGTCGAACTATCAATTTTTGAAATACAGAAGTGATGCTGCAAAAGTCGCAAACTCTTTGCAACAAATTTCATTCAACAAACAGTCGATTACACTGAAAGAAATAAACCAACTTTCGGCAACTTATAAAGCAGTTGAACATGCGAGAAACTTGGTGAATGAGCCACTCAACTATCTTTCAGCGGTTCAGCTAGCCAAAGAAATCAGCACGCTAGGAAAGAGCTATGGTTTTAAAGTGACAACACTAAACAAAGCACAAATTGAAAAAGAAAAAATGGGCGGTTTGCTAGCCGTGAATCGAGGAAGTCAACAGCCACCAACTTTTTCTATCATGGAGTATAAGCCTGTTAAATCCATGAATAAAAAACCAATTGTGCTTGTAGGAAAAGGGATTGTTTATGACACAGGCGGACTAAGTTTGAAGCCAACACCAGCTTCGATGGATAGAATGAAAAGCGACATGAGTGGAGCAGCTTTGGTGACAGGTGTTATGTGTGCTATTGCTAATTTAAAATTGCCATTGCATGTAATTGCTCTTGTACCGGCAACGGACAATCGACCAGGTGAAAATGCATATGTTCCAGGCGACATAATAACGATGTATAGCGGCACAACTGTTGAAGTTTTAAATACAGATGCTGAAGGCAGGTTGATTTTAGGTGATGCTTTGCATTATGCCAAACGTTTTAAACCAGAGTTAGTTTTAGATTTCGCAACCCTTACTGGCGCTGCATCAGCGGCGATAGGCGAACATGGTATTGTTTGCATGGGAAAGGTTGATGATACTATTAAAAACAAAATATTCAACAGCGGCAAACAGCAATATGAACGCTTGGTAGAATTTCCTTTGTGGGATGAATATGGAGATATGATCAAGTCTGATTTTGCTGATTTAAAAAACATCGGCGGACCAACAGGAGGTGCAATCACAGCTGGAAAATTTTTAGAGCATTTCACCGACTACCCATGGATGCATTTTGATATTGCAGGGGTTTCTTTTTCTATGTCTAAAAGAAATTATATTCCCTCAGGAGGAACAGCTTATGGGCTTAGAATGGTGCTTGACTTTTTGAATAATTATAGCAAACCTGCACTTGATTAAACAATTCCAAAACTTAAATTATTATAAGAAAAACACTAATTGAATGTCTATAGAAAAACCAATTTTAGGTATAACTTGTGGCGACTTGAATGGAATTGGTCCAGAAATAATAGTCAAAACTTTTTCTGACAATAGGATTTTAGACTTGTGTACGCCCGTTGTTTTTGCATCGAGCAAAGTGATGAATTTTTATAGAAAATTGAGTACTGATTTTCCTTTCAATTTCAACAATACCAAAGATTTCAACAGCTTACATCAAAAACAAGTGAATGTTTTCAACTGTTGGGATGAAGATGTGAATTTGCAACCAGGACAATTGACAGAAGTAGGCGGAAAGTATGCCATTAGATCGTTGCAAGTAGCTGCTCAGTGTTTGAAAGACGGACAAATTGAAGCGATTGTAACGGCTCCAATCCATAAGAGTAATACAAACACAACTGATTTTCCTTTCACAGGACATACTCCTTTTTTCAAACAAAAATTTGAGGCAAAAGAAGTACTCATGTTGCTGTTCCACGAACAATTGAGAGTTGGATTAGTGACTGAACATGTTTCTGTATCACAGGTTTCAAGTTTGATTACCAAAGAAATGATTCAAAACAAATTGCAACTTATGCGAGAAAGTTTGGTTCGTGATTTTGGAATTGCAAAACCGAAGATTGCAGTATTGGGACTCAACCCTCACGCTGGTGATAATGGGCAAATTGGTAATGAAGAACAAAATATTATCAATCCTGCAATCGAACAATTACAACGTCAAGGTCATATTGTTTTTGGCCCTTTCAGTGCAGATGCATTCTTTGCAAGAGGCACCTACAAAGAATTTGATGGTGTTCTTGCTATGTATCATGATCAAGGATTAGTTCCTTTTAAAACCTTAGCACAAGATGGCGGAGTCAATTTCACTGCTGGTTTAAATGTTGTTCGCACATCACCTGACCATGGCACAGCTTTTGACATCGCTGGAAAAAATCTTGCGGATCATGCATCGTTTCAAGAAGCTGTTTTTCAAGCCATTGACATTATTAGGAATAGAAATTTTTATGATGAAAACACGGCAAACCCAATCCGAAAAAGAAGAATTGAAAAAGAAAAAGGACCTGAAGATCACCGTTAATAATAAATTAAATTTATTAAAAAAAGCCTTATCTATATGCATATCCAATTTGAAAGATTTTCGCTTAACAACGGCTTAAAAGTTATTGTGCACGAAGACAAAACAACGCCAATGGTTGCTGTCAATATTATTTACAATGTTGGCGCAAGAGACGAATCCGAAACACAAACTGGATTTGCGCATCTTTTCGAACATCTGATGTTTGGAGGTTCTATCAATATTCCTTCTTACGATGAACCACTTCAAATGGCTGGTGGAGAAAACAATGCTTACACAACTAATGACATAACCAACTACTACATTCAATTACCCATTCAAAATATTGAAACGGCACTTTGGCTCGAAAGTGACAGAATGAAAAGCCTTGCCTTCAGCGAGAAAAGTCTTGATGTGCAACGCAAAGTTGTTTGTGAAGAATTTAAAGAACACTATATCAACAAACCATACGGCGATGCTTGGAAACACTTGAGAGCATTGACTTATACCACACACCCATACAAATGGATGACAATTGGTAAAGAATTGAACCACATCGAAGAAGCCAAATTAGAAGATGTTAAAAATTTCTTCTTCAAACATTACAGACCTAACAATGCAGTGCTTTGTATTGCTGGAAACATTGATTTAGATCAAGCGAAAACATTAACAGAGAAATGGTTTGGGGACATTGAAGCTGGCGAACAATACAACAGAAATTTACCTAAAGAGCCCACACAAGAAGCTGCTAGAACTCATACTGTTATAGCAGACGTTCCTTTGGATGCACTTTACAAAGCATGGCATATTGAAAGTAGAATGCAACAAGGATATTATGCTGCTGACATTATTACTGAAATATTAGGAAACGGTTATTCAAGTCGTTTGTTCCAAAAATTAGTGAAAGAGAAACAATTATTCAGTAACATCAGTTGTTATCATACGGGCAGTGTTGAACCAGGATTGTTAGTAGTTGAGGGCAAAATTGTGGAAGGTAAAAGCATTGAAGAAGCCAACATTGCTGTGGAAGAAGAGATTCAACAATTTTTACAAGATGGTGTTAGCGAAAAAGAACTTGCAAAAGCTAAAAATAAAATTGAAAGCATGATTGAGTTCGAAGACATGAGTCTATTGAACCGAGCTAACAATCTTGCTTTTTATGAGTTGCTTGGTGATGCAGCTTTGATAAATTCTGAGTTGAATCGTTATCAAGAAATTAATGCTGAAATACTCAGCGAATATGCTCAAAAGATTTTCAGAAATGAAAACAGCAATACTTTGTTTTACAAGAAGAAAAAATAATCTCCAGTTGCGTAGTAAGGTCAATTACCGTGCAACTTTTTTCATTACTCTTTGTTTTTTCAATATATATTTCTGTAATTTTCATAAAAACAACAAACTATGTGGCAGCAAATCTTGACTTATCTTTTTATTAAAAAAAGAAATCCAAACGATCCTAAATCGATTGACTTAAAATTGATGCACGGTATGAACCGTATTTCCATCATCGTGTTTTTGATTGCAATTATCGTAATGATTGTTCGCTTGCTGAAGAGTTGATGAAATCAAAAATTTCATTTGATGCATTTTTCGAAGCGCTTTGATTGCCCAAAACCTGCCACAATGCAGCATAATCTTCTTGTAAACTTTTAAGTCGAGGCGATGACGAATCAAGCAATTGACTTAATTCATTTTTCAAGTTGTTTTCAGTCAAATCATTCTGAATCAATTCCGTAATCACAGGTTTATCCATGATGAGATTGACCAATGATATATATTTTATTTTAACTAGTTTTTTTGCTAACCAATAAGAGATTGGATTGCCTTTGTAGCACACCACTTGAGGTACACCAAACAAGGCGGTTTCAAGGGTTGCTGTTCCACTTGTAACTAATGCAGCTTGGGCTATTTTTAACAAAGAATAAGTTTGGCCTTTCACCAATGAAATTGGCTCTTCACCAATCAATTCTTGATATACATCATCAGTCATTGAAGGTGCTTGTGCAACCACAAACTGATATTGTGGAAAATGTTTTACCATGCGCAACATTTCAGGCAATTTCACTTTGATTTCTTGTTGTCGACTTCCAGGTAAAAGTGCTATTACAGGTTTAGAAAAAGATAACTGATTCTGAGTTTTTGTTTGCTCTTCTTTCACAATTTCAACCAAAGGATGACCTACATAGCTTACTTCAAAATTCCACTTTTCATAAAAAGCTTTTTCAAATGGAAGAATGACCAACATCTTGTCCACATCACGCTTTATTTGATGGATTCGATTTTCTTTCCAAGCCCATATTTGCGGAGAAATATAATAAACAACTTTAATGTTATTTTTTTTAGCCCAAGCTGCGATTCTTAAATTGAAACCAGGATAGTCGATCAACACCAAAACATCGGGTTCAAATTGAAGGATGTCAGCCTTACAAAATTTAATGTTATTGAGGATGGTTCCAAGGTGTTTGATAACTTCTACAAAACCCATAAAAGCCAAGTCCCTGTAGTGTTTCACCAATGTTGCACCAGCTGATTCCATTTTTTCTCCACCCCAACATCTGATTGTCGCATTGATATCTTTTTGACGTATTGCAGAAACTAACTTTCCACCATGCAAGTCGCCACTTGCCTCGCCTGCGATGATATAATAACGCATAATATTTTAACGCAATAATTCGAAGCGTAAAATGATGATCAAAACAGCATAGAGCATGGTTGCCACTAGGACTCCTCGAGCAGTTAAGTCAAGTCTTCTATTGGTATAGTAAAGAAAGGGAATAAGATTACCAATGATTCCCAAACTGAAAACCATTGCACCAACTTTGGGCTGTGAGAATAAAATTTTAAAAAAATCAGCAAGCTGTTCGCTATTGAATTTTATAAAATACATGATTAAAACACCCAAAATCGGAAACAAAAGACCCAAAATCAAACCAAGTATAGGCGCATTGCGATTCATAACTTTGTTAAATAAACCGCTAAGATACAAATTGAAACATGCAAAAACGTCCTTCGAAATTGTAAAGGCTTACCTTTGTGCCTCAAATTTGATGAATCATGAATTTTCCACTCACTAATCTACCTGAAAGAACTGCAAAACCCAGAAAAAACGGTATAACTATGGTCATGGATAAAGGAATGGGACTTGATGAAGTTCGAAATTTCCTTTCGGTTGCAGCACCTTTTGTGGACATCGTGAAACTTGGTTTTGGAACTGCTTTCGTGACTCAAAACCTTCAAGAAAAAATTAATATATATAAGAGTTTTGATATACCCGTTTATTTTGGTGGTACATTATTCGAAGCTTTTTTAGTGCGTAATCAATTCAACGATTATTTAGACAGCGTTAAAAAATTTGGTATCGATTATGTGGAAGTTTCAGATGGTTCCATCACCATACCTCATGCAGAAAAATGTGGTTATATCGAGCAATTAGCAAAACATGTTACCGTCCTTTCAGAAGTAGGTTCTAAAGATGCTGCACATATTATTCCACCCTATAAATGGATTGAATTGATGAAAGCCGAATTAGAAGCAGGTTCGACTTATGTGATTGCAGAAGCAAGAGAAGCAGGCAATGTAGGCATTTACAGAGGTTCGGGTGAAGTGAGAGAAGGTTTGGTTCAAGAAATATTGACACAAATTCCATCTGAAAAAATCATTTGGGAAGCACCTCAAAAAGCACAACAGGTTTACTTTCTAGAGCTTTTAGGCGCTAATGTTAATTTAGGAAATATTGCACCTTCAGAAATTCTCCCACTTGAAAGCATGCGTTACGGACTTCGTGGTGATACTTTTTTTCTTTTCTTGGATAAAAAAGAAAACTAGCTTTTTCAATATCGATGATATCTAATTACGAATTGGAATCGATTTATGGACTAATTGGTCATCCGCTGAAACATAGTTTTTCACCTAGTTTTTTTAATTCAAAATTCAAAAAGGAAAACATTGATGCACAATACGAGCTTTTTGAAATTGAAGCGGTTTCTGATTTTAAAAATATCGTTTCCTCAAATCCAAAATTAAAAGGACTGAACGTCACTATTCCTTACAAAGAAACAATCATCAAATATTTAGATGAAGTTGACGAAACCGCTCAGAAAATCGGTGCGGTCAATTGCATCAAAATCAATGATGGCAAGCTTTTGGGGTTTAACACAGATGCCTTTGGATTTGAAAAAACATTATTAAAATATTTATCAGCTCAATCTAAAAAAGCTGTGGTTTTAGGCAATGGCGGAAGTGCAAAAGCTGTTCGTTTTGTGCTGGAAAAAAACAAGATTGAATATCAAATCATTTGTAGAACTCCGAAAGATAAAGATGAACTTAGCTTCAATGATTTAAAAGTCATCAATTGGAAAGATTACACTTTTGTTATCAACACAACGCCATTAGGCATGTTTCCTGAAGTTAACCTTTATCCACCAATAAATTATGATCAAATTAATCAAGAACATGTGCTGATTGATTTGATTTATAATCCTGAAACAACCCGCTTTCTTGAATTGGGAAAATCTAATGGTTCAAGAATTCAAAATGGACTTGAAATGCTAGTTGCACAAGCCGAGAAAAGTTGGGAAATTTGGAATAGTTAAATCATATGGAATGTTGCAAGAATGGTTAGAAATAAAAGACTTTAACACCAAGTCCATGGATGAAGGCGCGATGAAAGAATTTATAGTAGCGGATAAAAAAATTATTGTAGCCAAACATGACAATAACTTTTATGCCTTTTCAGCATTATGCCCACATGCAGGCGCACCACTTTGTCACGGTTGGATAACTTCTAAAGGTGAAATATCATGTCCTTTACACTTTTATAAATTCAACATTAAAAACGGAAGAAACACTTCGGGAGAGGGATATAAATTGAAAACATATCCAATTGAAATCAGAGCAGAAAAGGTTTTTATTTTACTTTAGTTACATTATGCAACATCCACCATTTTTACAAAAAGGAGCAACAATTGGTATCACTTGTCCATCAGGTTATGTTTCCAACGAGCGTGTTATTCCAGCTATTGAAACCCTTCAGTCATGGGGTTTTCGAGTGAAAGTGGGCAACACTGTTGGTAATGAATTCCACTATTTTTCTGGCACAGATGAAGAAAGAGCTTCAGATTTGCAAGCTATGTTGGATGATCCAATGTTGTCGGCGGTTATCATGGGAAGAGGCGGTTATGGACTGAGTAGAATTATCGATCAATTGGATTTTACATTATTCAAAAAATTTCCAAAGTGGATTTGCGGATTTAGTGATATTACTGTTTTACACCAACACACTCATCAAAATATTGGCATTGCTACTTTGCATAGCCCAATGTGTGGGGCTTTCAAAGACTATGATGAAAATTGTGATTACTTATGCCAATTCAAAAGCATACTACAAGGTGAACCACAAACATATTTAACGCCTCTTAACGAACATAACAGATTTGGTTCTGCTGAATCAACAGTTATTGGTGGAAATCTTGCCATTATATCACATCTTGTAGGCTCATCATCAGACATAGACACAAATGGTAAAATTCTATTTTTAGAGGACATAGGCGAGCATCTCTATCAAATTGACAGAATGTTGATGCAATTAAAAAGAGCTGGAAAATTAAAAGGGCTGAAAGGATTGATTTTAGGGAGTTTTACAGAAATAGAAGATACTGAAAGACCATTTGGTCAAAGCTTAGAAACTATCATTTCAAGTAAGGTTGAGGAATATGATTTCCCTATTTGTTTTGGATTTCCAATCGGACATCAAAAGGTTAACTTCAGTTTAGCATTGGGCATGAAACATAGATTAGATGTTGATGCATCTGGTGGAAGACTTGAACTTATTTTATAGTAAAGGTGGTTTGCCAACCTTGCATTCCTCCAGTCAAATTGTAAATAGGCACATTACAAAATTCAGCGTAACGCTGTAAAACAATTGCACTTCTAATTCCTTTGGCACAATAAACTACAATTGGTTTATCTGAATTCGAAATAAAATCTTTGAGTTGTGAATTTTCATTCATTGAAATATGAAAACCACCAATATTGAACTCCTCACGTTCAAAATCTTCTCTAACATCAAGCAAAAAAAATGGACGATTTTCATCCATCCATTTTTGTAGCTCTTGTGGTGTAATATTTTCCATTGTTTAAACTTCTTCATTGAGCGCACGCCAAAGCATGTCTTTCAACTTGTCGATGTTCACGTTGGCAACAGAAGAAATGAAAATATGTGGTATTCCTTTAGGTAATTCTTTTTCAATTTCAGTTTTCAACTCTTCATCCAACATTTCAGATTTACTTATCGCTAAAATGATTTTCTTATCGAGCATTTCAGGATTGTATTGCTCCAATTCATTGTATAAAATGCCAAATTCTTTTGCATGATCGGCACAATCGGCTGGAATCAAAAACAATAAAACTGAATTCCTTTCAATGTGTCTTAGAAAGCGATGACCCAAACCTTTCCCTTCAGCAGCACCTTCTATAATTCCAGGCAAATCTGCCATGCAAAAAGAACGATTGTCACGATATGGAACAATACCTAATTGAGGATTAATAGTTGTGAAAGCATAGTCTGCAATCTTTGGTTTTGCAGCGCTTACAACTGATAACAAAGTTGATTTACCAGCATTTGGGAAACCCACCAAACCCACATCTGCCAATACTTTCAGCTCAAGGTATTTATAGCCTTCCAAACCCATTTCGCCAGGCTGTGCATATTCGGGTGCTTGATTAGTTGGTGTGGCAAAATTGCTATTTCCCAATCCACCTCTTCCACCCTTAAGCCAAATTATTTCCTGAGCATCTTCTAAAATTTCTGCTTCAATATCTCCAGTTTCTTCATCTTTGGCAACTGTTCCAAGCGGCACTTCAATGATGATATCTTTTCCATCTCTTCCTGTGCAATTATTTTTGCTGCCATTTTCACCATCTTCAGCATGCAAATTTTTGTGATAACGCAAGTGCAAAAGTGTCCACAATTGGCTGTTCCCTCTAAGTATCACGTGCCCGCCACGCCCACCGTCACCACCATCGGGACCAGCTTTAGGATTGAATTTTGTGCGAGCAAAATGCGAACTTCCAGCACCACCTTTGCCTGAGCGACAAAAAATTCTTATATAATCAACAAAACTTCCTTTCTCCACTATGCAGTTTGAATGTATTTTTCAATTTCATTTTGCAACAACTTAAATGTTGCATCAATATCACCATCCCCTTTTATTCTCTCAACCTTGCCAAATCCGCCATAGTAGCCAGCCACAGCCTCTGTCTTTGAATAATATTCCTTAATTCTATTAGCAATCACTTCTTCATTATCATCAGATCGACCTGAAGTCAATCCACGACCAACAAGCCTTTTCACTAATTCCTCCTCAGGCACTTCCAAAGAAAGTACGAGATGAATTTCTGTTTGCTTAAACACCAATAATTTATCTAAAGCTTCAGCTTGCGCTTTGGTTCTTGGAAAACCATCAAAAATGAAACCTCTCGCATCAGGATTTTCATCAATTTTACTACTAATCATACCGATCACAACCTCATCGGGAACAAGCATACCTTGATCCATGTATTTTTTAGCTTCAGTTCCTAATGGTGTTTGACGTGTAACTTCATCGCGCAACAAATCGCCAGTTGAGATATGTTGCAAAGCATATGCTGAAACAATGTTGGCTGATTGAGTCCCCTTTCCGCTACCTGGAGGACCAAATAAAATTAAATTAAACATAATGTCTTGAGATAATGAACACGCAAAAATAAGCTTCGAGACTGACAACAATGAAAAAGATATTCATGAAGTTAATAAATCATCAAAAAAAATAAAATACCTACTTATTGGTTAAGCGAATTATAGGTATTAACATTTCTTCTAATGAAATGCCGCCATGCTGAAAGGTATTTTTATAATAGTTTACGAAATAATTATAATTGTTTGGGTAACATAGAAATGTATCACCCTTCCCAAAAATAAAAGATGAACTAATGTTAGGTTTTGGTAAACCAACAGCACTTGGGTCACGGAAAGCTAAAACGTCTCTTTCCTCGTATTGAAGATTTTTTCCAAGTTTATAGCGCAAATTCGATGTTGTCGCTCGATCACCAACACATTTGCTAGGTGTTTTCACTCTAACTGAACCGTGGTCGGTGGTGATGAAAACTTGAATATCTTTCTCAGACAATTTTTTCAAAGCGCGATATAAAGGCGAATGTTCAAACCAACTTACGGTCAACGAACGATAAGCAATTTCATCACTTGCTAATTCTTTCAAAACCTCCATCTCAGTTCTTGCATGCGACAACATGTCCACAAAATTATAGACGATAACAGTCAAGTCGTTATTCAAACAATTATGAATATTGTCTTCTAATGATTTGCCATCTTCGTTATTAGTGATTTTAATGTATTGTGCTTTTAAATCACCAAGCCCAAGACGTTTCATTTGGCGCATCAAAAACTTTTCTTCTGCTAAGTTTTTACCACCTTCTTCTTCGTCATTTTTCCAATCTTCTGGAAAATTTCTTTGAATTTCCATGGGCAACATTCCTGCAAAAAAAGCATTCCTTGAATATTGCGTTGCAGTTGGTAAAATACTGTAATACATGTCTTCTTCCACTACCTTAAAACTCTCCATCACCGTGGGTTGTATGGCTTTCCACTGGTCAAATCTAAGATTGTCGATAAGCACTAATATCGTTGGCTTTTTAGGCTCAATCATTGGTGCAATTTTTTGCTCAAACAATTGATGAGACATTAGTGGATTATCATTCGTTTTTTTGTTAATCCATTTCTCATAATTCTTTGAAATAAATTTGCTGAACTCAGTATTGGCTTCTGTCTTTTGAGTTTGCAATACTTCCATCATTTCATTACTATCACTTCGAGACATTTCAAGCTCCCAATAAATCAATTTCTTATATAATTCTTTCCATTCGTTATGGTCCGGATTGGAACTCAATGCCATGAAAAGATTCCTAAAATCTTGTTGATAAGCAATTGTTGTTCGTTCTGAAACCAAACGTTTGCTATCTACAATTTTTTTCAACGAAAGCAATACTTGATTGGGGTTGACTGGCTTGATGAGATAATCAGAAATTTGAGCACCAATTGCGTCTTCCATGATATTTTCCGCTTCATTTTTAGTCACCATCACCACCGGAAGCATTGGATGCATTTCTTTTATTCTTGAAAGCGTTTCTAAGCCCGTTAATCCTGGCATGCTCTCATCTAATAACACAACGTCAACCATTTGCTCTTTCAAAAATTCAATGGCATCATGTCCGTTGGAAATCGCTTTTACTTCATATCCTTTATTCGTCAAAAAAATGATTTGTGCTTTCAATGATTCAATTTCATCATCCACCCAAAGCAATTGTATTGGTGCGTTCATAGTTCTTTAATTTTCAGCATTTGAAAGTAGTTCAAAATCAGGGTAAATTGTTCAACAATAATTTTTATTAACCTAATTTTCTCAACCTGTTGACTTGCATTAACGAGGGTATTGATTTAGTATTGCACTAAAGGTTTGAATATTAACATGTCTATAAGCATTAGAAAAGCCGAAAGAAAAGATTGCCATCAGCTTCTAGGATTGGTGAAAGAATTAGCGATTTATGAAAAAGCGCCAAATGAAGTAACGGTAACATTACAGCATTTCGAAGACAGTGGCTTTGGTCAACAGCCAGTTTGGTGGGCTTTTGTGGCGGAAGATACCGACAAAAAGAACCAAGAAAATGAATCATTAATTATTGGTTTTGCATTGTATTACATTCGCTATTCTACTTGGAAAGGTCAGCGCATGTATCTTGAAGACATTATTGTAACGGACGATTATCGTGGTCGTGGAATTGGACAACTTTTAATGGATTCATTAATCAAAGAAGCGAAGGAAAAAGAATTTCATGGCATCGTTTGGCAAGTGCTTGACTGGAACGAGCCTGCAATCAATTTTTATAAAAAATACAATGCACATTTCGATCCTGAATGGATCAATGTATCGCTTGTTATTGATTGATTTTTAGATCTTAATAGGCCAACAAATCACCGTTCATATAAGCAGGACATTTGTAAGTCGTCATTTGGAACGAAAGGTGAAATAGGAACATCATGTATTGGTCATTAGTGCTAGAATTTCCTCTTTGCTTACCACCTCTTCCTAATGGATCATTTGGTGTCAGTTCAATTGATCTATCTTGTAAAAGATAAGCTGGGTTTGGATTCAGTGGATCTGTTGGAAAATAATTGGCGCCTACATAACTGCTGCTAACATCATCTAAATAATCAGTAGTGGTAAGTCTATCTGAAATTTCAAATCCAAAGTTCATACCTGGTCGAACCCAATATTTGAAGCCCACACCAATAGGAAAACAAATTGAAAATTTACTATATTTTCTACTATCCCAGCCTGCGTTTTGACCTTCGGTTCCTAATGGTCTAAGAAAGTAAGTTTTATCATTCACTTCAGCATAAGGATTGTAGTAAAATGTACCAATTCCACCTGTCAAATAGGGCGTCCAACGATGGTCGAAATCGCCGGTTGCAAAATGAAAGAAATTAAACTCTGCTTGAACAGAAGCCTCTGCAACATTGCTTCTAAAACTCAAATTACGAGCTTTGTTAAAGGCATTTGATGAATAAGCATCTTTGTAGCCAACATTGGTATACAAAGCATTCAATCGAACAGAGATATAGGGATTTAAATGAACACGAATAAAGCCTCCAAATGCTGGTGTCAAAGTTTGTAGTCCATATTCTTCGTTCAAATCACCAAAATATTGCGAAAAGCCTCCAGCCAAACCATATTCTGCTCCGCTATAATAGTTTTGAGCTTTTGCTAGCGGAGCGAAAAACAAACAAACTATTATTGAAATATATTTAATCATGATTTCAAAAATAAGGATAAAACTACTGTATTGTTTTTATTGAAACCAGAAACGTTAGGTTCACCAGTTTCTTTTATCTATGCCCCAATATAATTTCTGACGTATAGTATTCAGAAAATTATGTTCGTCTGGTCTTATCAAACCAATTGTAAATTTTTCCCTTTTTACCGCCAATTGCGTTCCACTTGTAATGGCTTCAGTTCTTGAATCTAAAGTGCATAAAAAATGTTCCGCTCTTCCTTCCACTTCAAATGAAATCACACTGTCGTCTGGCACCAAAATGCTTCTTGTATTAAGGTTGTGAGGCGCTACTGGTGTTATCACAAAGCTTGAAGTTTGTGGAAAAACAACGGGTCCACCACAACTTAATGAATAGCCTGTTGAACCTGTTGGAGTGGCAACAATTAGCCCATCAGCCCAATAAGTATTTAAAAATTCACCATTCAAATAAGTGTGAATTTTTATCATCGAACTGGAATCTTTTCGATGAAGTGTAAATTCATTTAAAGCAAATGGCGATCCATCGAACAAAGGAATGCTACTATCGAGATGAATCAGCGAACGCTTGTCAATGGTGTAAGAACCACGAACTAATGATAGAATCGCACTGTCTAATTCGATTTCTGGAATTGCAGCCAAGAAACCTAGCCTTCCTAAATTGATACCAATTACTGGAATATTAGAAGAACCAACATAGGTAATAGTATCTAATAAAGTTCCATCACCGCCTAAGCTTATCATCATGTCAGTTTCCCGAGGCAAGTCATACTTATTACTAAAATAAATAGGTGTTGTCGGGAAAGTAAAATGTGATTGAAAACGTTCATAGAAATCTTTGAAAAACACCATTTGAATTTGGTGATCATGAATTTTCTGCAATATGTGTTGCAACTGCGGAATATTTTTTTCCTCAAATGTCCGATTGTAAATAGCTACTAACATGTCAAATCAATACACATTAAAATATTTTTGTGTAAATCTTTGTAAAAGTAAACTTTTTATAAGAGTGTTGTTCCTTAAAACACAATAAATTCGCTTGAAAACCGCTTTTGTTTTATTCTTAACTTTAGGTTCTTGGCATTTAATTATGAGGGTTCTTGGCAATTTATTAAAAATATTTACTTTTGTTATAAGTATTACTTCTTGCCAACATTCGGCAACCGAACCAACTGCCATAACCAATTCAGAATATCCCAAAGAGATTGCATCCATCATGATTAATTCGTGTGCCACTGATGGTTGTCACAATACTTTGAGTTATCAAAATGCAGGTGGTTTGTTGCTCGATAAATGGGAGAATTTATTCAAAGGAGGCAACAGCGGTGCTTCAATCATTCCTTATTCTTCTGATTTTAGTCCACTCCTTTTTTTCATCAACACTCATAGCGAACTTGGCGTAACAGCAATTCCTACTATGCCCTATAATCGGGCTCCACTCACAAAAGACGAGTATATCAAATTCAGAGATTGGGTGAAAGCAGGAGCTCCAAACAAAGAAGGAAAAATCGCATTTTCAAGCAATCCTTCCGGAAGACAAAAAGTATATATGTCGATGCAAGGCTGCGACTTGATTGCCGTGGTTGATGCTGAAAAAAAAGTAGTGATGCGCTACATTCCAATCGGAAAATCATCGGCTATTGAAGCACCTCATTGCGTGAGAGTTTCAGCAGATGGACAATTTGCTTATGTTAGCTTTTTAAGTGCTCCAATCATTCAAAAAATCAACACAATTACGGATACTGTTGTTGATGAATATTATATTGGTAATGGTTCTTGGAATGTGTTTTTACTTTCACCTGATGGTAATAAAATGATGGTGAGCGATTGGGCTGAATCTGGAAAATTAGTACTACTGAACCTTGAAACCAAAATTATTGAAGCCACAATTCCAACTTTGAATCGACCTCATGGAATACAAGCTGACGAAGCCTTTGAACAGTTTTATGTAACATCAGAATCAAAAAATGTTATTTATAAGTTCAACATCAAAAACGGTACATTCAAAGAAGTGTCTATTGGTAATGACTTGACGAGCAATGCCTTAATTCATGAAATCATGATGACGCCCGACCGTTCCAAATATTTTATTACTTGTCAGAATTTAGGTCAAATCAGAGTGATGGATGCAGAAGCCGACACTTTGATAAAAATAATTCCCGTTGGTTTACAACCTCAAGAAATTGCCCTCAGCAAATCAAAGCCATTGATGCTTATAACTTGCACCGAAGACAACAGTTCCTTTCCCAATGCCAAAGGGTCTGTTTATGTCATCAATTATTTGACGTATGAAACCACAAGAATTGACGCTCCTTTATATCAACCTCATGCGATTACCATCGATGATGTAAATCAAACATTTTATGTGTTGAGTAGAAATGCAAATCCTAACGGACCTGCGCCGCACCACAGTTCTTCTTGTTCGGGAAGAAATGGATTTTATCATACTTTCGATTTAAATACTTTGCAAAGACAGCCTAAAAAATATGAAGTAACGGTTGAGCCCTATTCTGCCGACATTCGATTTAAACCCTAAAAGGAACATGATTACAACCTCGCTACATGGCATTGCCATTCATGCCAAAATTGGATTATATCCAGAAGAAAAAATCAAAGGAAACGATTTTGAAATTGATGTGGATGTAACCGCTGCAACTCAAGAGGGACAAGCATTGCCTTTCATTGATTATGCTGTAATTCATGAAATTGTTCAAACTTGTTTTGAACAAGAAGGGGAACTTTTAGAAACCTTTGCGCTAGCCATTCATAACCAAGTAAAACAAAGTTTTCCTTTTGCTGAAAAAATAAAGGTGGCAATCAGAAAACTGAATCCACCTTTAGGAAAAACGGTTAAGTATTCGCAGGTTGAGTTTGAAGATTAGTTGTTGTTTAACAACTTTTCAATAGCCTCTTCATAAGTTTTTTTCCAATCTGCAATATGTCCCCAATTGCTTTGGTCCACTTTCAATTGTCCATCGGATTTTACCTTTCCTAATAAGCTGAAAGGTTGATTGCCTAATGATTGTTCAAAAGCTTCTTTTTGGCTTGGCGCAACAGAAACCACTACTCGGCTTTGAGCCTCACCAAATAAGAACGCATCTTTACGAATGTCTGTATTGGTGCTGATTTCAAAACCCGTATTGCGTTGCATGCCGCTCTCTACCAAAGCCACAAACAAGCCGCCTTCAGCCAAATCGTGAGCCGATAGGATGAGTTTTTCTTTGTTCAATTTGATGATGGTTTCTTGCAACAAATACTCTTCTTCCAAATCAAAATGAGGCGCAGGACTTTTATCTATTCCAAGAATATGATGCAGATATTCAGAGCAATTGATATCGTTTCGTGATGTTCCTAAAAGATAAATCAAGTCGCCATCGTTTTTGAAAAACATGGTCATTTTTTCATCAATACTGTCCATCACGCCCACCATTCCAATTGTTGGTGTTGGATAAACAGGTCCATCTTCACTTTGATTATAAAAACTCACATTACCACCAGTTACAGGTGTGCCCAGTTTGCGGCAAGCATCTCCCATTCCTTTTATGGCATGTACAAATTGATAATATACTTCCGGATTATATGGGTTGCCAAAATTCAAGCAATTGGTGATAGCAACAGGTATGGCGCCACTACAAACAATGTTTCTTGCTGCTTCGCTCACAGCCATCATACCACCTTGATATGGGTCGGCATAAACATATCGGCTGTTACAATCTGTGGTGCAAGCCAAAGCCTTTTGAGTGCCATGAACTCGAACTACAGCAGCGTCACTTGGTTCGTTGGTATGCGTATTGCCAGTGCCTACCATGCTGTCGTACTGTTCGTACACCCAACGTTTGCTGGCTATGTTTGGCAATTGAATGATTTGGTTGGCAATTTCGAGGATGTCAGCAGGAACAGGAATGGTGTTCGCATCAAACTGCTTGATTTCTTGGAAATATTTTGGCTCAGCGAATTCACGAGTGTAAATCGGTGCACCGCCACCAAGCACCAAACTTTCAGCTGGTACTTCTGCAACCAATTCGCCATGCATATAGTATTTCAACAATGGTTCTTTAGTCACTGTTCCAATTTGAACGCAATGAATATCCCATTTATCAAAAATGGCTTGAACTTCCTGTTCTCTACCCTTTTTCACTACAATCAACATGCGTTCTTGACTTTCACTCAACAGCATTTCCCAAACTTTCATGTTAGCTTGTCGAGTTGGAACCTTATCAAGATGAATTATCATGCCATGTTCGCCTTTTGCGCTCATCTCGCTAGTTGAGCAAGTGATTCCAGCAGCGCCCATATCTTGCATACCTATTAGCGCACCAGTTTCCACCATTTCCAAACAAGCTTCCAATAATTTTTTCTCTTCAAAAGGATCTCCAACTTGCACAGCAGGCAATTGCTCCGCACTGTTTTCTGAAATATCTGCGGAAGCAAAAGAAGCGCCACCAATTCCGTCTTTACCGGTTGCTGCACCAACTATAAAAACAGGATTTCCCTCGCCATGAGAAGTTGCACTCACCATTTTACCACTTTCTATCACACCAACACTCATGGCATTCACCAATGGATTGGTTTGATAGCAACTTTCAAAATATATTTCACCACCTATGGTCGGCACGCCAAAACAATTTCCGTAGTGTCCAATTCCTTTCACCACACCTTTCAATAACCATTTAGTTTTTGGATTATCAAGCTTTCCAAAACGCAAAGAATTGAGCGATGCAATTGGGCGAGCACCCATTGTAAAAATGTCTCTATGAATACCGCCAACTCCTGTTGCTGCTCCTTGAAAAGGCTCAATAGCACTTGGGTGATTGTGAGATTCGATTTTAAACACACAACCCCAACCGTCGCCGATATCAACAAGACCCGCATTTTCTTCGCCTGCTTTTACCAAAAGTCTTTCACCATCACGAGGAAGTGTTTTCAACCACATGATGGAATTTTTGTAACTACAATGTTCGCTCCACATTACAGAATACATGGCAGTTTCATTGAAATTTGGTGTTCTACCCAAAATCTGTTTAATCTGTTCAAATTCTTCGGGACGTAAACCCAATTTGACTGCTTGTTCTAAAGTTGCTTCTTGAGGAGTATGATTGGTAGCTTGCATATGAATAAAAGAAAGCACAAAACTAATTTATTTGGCGGTGGATTAACCACAAAAGGCAGGAGAATTCTCAATTTCAATCAAAATCATTTTTAAGGGATAAAAGAAATTTGAATTTATTTGCTTTCTTTGAAATATAAATCAAAGAATATGCTATCTGATATTGAAATTTCACGACAAAGAAAACTTAAAAACATTAATGAAATTGCACAAGAGCAAGGAATTGCTTTGGATGATGTCATTCAATATGGGAGATATAAAGCGAAAATTCCGCTTCAATATATCAATGAAAATAACGTCAAGAAAAATAACTTAATACTTGTTACTGCACTCACGCCCAACAAAGCTGGCGTTGGGAAAACAGTCACTTCTGTTGCTTTGTCTTTGGGCTTAAATTATATTGGTAAAAAAGCAGCTGTTGCTCTTCGAGAACCTAGTCTTGGTCCATGTTTTGGCATGAAAGGTGGTGCGGCTGGTGGTGGCTATTCACAAGTGTTGCCAATGGAAGATATTAATTTGCATTTCACTGGTGATTTTCATGCCATCACCTCAGCCAACAACATGATTGCTGCGCTTCTGGACAATTATCAATACCAAAATAGACATAAAGATTCAGCTCTGGAGCGTATTATTTGGCGTCGTGTTTTGGATGTGAACGACCGTTCGTTGCGCAATATTATCACAGGTTTGGGCGGACAAGTAAACGGGGTTCCAACAGAAGCTGGTTTTGATATTACAACAGCATCTGAAATCATGGCATTACTGTGTTTGAGCGATAGCCTTGAAGATTTGGAACGAAGGATTAATGCGATTGTGCTTGGTTACAGAGTTGATAAAAAGCCTTTCACTGTTGGCGATTTAGGTGTTGGTGGTGCCATAACAGTTTTGCTGAAAGATGCTATTATGCCTAATTTGGTACAAACAACAGAACATACGCCAGCCTATATTCATGGAGGTCCTTTTGCCAATATTGCTCATGGTTGCAATTCCATTATTGCCACTAAAATGGCTTTGAGCAACAACGATTATGTTGTCACCGAAGCAGGATTTGGGAGCGATTTGGGTGCTGAAAAATTTCTTGACATCAAATGCCGACAGATGGGTATTTATCCCAAAGCCACTGTAGTTGTGGTTTCTGCAAAAGCATTAAAACTGCATGGAGGCATTCCTGAAGCTTTAATCAGCGAACCAAATTTGGATGCTTTGAAAAAAGGTTTGCCTAATCTTGAAAGACACATTCAAAATTTAAAAGCATTCGGTCAAAGTGTGATAATTTCTTTCAATAAATTTTACAAAGACACTGATGAAGAAATCAATTGTTTGCAAGATTGGTGCGCTGAAATGAAAGTTGCTTTCGCTATCAATAATGGCTTTAGTGAAGGTGGAAAAGGTGCTGCGGAATTAGCTCAAGCTGTTATTGAAACCATAGAAAATAATCCTTCAAAACCTATTAATTATTGCTACGAATTAGAAGATGGGATTTCAAATAAAATTGAAAAAATTGCAAAACGAGTGTATCAAGCTGATGGTATAAAACTGAGTAGTTTAGCGAAACAAAAAATAAAAACCTTTGAATCAAATGGTTGGGGGAATTTGCCAATTTGCATTGCAAAAACTCAATATTCTTTCAGCGACGAACCTTCTAGAATCAATGCTCCTATTGGATTTGAGATTAATATCAAAGATTTGTTTATTAATGCTGGTGCAGGTTTTATAGTTGCCGTTTCAGGAGACATCATGCGTATGCCAGGATTACCTATTAATCCACAAGCGAACCACATTAAATTAGTCAATGGCGAAATTGAAGGTTTGAGTTAAGCT
>CAZNVQ010000020.1:22494-27720 GCA_964576425.1 uncultured Flavipsychrobacter sp. | reverse complement strand
AGAAAAAGTGGGTATTGTGGCTCAATATGCTTCTTCTGGAGAAAATTATTTGAAGCTGTTGCGTTCTTTAAATCAGGTTGTAAGTATTGAAACCCCCATGAAGCAAATCGCTCAATTAAATATTGACACAAATCAAAAATTGTCTGTTAAGCCTAATAACGTTTATCATGGTCAAGTTCCCGATGTAAAGGGTTTGAGTTTAAAAGATGCTATCTATATTCTTGAAAATGAAGGTCTTAAGGTTTCAATTCAAGGAAAAGGTTTAGTTACACAACAATCTTTGACACCAGGTCAAAAAATCAATAAGGGACAAATTATAATTCTTCGTTTAAGTTAATGATAGCACTGAAAAATATATTGAATCAAATTGAAACAAGCCAAATCATTGGTGATGAAGAAGTATTGATAAAAGGGTTGGCTGTTGATTCAAGATTAGTGCAAAAAGATTGGATTTTTATTGCAACAAAAGGTACTTTGATTGATGGGCATTTATTTATTGAAAGTGCAATTGAACAAAGTGCAAGTGTTGTTATTTGTGAAAATTTACCAGCTATTTTGAACAATAATGTTGTTTATGTTCAAGTAAAAAATACCAATTCAATAGTAGGCGAATTAGCAAGTAATTTTTATAATCAACCTTCACGAGATCTTAAAATTGTTGGAGTTACAGGGACAAATGGCAAAACAACTGTGGCTACTTTATTATTTCAAACATTTCAATCATTAGGATATTCTTGTGGTTTAATATCAACAGTTCAGAATCAAATAGAAGATGAAATAATTCCATCAACCCATACTACACCTGATCCGATTAGCCTTCATGGCTTATTGGCAAAAATGAAAACTGCGGGTTGTGCTTATGTTTTCATGGAAGTGAGTTCACACGCTATTCATCAAAATAGAATTGGTGGAATCCAATTTGCAGGATCTATTTTTACTAATATAACTCATGATCATCTTGATTATCACAAGACGTTTGATGAATATATCAATGTTAAAAAGCAATTTTTTGATAACTTGTCATCATCAGCATTTGCGCTAACAAATATTGATGATAAGCGTGGAGCAGTTATGTTGCAGAATACAAAAGCTGCTAAACATACTTACAGTATTAAAGCGCCAGCTAATTTCAAAGGGAAGATTTTAGAAATTAATTTGACTGGATTGGTTTTGGATATTAATGGAATTGAAGCTCATTTTCGACTTGTAGGAAGTTTCAATGCTTATAATATTCTTGCTGTATATGGTGCTGCAGTTCTATTGGGACAAGACAAATTAACCACATTAGCTGTTCTAAGTAATCTTGCTGGTGCAAAAGGTAGATTTGAAACAATTGTTTCTCAAAAAACAAAAAATATTGGTATTGTAGATTATGCACATACTCCTGATGCCCTATTGAATGTTATTGCAACTATCAATCAATTTAAACCTGAAGGAACTAGATTAATTACTGTTATTGGTTGTGGAGGCGATAGGGATAAAACAAAGCGCCCTGTTATGGCTGAGATTTCCACAGAACACAGTGAGCTAACAATTTTAACATCTGATAATCCTAGGACAGAAGATCCTAATCAGATTTTAAGTGAAATGGAAGCAGGTGTGTCTTTGACAAAGAAGCATAAAGTTTTTAGAGTACAAGATAGAAAAGAAGCTATTAAAATGGCTTGTGCACTTTCATCTGGAAACGATATCATTTTAGTTGCAGGTAAAGGGCATGAAAACTACCAAGAAATCAATGGAATAAAGTATCCATTTGATGATAAAACAACTTTAATTGATTGCTTAGAATTACTTGAAAAATAAAAGGAATGCTGTATTATTTGTTTACATATTTAAGAGAACACTTTGGACTATTTGGTGCAGGGCTATTCTATTATATTACATTTAGAACTGCAATTGCAGTAATCCTTTCGTTGGTAATTTCTTTAGTTTTTGGGAAAAGAATCATCAATTTTTTACAGAAAAAACAAATTGGTGAAACCATCCGTGATCTGGGTTTACAAGGTGAGCAGGCAAAAAGAGGAACACCAACAATGGGTGGATTAATAATTATTGCAGCTATCATTATTCCAACGCTTCTTTTTGCTAGACTCGAGAATGTATATATCATCTTGATGCTTATCTCAACAGTGTGGTTGGGAATAGTTGGTTTTCTTGACGATTACATTAAGGTTTTTAAAAAAAATAAAGAAGGTTTAGCGGGGCGTTTTAAAGTACTTGGGCAAATTGGATTAGGAATTATTGTTGGTTTTACAATGTATTATAACCAAAATGTAGTTACAAGTAGAGCAGTTTCAAAAGATGGTAAAGTAGTTTACAATTCAACTGAAAAGGCGGCTTCACCAATTTTTAATAGAAAGTCTCAAGATGGAAAAAATATTGAGTATGTAAGAGTTAGAACAGCAACTACAACCATCCCGTTCATGAAAAATCATGAGTTTAGTTATGCTGGAATTGCACAATTTATTAGTAAAGAATATGTTTCAATTCTTACGCCAATAATTTATGTTTTGTTTGTGATTTTTATAATAGTTGCTGTCTCCAATGGAGCTAACATAACTGATGGAATCGATGGATTAGCTACAGGTGTTTCAGCAATTATTGCAGTTTGTTTAGGTGTGTTTGCCTACTTATCGGGTAACTTCATTTTTGCAGAATATCTAGGTATCATGCACATTCCAAACCTTGGTGAATTATCCATATTTATTGGTGCGTTTATTGGTGCATGTATTGGTTTCTTATGGTATAATGCATTTCCAGCGCAGGTTTTCATGGGAGATACTGGAAGCTTGGCATTGGGGGGAATTATTGCAAGTTTAGCAATAATCATTCGAAAAGAGTTATTAATACCCATTATTTGTGGGGTGTTCTTAATTGAAAATCTTTCAGTAATGATTCAAGTGGCATATTTCAAAAGAACGAAAAAGAAATATGGAGAAGGTAGAAGAATATTTTTGATGTCGCCACTACACCATCACTACCAAAAGAAAGGATATCATGAATCAAAAATTGTCACAAGATTTTGGATTGTTCAAATCATATTGGTGATTTTAAGTATTGTAACCTTGAAGATTAGATAGAATATGTTGTTGACCAAAAAAACGTTAGTTGTTCTTGGTGCTGCTGAAAGCGGTATTGGCGCAGCTATTTTGGGGAAAAAGAAGGGATGGGAAGTATTTGTCAGCGATGCTGGAATGATAAATGATTCTTTCAAGAAACTTTTAATTGAAAATGAAATAACTTTTGAAGAAGGAGGTCATTCTACAGATAAAATAATTCAAGCAGATTGTATTGTAAAAAGCCCTGGTATTCCAGAAAAGGTTGCAATAATGAAAAAGATCAGAACTACGAATATTAAAGTTTGTAGTGAAATCGAGTTTGGTTTTAAATATAAAGGAGCAAGTAAAATTATTGCAATTACGGGAAGTAATGGCAAAAGCACGACGACTTCACTTATTTATCATTTACTGAAATCTAATCAATACAATGTTTCTATTGTTGGGAATATTGGTAATAGTTTCGCAAAGCAAATTGCATTACAACCCACCGACTGGTATGTGATAGAGATAAGCAGTTATCAGTTAGATGATATTCATGAGTTTAGACCAGACATTGCAATTCTGCTCAACATTACACCAGATCATTTAGATCGATATGATTACGATTTCAATAATTATATCAAATCGAAATTTAACATTGTCAAAAATCAAAAAGTAACAGATTATTTCATAACAAATTTAGACGACCCAAGCATAGTTAAACAGCTTAACAAACTTACTATTCAACCCAAGAAAATATTTTTTACAATGAACGAACATAATTTAAATAGCGAAGAAGGCGGATTTATCAGGAATGATGAAATGCACATTCAGTTTGAAGGAGAAGAGATGAGCATGTCTATCGAAGAATTAACACTTAAAGGAAAACATAATCAGTACAATAGCATGGCTGCTGGCATATCTGCAAAAATTGCAGGCATTAGAAAGGAAAAAATTAGAGAAAGTTTTTCAAGTTTTGAAGGATTAGAGCATCGATTAGAACATGTTGCAACTGTTCGTGGTGTTGAGTTCATAAATGATAGTAAAGCAACAAATGTAAATTCAGTTTGGTTTGCACTCGAGAGTATGAAAAAGCCAACTGTATTGATTCTTGGCGGCGTAGATAAAGGAAATGATTACTCTGAAATCATGGATTTAGTTCAAGAGAAAGTAAAAGCAATCGTTTGCATGGGTATTGATAATGCACCAATTCATAATGCTTTCGATCATTTGCAAATTGAAATTATAGATACTGAAAATATGCTTGACGCGGTGCATGCTTCATTTTCACAAGCAGATAAAGGCGATGTTGTTTTGTTGGCACCCGCATGCGCAAGTTTTGATTTATTCAAAAATTACGAAGACAGAGGCAGACAATTTAAATCAGTAGTAAAAGCATTATAAAATCATAGGGCATGCAACAACTTTTACGAAAAACAAGTGGTGATAAGGTTATATGGTCAGTAGTGATTCTACTTTCCTTAACTAGTTTGCTTGCTGTCTATAGCTCAACACAGTCTCTTGCATTTCGTATGGATAAAAATGCAAGCTATTATTTGGTTAAGCAACTTGTATTCTTGTCTTTAGGTTTGTTAATCATATACGTAGTTCATCGAATTAACTATACTAGGTTTGCCAAACTTTCACTTGTATTGTATTTAGTTAGTATTCCCTTATTGATTTACACACTTGTTAGCGGAACTTCTTTAAATGATGGAAGCAGATGGTTAACGCTTCCTGTAATCAATTTAACCTTTCAAACTTCTGATATGGCTAAGTTGGTTTTATTCATCTATTTAGCTAGAATTCTAAGCCAAAAGCAAGCAGTAATTAAAGATCTCAAAAAAGGTTTTCTTAAAGTTGTGACTCCAGTTATCATAACGTGCTCTTTAATTGCTCCCGCAAATTTATCAACTGCGTTAATGTTAGGTTTTACATGTAGTATTTTATTTTTTATTGGAAGAGTGAGTGTTATGCACATTACTTCACTTGCGGGGTTAGGGATTGTTATGTTATTGCTATTTATTCCAATTTCTAAAATGACTGGTTTTGGAAGAGGGGCAACATGGGAGAATAGAATTAAAAATTTTATTTCTAAGGATGAGTCAGTAAAAGAGGCTGATGAAAAAGGGAAAGATTTTCAAGTGTTACAAGCTAAAATCGCAATTGCAAGTGGTGGATTAAGCGG
>CAZNVQ010000020.1:0-22484 GCA_964576425.1 uncultured Flavipsychrobacter sp. | reverse complement strand
CGGTAAAGGTCCTGGGAGAAGTGAAGCTAAAGATTATTTACCACACGGATATTCTGATTTTATTTATGCAAATATTATTGCAGAATACGGCTTGCTAGGAGGCTTTTTCTTGATAGTTTTTTATTTACTTTTTTTATGGAGAAGCATTTTAATTTTTAAAAAATGCCCATTTGGATTTGGTTCTTTTTTAGCAATTGGAATAAGCGTTACGTTGGTATTTCAAGCGCTTTTGAATATGGCTGTGAATGTTCATCTCGTCCCAGTTACGGGATTAACATTGCCGCTAGTGTCAATGGGTGGATCGTCAATTTGGTTCACGAGTATCTCAATTGGAATAGTATTGAGCGTTAGTAGATATGTAGAGGAAGAGGTAGTTACGAATAAAGTAAAGTTTAAAAATAATATTGAACATCAACAAGTGGAATTATTCAAACAATGAAACCTATCCGTATCATAATAGCTGGTGGTGGAACAGGAGGACATATCTTCCCTGCTGTTGCGATAGCTCATGCGCTAAAAAAGCATGATGCTAAAGCAGAATTACTATTTGTAGGTGCGAATGGTAAAATGGAAATGGAGAAGGTACCAAAAGAAGGTTTTAGAATTATAGGTTTAGATATTGTGGGTTTTAATAGGGCTAGTTTATGGAAAAACATTTTACTTCCATTAAAATTAGTAAAGAGTTTATATAGAGCGAGACAAATTATTAAAGATTTTGGACCAAACTTAGTTGTTGGAGTTGGTGGCTATGCAAGCTTTCCAATTTTGAAGGAAGCGCAAAGATTAGGTTTGCCAACATTGATTCAAGAACAGAATTCTTTTGCTGGAAAGAGCAATAAGATCCTGGCTAAAAATGCCCAGGCAATATGTGTTGCATATGAAAACATGGATAGATTTTTCCCAAAAGGTAAAATTCATTTAACAGGTAATCCAGTTAGATCGAATTTAAAGTCTGTTACCATTGATAGGAATTCTGCTATTGATTTTTTCAAATTAGATGCTAATAAAAAAACAGTTTTAATTATTGGTGGCAGCTTAGGTGCTAAAACAATTAATGAAACAATCGAAGCTAACTTAAATGAAATTATAAGTTGGGGTGCACAAGTAGTTTGGCAAACAGGTAGTGCATTCTATAAAATTGCCAAATCAAAGTTTGAAAATCAATCAGACGTATTTGTATATGAGTTTATTTCTCAAATGGAATATGCTTATGCAGCAGCAGATATAATTATATCTAGAGCTGGAGCATTATCTATTGCAGAAATTTGCATAGTAGCAAAGCCTGTTATTTTTGTTCCTTATCCATTTGCTGCAGAAGATCATCAAACAAGCAACGCTATGTCTTTAGTAAAACATAATGCTGCTATGATGGTGAAAGATGTTGATTGTAAAGTTGAATTAAAAGGAAAGCTTAAAATGCTTTTAAACGATGAGAATTTAAGAGAATTGATGAGTGAAAATTTGCAACAATTTGCAATAAAAGATGCAGATGAAAGAATTAAAGATATAATTGTCAACCTAATAAACACAAAGTCATGAAAGTTGAAGATATAAGAAGTGTTTATTTTATAGGAATTGGTGGTATTGGTATGAGTGCAATTGCTCGATATTTCAATGAGCATTCTGTAAAAGTATATGGTTATGATAGAACGCCTACTACATTGACTCAAAAATTAATCGACGAAGGCATTGAAATAACTTTCGAAGATTCAGTTGATACGCTTATAAAGGAAGTTTCTTTAGTGGTTTATACACCTGCAATACCTGTAACAAATCAACAATTGATTTGGTATCGAGAAAATGGTTACCAAGTATTTAAAAGAAGTGATGTTTTGCAATGGATAACTGAATCATTGTTTTCAATTACTGTGGCTGGTACACATGGTAAAACCACAACAAGTACCTTAATTGCATATTTACTTCAGTCAACAGGATTTGGTTGTAATGCATTTCTAGGTGGAATTTCAGTTAACTATGGTAAAAACTATTGGGGAAGTGAGCGCAAACTTGCTGTAATTGAGGCAGATGAATTTGATAGAAGTTTTTTGAAGTTAAGCCCAGATATTGCAGTGCTGACTTCAATGGATCCAGACCATTTAGATATTTATCAAAATCAAGAATCTGTTGAAGATGCTTTTATTCATTACACAAAAAATATAAAGCCAAACGGATATTTATTTGTGAAACATGGACTAAGTCGTATGGATGAATTAAATGCGAAACAAAAATTAACCTATGGAGTTAATGAACCAGATGCAGACACAAGAACGATAAATGTAAGAAACTATAATGGTGGCTATTTATTTGATTTTGAAAGCCCATTTGGAGACATAAAAGATATTGAGTTTCCAATTGGTGGCTTGCATAATGTTGAAAATGCGACAGTGGCTATTGCAGTAGGATTAATGAATGGAATAGAAGCAGGGCAAATTAAAAAATCAATTATTGGGTTTAAGGGTATTAAGAGAAGATTTGAATATATTATTAGGCAAGAACAATTGGTTTTTATTGATGATTATGCTCATCATCCAACGGAACTAAAAGCCTTGATTGAGAGCGCAAAAAGATTGAATCCAGGTAAGAAAACATTGGTTGTTTTTCAACCACATTTATATACTCGAACTAGAGATTTTGTCGAGGGTTTTGCTGAAAGTTTAGATTTTGCTGATGAAGTAATTTTATTAGATATCTATCCTGCTCGCGAATTGCCAATTGAAGGAGTATCAAGTAAAATGATTTTAGATAAAATGACAATTGAGAAAAAATCTATTTTATCAAAAGAATCATTACTGAATACTTTAGAGCATAAGTCAATTGAATTGATTGTTACAGCAGGTGCTGGAAATATAGATCAACTAATAGAGCCAATTAAAAATATTTTGAATAAAGGCTAATGGAGAAGAAGCGTAAAATATCGATCAGGAAGGTGTTACAAGCTTTGGTTACAATTATTGTATCCACTGGTTGTTTCATTGTTGTGATTGGTGCTTCTAAAAGACAAAATGATTTGACGGTTTCTGCATTTAAGTTAGAAATTGAAAACATTCAACGTTATCCGTTTTTAAATAAAGAAACATTATGGAAACAATTGATTGATCAGCAAGATATTAAAGTCAATAAAACTAAATTGAGTGAAATCAATATTGGAGCAATTGAAAGTAAATCTTATGAGAATTTATGGGTTTCTCAGGCTAAAGTATATGTTGATAATAAGCGGGTTATTCATATAAATGTAAAGCAAAGAATTCCAGCTGCAAGAATATTTTTTGATAATGGTCAAAGCTTTTATTTAGACACAAGCTTGAATTTGTTGCCATTGTCAGACATGTTCACCTACTATACAACTATAGTTACCAACGTTCCCACATTGAGTAATGATAGTTTAGATAAAAAGTTGAAAAAGGATATTTTAAAATTGGTTCGCTTTATTGACAAAGATACTTTTTGGAGTGCCCAAATTGCTCAAGTCATTGTTTTAGATAACATGAATTTTCAGCTTGTACCTGTTTTGGGAAAGCAAAAAATATTATTTGGAACAATTGATCATTTAGAAGATAAATTCAACAACCTTTTTTCATTTTATAAAAATGTTTTGAACAAGATTGGATGGGATAAATATCGATCAATAGATTTGAGATTTGAAAAGCAAATTGTTACATCTCCATCTCTAGATTGGAAACCAAAGTCAAAAAATGCATTAAGCAATATGGATTGGGTTAAGAGTATAATGGAGGCGAAATCAAATGACAGTTTAGTACGATTAAATAAAGATACCAGAATATTAAAACAACAATAAGTATAAAAGCTAAAACATAAGCAATATGAGTAAGACAGAACAACCAATTATTGTAGGCTTGGATATTGGAACAACAAAAGTTGTTGCAATAGCAGGTCGTAAAAATGAATTTGGTAAAATTGAAATTCTTGGCTTTGGCAAAGCCGATTCTGCGGGTGTCAATCATGGCGTAGTCATGAACATTGAACAATGCATTCGAAGTATTGAACAAGCAGTTGCCAAATGTTTAGAAAGCAATCCTAATCTAGATTTCAACGAAGTATATGTTGGTATTGCAGGGCAACATATAAAAAGTTTGCAAACAAGAGGGGATAGAGTTCGAATGAACGCGGAAAGCGAAATTAGTAGAAAAGATATTGATGAACTAGTTAAAGATCAATACAAAACATATATTCCTGCAGGAGACCAGATTATTGATATTATTCCACAAGATTTTACTGTAGATAATACCAATTTTATTATCGATCCAATTGGTATGAGTGGAGTTAAAATTGGCGCTAATTTTCATATCATAACAGGGGATAGAAACGCAATTAAAAATATCAAAAGATGTGTAGATCGATCAAATTTAAAGTCTAAAGATTTAGTGTTGCAACCACTTGCATCTGCTGCTGCTGTAATGACTGAAGAAGACTTTGAAGCTGGTGTTGCGATTGTTGATATAGGTGGTGGAACAACCGATATGGCTGTGTTTCATGATGGTATGTTAAAACACACTGCTGTAATTCCATTTGCGGGTGTGAATATTACAAATGACATTAGATTAGGTCTAGGCGTTTTGAAGGCACAAGCTGAACAAATGAAAGTGCAGTTTGGAAAAGCATTGGCAGATGAGGCTAATGCGAGTGCTTACATTACAATTCCAGGACTTAGAGGTTTGCCTGCTAAAGAGATTTCTGTAAAAAATTTGGCAAATATCATTCAAGCTAGAATGGAAGAAATTCTTGAACATGTTTTATTCCATCTTAAACAATTGGATCTTGATAAAAAACTTCACGGGGGTATAATTTTGACTGGTGGTGGCGCACAATTACAAAACCTTGTTCAACTTACTGAATATCGTTTAGGAATAGGTACTAGATTAGGTTTCCCTAATGAACATCTTGCTGGTGGGCATGCGAATGATTTAATGAATCCAATGTATTCAACTTGTATTGGTTTGATTTTAAGAGGGTATTACGATATTGAATCTGGAAGGTTTAAATCAGAAGAATTTAACAGCAGTTATTTGCATGTTGAAGTTCCAGAAATACTTATAATTCAGGATACTAAAACTCCAGAAGATTCAATTCAATTAGAATCAGAAGAAGAGGTTTTGGAAAGAACACAAAAACGAGCAAACAAAATGAAACAGCTCTTCGAAAATCTTAAAGGAAAATTTGTAGAACTTTTTGAAGACGAAGATGACCAAGTAATCTAATTTTCAACTTAAAATAAACATACTAACCCCATAAAATAATCTATATGATACATTTTGAAATTCCTAAAAATCAATCGTCTATACTTAAAGTAATAGGTGTTGGCGGTGGTGGCGGTAACGCTGTAAATTATATGTATGACCTTAGCATTGAAGGCGTAGATTTTGTAGTTTGTAACACTGATTCTCAGGCATTGGCATTGAGTCCTGTTCCAAATAAAGTTCAGCTTGGTCCACACCTAACACAAGGATTAGGTGCAGGTGCAAATCCTGAAATTGGTAAACAAGCAAGCGAAGAAAGTCTTGATGATATTACAAAGATTTTAAAGGTTAACACTAAAATGGCTTTTATCACTGCAGGTATGGGTGGAGGAACTGGAACTGGCGGTGCTCCTGTAATGGCAAAAATTTGTAAAGATTTAGGAATATTAACTGTTGGTATAGTTACGCTACCTTTTGGTTATGAGGGCAAGAAAAGAATGAAGCAAGCTCAAGAGGGAATTGAACGTTTGCGCGAAAATGTCGATACAATATTGATTATATCTAACGATAAATTGCGTCAGCAGTTTGGTAATTTACCTTTTACACAAGCATTTGCAAAAGCAGACGATGTTCTAGCAACTGCTGCAAAATGTATCACTGATGTTATTAACACAACAGGTCAAATTAATGTTGACTTCGCAGATGTTTGTACGGTAATGAGAAATGGAGGTGTCGCTATTCTGGGTGCTGCGGCTGTTGCTGGTGACAATAGGGCATTACATGCAGTGGAGCAAGCATTAAATTCACCACTTTTGAATGACAGTGACATCAAAGGGGCAAAATGGTTGTTACTCAACATCACATCTGCTGCAGGAGAATTTGAACACACTATGGATGAAACAGAAGCTATACAGGCATATGTTCAACAAAAAGCAGGTGATGCATGTGATGTGATTTTAGGAATGGGGCATGATCCAAATTTAGGGGATAAAATTTCTGTAACAGTTATTGCTACTGGTTTTCATCATAAAGAAATTGTAGCTGATTTGCCAATGAAATCAAATCAACCTGAGAGAATTTTTGTAAAACTTGGGGAAGACTCAGCGACACCATTAGCTCAATTTCAAAAGCCAGAAGATAAAATGGCACCAAGATTAGTTGATGTTTTCAATCATAATGAAATTTTTAATCCATCTGTAGCAAACCAAAACGAACAAAAAGAAGTCTTCTCTCTAAATGGAGACGCAACAAGCTCAACTGAAATAAAGTCAAATGAAAATACTACTGGTTTTCAATTGGTTTACAAGGAAGAAGCAATAGAAAATACAACCACTAAAATTGGAGACCATTTTTTATCTGCAGAAGAAATTGAAGAAAAGAGAAGATTTGAAGAGCAAAAAAGAGCATTAGAAGAAAGAGCTGAAAGATTGCGTCAAATGAGTTTTAATGCTAAGAATGTAGAAAGCAAAGAAGAAATGGAACATATTCCTGCATACATAAGAAAGAATATAAATCTTGAAAATGGCGCTGCTTCTGCTGAAACTTTTTATAGCAATTATCGAGTTGGTATGAACGACAATTCATCTCAACAACAGGCTTCTATTCAAACCATAAATACTTTTCTTGATGGGAAAAAGCCTGACTAATTAGTCTCTTTTGTTTATAGTTCATATTGCGTAACGCTCCCGTTGTCTAGCGGGAGCTTTTTTTATTTTGCCTTTTGAGGATATAAAAAACCAATAATCACCCACCATCTAAATCTTTTCAGCATAATGAACTTGCTCCACTGACCTTTGACAAGAAAACTCAATCCATACAAAACGGCGTAAACCCACTTGGCTTTATATTCTAGCAATTTTACTAGCTGTCCACTAAAATCATTTTTTAATCTTAATCTTTCACCTGCACCAATTCCCATGCTGTGCTTTCGTACATAGTTTTTATCAAACTTATTAGATTCAACTGCATGCATAACTTCAACATCAGGAAGGTAAAAAACTCTTTTGCCATGCTTTAAAATTCTGAGATAAATATCTTTTTCTTCTGTAGCTACTAATCCTGTCCCGCTTCTTCCTAGTGATGTATTGAAGTATCCAATCTCTTGAAAAACTTCTTTTCGAAAAGCCATATTGGCACCACAAGGATATCGTTGCCGATTGAGTTCTTTGATTTGCACTCCTTGATCAAATTTTCCAACTAGTCCAAAAAAGTATTTGCTATACCAGTTTGGTATTGATGTCAAAAAGTAAGGTGTTATTTTTCCACCAATCGAATATACTTCAGGATGATTATCAAAGAAATCAACTATGTTTTTCAGCCAGTTTTTTTGCGCTTTTGAATCATCGTCTAAATAGGCTATAAAATTTCCTTTGGCTTCTTTGGCACACCTAGTTCTTGCATGCGCAACACCTTGCTGCTTCTCTATAAAATAATTGAAATTGTATTCGGGATGTTTTAATTTGTAATTACTTAATAAATCGATAGTATTGTCTGAACTATTATTATCAACAACAATAACCTCCATCAAATTCTTGTCAAAGTCTTGATTGAAAACGCTTTCAATGGCATCAATTATGAACCTTGCTCTGTTGTAAGAACATATAACAGCAGAAATAATAATGCGTTCTGGCATGATGGCAAATTAGTTCAATTAATTCATTTTGACTAAATCTATCATTGTGCAACTTTAGTTTTTAACTTGCACAAAAATGCATCACGCCACATTCAATAATGGACGTTTCAATTATTATTATTAATCATAATACTTGCGAACTTACAACGCAATGTATTCGTAGTATACTTAATTATGTGAAAAATGTACAGTATGAAATTATTGTTGTGGATAATGCTTCTCCAAATGAAAATCCTGATTTATTGCTTGAGACTTTTCCTTCAATCAAATTGATAAAAAGTCCAGAAAATCTAGGTTTTGCAAAAGGGAATAACCTTGGCATACAGCAAGTAAAAGGGAAATATATTTTATTGCTAAATTCTGATACCTACTTAATTGAGGATTGCGTATCAAGCGTTTTAAATGCGTTTAAGCGTTTAAAAAATCCTGGAGCTTTGTCTGTTCATATCCAATACCCTGATGGACGATTCCAACATACTGCAAGAAGGTTTCGGACAATCAAGGGCGAGATTTTAGATTTATGTCGACCTTTTCTTCGATTTATCTCTTATAGTCAACGAGCTAAAATATTGTTGAATCAACATTTTAACGGCGATTTTGATACCGAAGCGGATTGGGTGAGTGGCGCATTTATGATGTTTGAAAAAAGCATTTTAGATAGTTTGCCAAACAAGAAATTAGATGAAAGATTTTTCATGTATGGCGAAGACATGCTTTGGTGCTTTCAGTTCAAGCAAATCGGTAAGGTGAATTATTTTATTTCAAATACAAAAGTGGTTCACATTGCCAACGCAAGCACAGATGCAAATAAGCAAATGCAACTTTTAAAAGTAATGAGACAACATGAGTTGCTTGTTTTGAAAAATATTTATGGCAATGGGATCTATTTTCAAACATTGAATTTCATATATTCAATTAAAGAAATTGCACGGTATTCCATTAAGGTTATGGTTTGGAAACTGTTAAAAAGAAAAATTAGATAAGAAGACATGAAGATTTTGATGGTGTGTATTGGTAATATTTGTCGCTCCCCGATTGCGGAAGAAGTCATGCGCCATTTTGCAGAAGCCAAGCATTTGGACTGGGAAATTGAATCGGCTGGAACTTCAAATTATCATATTGGCGAGCCTCCACACCCTTTTTCAAGAAAAATATGTTTAGCCAACGGCATTTCAATTGAACATCAAAGAGCAAGTCAGTTTAAATTTTCTGATTTCAATTATTATGATAAAATATTTGCTATGTCAGAGGATGTTTTGGAAGATTTAATGCAATTGGCAACAACCCCAATTCATCGTCAAAAATTAGGTTTATTATTAGACGAATTGCCTGATTTTCATTTGCGTTCTGTTCCAGATCCCTAGTATGGAGATGAATCTGGATATCAGCCAGTTTTTGATATGATTCATGCAGCTTGTCAAGAATTTGTTTTGAAAAATAGCTGATCCGTTGTCAAAATTATATTAATTAATGATTAGCAAACCCATTTACTTTTACATTCATGAAGCCATCAATTCCACAAGGGACAAGAGATTTTTCGCCAATTGACGTTAGAAAAAGGCAAGTTATATTTAAAACATTGCAAAGTATTTTTGAGCTTTATGGGTTTCAGCCTTTGGAAACTCCTGCAATGGAAAATTTGGTTACGTTGACAGGGAAATATGGCGAGGAAGGAGACCGATTAATTTTTAAGATTTTGAATAATGGTTTGCATGAGAAAAAGGAGACCGATAAAGAAAAGCTGAGCCTTGAATGGCAAAAAATGTTGCAACAGCCTTATGCTACACCTGTCGTTACAGAACGGGCTTTGCGTTATGATCTTACTATCCCTTTTGCTCGATACGTGGCTATGAATCAAAATGACATCGCTCTTCCTTTTAAGCGATATCAGATGCAACCGGTTTGGCGTGCCGATCGTCCTCAGCGTGGACGTTATCGTGAATTTTGGCAATGTGATTGTGATGTTGTAGGCAGCAATTCTTTGATTAATGAAGCAGAGTTAATTAGTATTTATCAAGCAGCTTTTCATGCGTTAAATATTCCACAAGTTGAAATAAAAATCAATAGTCGTAAACTTTTGGCGGGATTAGCTGAAATTGCTGGTGTACCAGATTTGATGATAGAAATGACTGTTGCGCTAGATAAACTGGATAAAATTGGTTGGGATGGTGTTGAAAAAGAATTAACACAAAGTGGCATAAATGAGCAAGGAATTGCGACGATTAAAATTTTGATTTCTATTGAAGGTTCTAATGAAAATAAAATTGCTGCGCTGAAATTAGCAATGCAAAATTCAACAATTGGTTTAACGGGAATTGAAGAAGTCGAGCAAACATTTTCATATCTCAAAACATTGTCAAAGGAAGATTGGCAATCCTCTGTAGTATTGGATTTAAGTTTAGCTAGAGGACTTAATTATTATACCGGAATTATTGTTGAAGTAACTACATCATCAGTAAAAATGGGAAGCATTGGCGGCGGTGGACGTTATGATGATTTGACAAGTCTTTTTGGCGTAAAAGGTATTAGTGGAGTTGGTATTTCTTTTGGTATTGATCGGATTTATGATGTGCTTGAAGAGCTTAATTTATTCCCTGCACAATTGAATGGAGGCGCTCAAGTAATGATTATTAATTTTGGTAAAGAACTTGAATTGTACGGATTACAGATTTTGCATAAACTAAGACAGTACGGTATTTCAGCAGAAATTTATCCCGACGCATCAAAGTTTGACAAACAAATGAAGTATGCCAATAAACGTTCTTTCTCTTTTGTTATTATTCCTGGTGAGGAGGAGTTTCAGAAAGCAATGTTGAGTTTAAAAAACTTTGAAACAGGAAATCAACAAGTTATTACACTAGATCAAGCAGTTTCTATATTGAAAGCTCATTAGTTATGAAAGATAATCTTCAGTCTTGTACTTGGCCAAGCAATGATACATTAATGATACAATATCATGATGTGGAATGGGGTGTTCCTTTGCATGACGATAAAAAGTTGTTTGAATTTTTAGTGCTTGATGCTTTCCAAGCAGGATTATGTCGGAAAACAATTCTGCATAAAAGAGAAAATTTCAGTAATGCTTTTGCTGATTTTGAAGTAGAAAAAGTTGCTCAATTTACGGAAGATGATTTCAATAGATTAATAGTTGATTCAGGTATTATAAGGAACAAATTGAAGATTAGCGGAACTATTAAAAATGCATTATTGTTTCTGGAAGTTCAAAGCGAGTTTGGCAGTTTTAGTCAATACATTTGGCAATTTGTTGGACAAAAATCGCTTGTTAATCATTGGACTTCTTCAACTCAAATTCCGTCAAAATCAATCGAGAGTGATGCTATGAGCAAAGACTTGCAAAGTCGAGGTTTCAAATTTGTTGGATCAACAATTTGTTATGCTTTCATGCAAGCCGCTGGATTGGTTAATGATCATCTTATTGGTTGCGAAAGACACAAAGCTTGTCAAATCGAAATGAAATAATCAAAGCTTTATCATTTTTTGTGAAAGTTGTTGTCCTAATTTATTTCTAATTGTTAGTATGTAATTTCCAACAGTTAATTCTGGTAAAAAGATATTAGATTTTGGTTCTAGAAGTTTCGTGCTAAAAATTAAAGTGCCATTCATGTTCGAAACAAATAAATCAGTTGCATTGATATTATTTTCTATAGTTAATTCGTTGTTTAGTAAAGGATTGGGGTAAAATATGAATGTGTTTTTTACAGCAGAATTGTTTTCAATTTTATTGGTCATGCTGTATTTTTTTCTACAAATATGATCCAAAATAACGGAGTCACCTGTTTTGAAATCATAACCTTTCGTAAAGCTTCCAGCAACAATTAATTCTCCTTTGAAATTGATCATTTTTTCAATCGAGTTATTGACAACAAACCATTGCAACTGATTTATTGGTCCATAGACATTAACGCAATGTTGAATAATGGCGTTATCCATTAAATTTTGGTATTGAAATGAGCCACCAACAAGCAAGGTGTCATTTTGGATTCCAAGTGTGTTGAAACTTGAATTGTTAGTTATAATTGCGTTATAAAAATTGTTGGAAATGTTTCCTTGACAAGGTTCCCAGTTAAAATCAGATTTTAATTTTAAGAGTAAATTAGAGTCAATAGATGAAGTTCTTTTACAACCAACATAAACAGTGTCTTTGAACACTTCTATTGTTTTTACTTCATTGTTAATTGTGTTAGAAAAGTTTTTAAACCCAATTGACTCGTTCCATTTAATAATATTGCAAGGATTGTTGTTATAAGTGAAGTTACCGCCTAAAAAGAGAAAGCTATCAACAACCGTCATCGTATTTACAAAGCCATTCAGCCCAGCAATTGGTAACCATGAGCCATTGATCCATTTCGCAAAGTTGATTTCATTGCTTCCACCACAAACATCAAAGTCCCCAACTGCATACATTTCCCCGTTAAATACTTCTAGGTCTAAAACAACACCTGAAATACAGCCTGCATCAAGCCAATTATTACCGTCATAAAAAGCGATATTACTAACTGGACAAGTGCCTGCTTGTGTGAATTCGCCTCCAACAAAAATTTTATTGTTAAATTCTTGTATGGCATATACTGGACCATTAACTCCTGAATTTAAACTATACCAATAATACTGTCCTCCAAGCTCTAAAACAAGAGCAACATTATTTGCAATGACACTGTCATTTATTGATGAAAATTCTCCACCTACCCAAAGTTTTTGTCCATCATTACTTTTCTTAAGTTCATGAATGGTGCCATTAGTTCCTTTGCCAACTGGTGCCGTTGTTCGTGACGGAACTGGTCCATAACTTGGTTGAATCCAAGCTAATTCATCAACTGTGAATCCGTTTGCAGTAGCCCATTCTAGCAGTTCAGGATACTGCATCTGACGAACGTAGGCAAGATTGTTTTCTTTTGAAATTTTTCTGCTCAATGTTTCATTGCCTGTTCTTTTTAACAAGTAGCCAACTGCACAAAAATTATCATTAACATCAATGAAAATAGGTGTGCGGAAGTTGGTAAGATTATTTTTTGGAAATGCCTCGAGCGAAATATATTCTTTGAGGTAATTCAAGCAAGCTTTGCGATTTTCAAACTGACTTGAAGAAAGGTGTGACGCATTTACTTTCAATAATTCTTGTTCCACTAAATTTAAGTGGAATTGTATCAGTTTGTTTTCTGAAAAGTTTTCAATCTCTATTTTAGTCAAGTCAACAGATGAATGCTCTTTCCAACAGCCGTTGATGTGTGTTAAAATTGCTCTTTTTTCATCAGATGTTTTTGCAAATGATACAATTGAAGATGAAAATATAAATATTAAAAGTGTCCATGATTTAAATCGAAGGGATTGAAAAAAGTTCATGATAAAATGTTTGTCTCCTATATATGAAGATAAAAATACTAATAAATCGTTGTAAAATAGATATTTAAATAAATCAGTATATTGTTAACACGAGGTAAAACTGTTTTCTTATTGCAGAACTTGCCAATAATAAACATTAGTTTCACGCATTGTTTTTCTTTTATAGTTAAAAATAAACTCATGGGAGTAAAATTGTCTAGGCAAAAGCCAAAAAATGCATTAAATTCAATAATATACAGGTTGAGCAAATTACCCATTTTGAGTAATGAAAGAAAGTTGCGTTTGTTTTTGAATTTAGAATGGCTTTTCGATCGTCTTGCACATGAAACTGCCTATAAATATTATAATCCGTCTAATCATCCGGCTCGAATTTATTCCTATGCTTACATGTTGGAACACATCAAGTCAACGGATGCGGTGCTTGATTTAGGTTGCAATTTGGGCGACATCAGTTTTCGTATTGCTGAAAAAGCCAAGAAAGTTGTTGGCATTGATTATGCCCCCAAAGCCATTGAAATCGCCAAATCACGCTACTCAAGAGAGAATTTATCATTTCATTGTGCAGAGGCTTATGACTTTTTGAAATCTAATGATGAAAAATTTGATGTATTAATCTTGTCACATATTTTGGAACATTTAGATGATCCGAAAGACTTTCTCATGAAATTCAAAGATTTTTTTCAATATGTTTATATAGAAGTTCCTGACTTTGAAAGATATTATCTTAATTTGTATAGGAAGGATTTGAATACGCCAATTATTTATACAGATGACGACCATATTTCGGAATTTGACAGAAGAGAAATAAGGTCTTTGCTACAGGAATGCAACATTGAAATTCTTGATTCCGAGTTTATTTACGGAGTGCAAAAATTCTGGTGTAAAGTCAATTAGGTAGGGTTTAATGATAATATCTGTTTTCCATGATGCATTCATAAACGGCTTCTGGAAGAAGATAGCGAACCGACTTTTTGTTTTTGATTTCTTTACGAATGAAAGTGGCAGAAATTTCCAAAATTGGAGCATCCAACATAGTTAGTTTGGCTTGATGATTTTCTTTCACCTCAAATCCAGGTCTGTTATAAACTATAAATTCATAGTTTTTCACCAATTGTTCATAGTTTTTCCAACGGTGAATATTTTGCCAACTATCAGAACCAACAATGATTGAAAACTGTTCTAAAGGAAACTTTTCAGTTAAATAAGTTAAGGTATCTATTGTATAAGAAGGCTTTGGTAACCGAAATTCTACATTACTTGCTCTAAATTTTGGATAGTCCTCAATGGCAAGTTCTACTAAATTTAATCTGTGGTACTCATTTAGCAATGAATGAGCTTCTTTCAATGGATTGTGCGGAGATACAACAAACCAAACTTTGTCAATATTGGTATGTTCTACAATGTGATTGGCAATAATAAGATGTCCAGTATGAATAGGGTTGAAACTGCCAAAATACAATCCAATGTGCATGCTGCAAAAGTAATAAAATCAAGGTGGTATCAGAAGTCAAAAATGTGGTTGTGTAGATTAATTTTTTGGGTCTTCCTCGATGCATACTAAAATTTTATCTGCATCTTGTTTGCGAATACTCAAATAATAACCTGCAATTTGAATTGCCATTGGGTCGCCAAGTGGAGCAATCATTTCAACCCAAACCGGTTCTCCAGGAACACAGCCCATTTCCATCAAGGTCAATTGAAAGTCGTTTGGCTCATGATATTTAATTATTGCTTTTAGCCCAGGAGTCAATTGGGAAAGGCGCAACACTTGTTCTTCCTGCTCTTGCATTGGGCAAAATTAAGCAGTGCTTCCTTTCATTAGCCAAAAAAGTTGGATATTGCCCCAAATTTGTTGAACACAATGGCAATTGTATATTTTGAACAAGAAGTGAAATCGAATTTGAAAGACAAAAGAAGATTATCCACTTACTTGCAAAGTATGATTAGAACTCATTTGTCTGATGTGAAAAAAATTAATATAAATTATATTTTTTGTTCTGATGAATATCTTTTAGGTATAAATAAACAATTTTTACAGCATGATACATTGACTGATATCATCACTTTTGATTTGTCTGAAAATGATAAAATAATGGATGCTGAAATTTATGTCAGTGTGGAAAGGGTTAGCGAAAATGCTAAAAAATTTGGTGTGACCTATGTGCATGAATTACATCGTGTTATATTTCACGGAGCATTGCATCTTTGTGGATTTAAAGATAAAAAAGCGGAAGAAGTAAAAGCTATGCGAGCCGCTGAGGAAGACTGTTTGAATTGTTATTTCCATGGCTAAAATTTGCCTTTTTAATTAAGTTATGAATATTGAAATATTATTTGAGGATGATGATTTGGTGGTTGTGAATAAACCCGCAGGTTTGCTGGTAATTCCCGATCGTTTTGATGAAAATTTACCTTGTTTAAATAAGCTTTTGGAAGAAAAAATCAAAAATAAATTATGGGTTGTACATCGATTAGATCGAGATACAAGCGGCGTAATTTGTTTCGCTAAAAATGAAGCGACACACAAGTATTTATCTACTTTATTTCAACAACACGACATTCAAAAATTATATGCTGGCTTAGTTGTTGGTCGTGTAATTCCTGAACAAGGTACTATTGAAGCGCCCATAGCAGAACATCCAGTTACGAAAGGTAAAATGGTGGTGACTAAAAGAGGTAAGCCTTCCATAACGGACTATCGTGTGGTGGAACAATGGTCATTGCATGCTTTGGTTCAATTTCAAATTCACACAGGAAGAACACACCAAATTAGAGTACATGCTCAATCGATAGGTAATCCAATTGTTTGCGACCCATTGTATGGCGATGGTAAACCATTTTTTGTATCAGCAATCAAGAAAAAATATAAGCTAGCAGATAATCAAGAAGAAGAGCGTCCACTGTTGAATCGATTGGCATTACATGCATACAAACTTAGTTTTGAAAAACAAGATGGTACTTTGATTTCTGTGGAAGCCAATTTGCCAAAAGATATGTTGGCTTGTGTCAATCAACTAAATAAATGGGATAAACCTAAAATTTAAATTTCAAACAATTAATCAATTAAACGATGAAATCAAATATTAATGTTCAGGTAGAGTTGGACGAAGATAAAATGCCAGAGCAAATAGAATGGAATGCGCCAGGCGGTGGCGTTGATGGTTTTCAGCAAGCAAAGGCTGTGATGATTGGACTTTGGGATGGCGAGGGAAAATCAGCTTTACGCATTGACCTTTGGACAAAAAAAATGATGGTAGATGAAATGAATGATTTCTTTTATCAAAGTTTTATGGGAATGGCAGACACGTATTTGCGCGCGACTAACAATGCAGATTTAGCGAAAGATATGCGAAATTTTGCTGCAGGTTTTTATAAAAGAGCAAATGAAGCGATGTCTAAAGAAGAACAAAACGGTTAAAATAATTTCACAAAGAAAAACTACATCTCATGTCGTTAGAAATCAAAATCATGGATGAAATCAAAGTAGCTATGCGCGCAAAAGATGAGGCGGCATTGCGTACTTTAAGAGCTATTAAAGCAGCAATTTTATTGGAAAAAACATCGGGTAATGCCAATGCAGACGGAATGTCTGAAGCAGATGAAATCAAAATGCTTCAAAAAATGGCAAAGCAAAGAAAGGATTCATTAGATATTTTCAAGCAACAAAATCGCGAAGATTTGGCTGCAAAGGAAAGCGAAGAATTGGCTATCATCGAACGTTTTTTACCCAAGCAATTATCTATGGAAGAATTGGAAACTATTTTGAAAGATGTGATTGCTGAAGTTGGAGCAACTAGTCCTGCTGAAATGGGTAAAGTAATGCCTGTTGCATCGAAGCGATTGGCTGGACAAGCGGATGGTAAAACAATCTCCGAAACAATCAAGAAATTATTAGCATCATAATTCCATCAAATGCTTGATTTTGTTGGGTTAACGCTTATTATTTTATTTTTTATACGCGGCTACAAAAAAGGAATTATTGTAGCCGTTTTTTCCATTTTTGCCATTGTTCTAGGTTTGATGATCGCTTTGAAATTGAGCGGTTGGTTGGGAGCTTGGCTATTGCAGCAAGGTTTGGTTCAAAGTGGATGGGGACAACTATTAAGTTATGCACTACTTTTTGTTGGTGTTATGCTATTGGTAAGGCTTGTAGCTAAAGCACTTGAAACAGCATTAAGTTTGGTTGCACTTGGATGGATTAATGGTTTGATTGGTGGACTCATTTATTCGTTTCTATCAGCATTAGTTTGGAGTTCTTTTTTGTGGATTGGCAATGAAATGCACCTCATATCAAAAGCAGCAAAAACAACATCATTGACTTATAATTATTTTCAGCCTTTAGCACCTTGGGTATTCCATCATTTAGGCTCAATTTTACCAATGGCAAAAAAGATTTTCGCTGATTTGCATGAGCTTTTTCAACAAATCAATCAAACCATTCCTGACCATGTGGATACTCATTGATAATTATGATTCTTTCACTCATATTCTTGGTCATTATTTGCTGGTACTTGGTGCTGACATCCTTATTTTCAGAAACGATGAAATCACCATTCAGCAAATCAAACAATTAAATCCTCAACGAATCATCATTTCACCAGGTCCTGAAACCCCAGTAAAAGCAGGTATTTGCATGGATGTAATACATGAGTTTCATCAGCAAATTCCGATTTTAGGCATTTGTTTGGGGCATCAAGCAATCGGAACTTATTTTGGCGCTGAATTAGTTCACGCGCCTTATCCAATGCATGGGAAAACCAGTTTGATAACGCATAATTATCATCAACTGTTTTCTTCAATTCCAACGACTTTTGAAGTAATGCGTTATCATTCTTTGATTGTGAAAAATTTGCCTCAATCGTTGGCAGAAATTGCTGTTGCAAATGATGATCAATCCATTATGGCATTAGCACATAAAATATTTCCGAGCATTGGCATTCAATTTCATCCAGAATCTATTGGAACATTTCATGGAAAACAAATCTTGAAAAATTGGGCTGATTGGATTTTTTAATTTCTAAAACCATTCCCAATTGATACTTCCATGATTGAAATATTGTATGGAATTATTGCTCATTTCAAGTTTTAATTGACCATCTTCTTCAACACCTAAAACTTTCGCATTAAAAAATGAATTATTTATTGAAAATAAGTGATTTTTGTTTTTTTTGAAAAGGAACTGGTTATACAATTCCAATGAAAAGTTCACATTACTTATGTTTAAAAATATATTATGTCTGATTTTTTCTTGAAGTTCTTTTTTATTGAAATGCAATCCGGAAGCACATTTTAATGAAGTTGCATATGGCAAGTTAGAATCAAAATGAGATTGATTAACATTGAGTCCAAGACCAACTATCGCCCAATTCCAGCTATTTCCTCTTAAAACGTTTTCAATTAATATGCCTCCTGACTTTTTGGCATTAATTATTATATCATTCGGCCATTTAATTTTAACTTCCCAATCACTGTTTTCAGCAATTAAAACTTCAGCAACAGCAACAGCAATGGCTGCATTAAATATGAATTGTTGGTCAATACTTCTATTTGGTGATAATATTATACTCATTAAAATATTATCACTATATGTAGTTTCCCATTTTCTTCCTCTTTGTCCTTTCCCTTCTGTTTGTTGTTCTGCAAAAATTGTCATACCATTTTGTGCCTTATCGGCATCAATACAGCGCATGGCATAGTTATTGGTACTATCCACCGAAAGCAACTCAATTATTGGGGCTTCTAATAAAGACTTAAGCGAATGAACCAAAGTTTCCTTAATTTTGAATGCAAAGATATTTCCAAACATAAATAGAATTCAATCATTTGGATAAAATTACTAATGAGGCTAATGCGTTAAAACCAATTGAGCGCAGATTGACAAGAAATAGCCTACTGTTTAAAAACATAATAAGGGCAATTCAAGATAAAAAAGCATCGAATATAGTTTCTCTTGATATGAAAAAGATAGACGAGGCCGTTGCAGATTATTTTGTTTTGTGCGAAGCTCAATCTCATGTCCAACTAAAAGCAATTGCTGACAACATCATAGATGAAATTTGGCAAATATGTGATGAAAAACCATTTCATGTTGAGCGTGGCGATCATTGGACTTTGGTCGATTATGTTGATGTAGTGGTGCATATTTTTCAGCCAGAGCAAAGATATTTTTATAATTTAGAAGGTTTATGGGAAGACGCAGGTCGCGTAGAACATAATATATAGTTAGGTGTTTTAATAGAGTTAATTTGTTTTAAAGAAAAAATGGAAGAAAATAAAATCAGACCAGAAGGTCAGGGTGGAGAAAATAAACCCATTAAAAAAGGTCCAAAATTCAATATTTATTGGGTATATGGACTCATATTTGCTGCACTTGTTTTGTTGCAGTTTTATACAAGCAATTTTACTGAAGCTGCAGCCTCCAAAAGTTTTCTAGAGTTTCGAGATGATGACCTTTTCAAAGGAAATGTTGATCACATCAACGTTGTGAATAAAAGCGAAGTAGAGGTTTATCTTAAAAAAGATATGGTTGCTCAGCCTGCTGGCAAAGCACCAAGTTTGACTAATGGCGACAAAGGTCCTTCATATACATTCAAAATTGGTTCAGATGAACAATTTAGAGATGATATGTCTGATGCTTTGAAGAAATTACCAGAGCAAATCGCAGAGCCAAAAGTGTTTTATGACATTCGTGGTAATTGGTTGCGCGACATTTTAAATTCATTTTTGTTGCCAATTATTTTCCTTGTTGCCATGTGGTTTTTGCTCATGCGCAAAATGGGCGGAAGTGCAGGACCAGGCGGTGGCGGTGGAATTTTCAATATAGGAAAATCTAAAGCTCAATTGTTTGAAAAAGGAACAAGAGTTACCATTACGTTCAATGATGTTGCAGGACTTGATGAGGCAAAAGTGGAAGTGATGGAAATCGTTGACTTCTTAAAAAATCCTAAAAAATATACTGCACTTGGTGGAAAAATTCCAAAAGGAGCTTTGTTAGTTGGTCCTCCGGGAACAGGCAAAACATTATTAGCTAAGGCTGTTGCAGGCGAAGCTCAAGTGCCTTTCTTTTCAATGTCAGGCTCTGATTTTGTGGAATTGTTTGTAGGTGTTGGTGCTAGTCGTGTAAGAGATTTGTTCAAGCAAGCTAGGGAAAAGTCACCTTGTATAGTATTTATCGATGAAATTGATGCTATTGGTAGAGCAAGAGGAAAGAATATGGTGATGAGCAATGATGAACGTGAAAACACACTCAACCAAATGTTGGTGGAAATGGATGGATTTAGTGGAGATACTGGAATTATTGTTTTGGCCGCAACAAACAGACCAGATGTTTTGGATTCTGCATTGCTTCGCCCAGGGAGATTTGATCGTCAAATTTCAATTGACATCCCAGATGTGAAAGGAAGAGAAAAGATTTTCGAAGTTCATTTGAAACCAATCAAAAAATCTGAAAATTTAAATATCAACAAACTAGCAGTGCAAACTCCTGGTTTTGCTGGTGCCGACATTGCTAACATTTGTAACGAAGCAGCGCTAATTGCTGCTAGAAAAGGCAAAGAGGAAGTTGATATGGGCGACTTCAATGACGCTATCGACAGGGTGATTGGCGGACTTGAAAAAAAGAATAAAATCATTTCACCAGAAGAGAAAAGAATTATTGCTTATCACGAAGCTGGACATGCTGTTTCTGGTTGGTTCTTAGAACATGCACATCCGTTAGTGAAGGTTACTATAGTGCCAAGAGGAGTTGCTGCATTGGGTTACGCACAATATTTACCAAAAGAGGTTTATATCAGAACTACCGACCACTTATTAGATGATATGTGTATGTCGCTTGGTGGTAGAGCAGTTGAAGAGTTGGTCTTTGGTAAAATTTCAACGGGAGCATTAAGTGATTTACAACACGTGACAAGAACTGCTTATGCCATGGTCTCAATGTATGGAATGAATAATGTTGTTGGTAATATTTCATTCTATGACCCACAAAATGATCAAAGTTTCAGTAAGCCGTATTCTGAAGAAACAGGTAAAATAATAGATGCTGAAGTTCGGAAATTGGTTGAAGAAACATATCAAAGAGTTAAAAAATTACTTTCTGATAAAATAGAATCAGTAAAAATTATAGCTGAAGAATTGCTTAAAAAAGAAGTCTTATTCAAAGATGATTTAGAGCGATTGATTGGTAGCAGACCATATGAAGATGCTACACCAGTTGATTAGTGCTATATTATAACAACTAATAATAAAATCTTAAGTTGTATATAAATGAAATTTAAAAGTGGTATGTAAGTGCCGCTTTTTATATTTGAAATATAAAATAGTAAAAAGTTGAAAACATCAAAAGCTAAAGAATCTATTTTGAGTAAGATTAGACATGGATTGTCTAAAGGGAAAGTGTCTATTCCTTTCCCCGAAGTTGAAAAAGATAATCAAGATATTTTCAATCGTCCTACAGGTTTTTTAGAAGAAACTTTTGCATCAGCTTTCATTCAATTGGGTGGACATTTTATGTTTTGTGATGATGAAAATGAGCTATTAAATTCCTTACAGCAATTAATTAATGCTAAAGGATGGCAGCAAATTGTTTGTGCAGAAGATGCCATTGCAAAGGAACTTGATCAATTGCTTGAGCATGTTACAATATCGCCACAGGATGCTTTGGAAACAGCACAAGTTAGTATCACATTATGTGAGGCATTAATTGCAAGAACTGGTTCTATTTTGATTTCAAGTCATCAAAATTATGGACGTACAACTCCTGTTTTTTATCCTGCTCACATTGTTGTAGCCCGCACTAGTCAAGTGCTTGAAGATATTGAACATGGATTGGATTGGTTGTTGAAAAAATATCAAAACAACCTCCCTTCAATGATTAATTTAAATACTGGACCAAGCAGAACAGCTGATATTGAAAAGACATTGGTTGTTGGTGTTCATGGACCGAAAGAGGTTTTTTGCTTTCTCATTAATCAATAGTTAAGTATGAATGCAAGTGCAAATTTTCAAATAGAAGGGCAATATGTAGATGTTTTCAACAAAAGAATTTTTGGTGCAAAAATAATTGTTGAAAATGGCGTGATAAATTCTGTAATTGAAGACAACCAAATTAATGGTCCATACCTAATGCCCGGATTTGTAGATGCGCATGTGCATATTGAAAGTTCTATGTTGGTCCCAACCGAATTTGCTCGATTAGCAGTTGTACACGGAACAGTGGCTACCATTTCAGATCCTCATGAAATTGCCAATGTTTGTGGCATAGAGGGTGTGAATTTCATGATTGAAAACAGTCAGCAATC
>CAZNVQ010000019.1:0-27900 GCA_964576425.1 uncultured Flavipsychrobacter sp. | reverse complement strand
ATTCGTGTTTGTATTAATAAAAGCATTATTAGTTTTAAAATATCCTATACCGTAAATTAAAGATCCAGGATAAATTCCCTTAGTAGCTAATTCACCCTCGCTAAAGAAAAAGAAAGTCCTATAATAACTATTAGTATTATTTCCAAATGGACTGTATATAAAATTTGTAGTTAATGTATTTCCAAATGTGTCGCAAACAATTTGAGCACCTATTTGATTTACATAAAATAAGCATATTACCAAATAAATAATTATTCGTTTCATGATAGTAAATAAAAAAAATGAATGAAAAAAGTTAATTAATTACTCAATAATTAACTTCTGTTGAAAGACCTTATTATCAGATTTAATTTGAAGTCTATAAATACCAGAAGTTAATTGAGGTAAATTAAGCTTTTCAGGCAAGAGTTGGTATTTACCGTCATAAAGTGAAGTAATTATACGTCCTGTTAAATCTGACAATTCTATATTTATAAGCTCAAATTGTTCATTGAATTTTATTGTAATATATTGTTGGGTTGGGTTCGGAAAAACTTTAATTATTGCATTATCAGCATTATTTGCATTTTTCCATATATTACCATCAGCAGGGCAATCCCAAATTTCGCTAGCGTTTAATTCATCTACTTGATTTTCAACTATTTCGACAGCTACTTGATATGTACTTGGGTTTGTACTTACATAAACAAAAATTGTATTTCCAATGCTATTTGCTAAAGTAATATTATCACATACCTGAACAGGTCCAATTGTGTTTTCATCTGAAAAACAGTCAGTGTAAGAATCAGGACAATCTTGTACTGCACCTGTTTGGTCGCCTTGAATGAATTTAAAATTGAGTTGGTTGGCTCCCGACCACCAAACAGGCGCCGTTAATCCTAATGCTAAATTATTAAATAAATTAGGATCTCTTTGACAAGCTAAATTGGCACTCCATGTATTGTTGAACAACCAACGATTAGTGGCATGATAACTATTAGGTAAGGTATAAGTTCCAGTTCCATACTGACTTAAATAAGTTCGAGTAAAATTCCTATTAACACTAATTGTATTGGCAGCAAATCCTAAACTAAAATCACTTATGAATGGATTATAATCGTCTTTTGATGGCGTAATATTACTATCAACACAGCCATTTGGCAGATTAGATGTCATGCCGGCAAGCAACACATCACCACCATTCAAACTAGGCAAGGTCTGAAGACCCCATGCATAATCAAACCCTGTGAAACTCCATCTTGAATTTGCTCCAGTTCCAGCTGGCAAAAGTCCATTTGCAGGGTCAATTGCAGTAAAATTGTGAAAATGCCCATTATTCGGACCAACATCTGTTCCATCAAAATAGTTGCCAACATTATAATATAAGCCTCCAACTTCAACCATACTGTGTCCAAACTCTCCATCAATATTATCACCATATGGTTGTCCTAAAGGGGTTGCACTATTGTTAAAAGAAACTAATGATAAAGTGTTATCAACAGTTACATTCAAAGTTCCTGAAGGTGAAGTAAGATAATTAAAAGGATAAGGAAGAGGGCTATTGTAGCGCAGCTTTACCGAGTTGCTACTACCTGTTACATACAAATCTCCGTTCTGATTTGGAATTAAACGCACTACCATGTCATAGTCTGCATATGGATGGAAATTTGGATCATAAGAATGAACACTTTCGATAACAATGCTGTTAGCAACTGTTTGGGTCGAAGGATCATAACTTAATATAAAACCTCGCTTAGGAGTTGTTGCTTCTATTGCAACTGGATGTGTTGCATTTGGACTTGTGTAGCCACAAACGTAAAGTAAGTTGTTGTAGGCTAAAGTGTGTATTGGATACATACCTTCTTCACTGTTAAAGTCATAGATAGTTTGGTCATCTGTTATATTACCACTTGCATCTACTTCTATAATTTCTATTCTATCGAGGTCATTCGCATCAGTTACATCCGCTCTTCTTAAACAAGTGATGTAATAATGATCGTTGTAATAAGTAAAATCAAAACAAGTCTTCAAATGGTTGTCTTCCCAAAACACCTTAGAGAAAACTACATTGCCCGAACCATCAATGCGCATCAATCTGATTCTTCCTTCAAAATCGGTGTCAGTTCCCGCAAGCATATAATCATCCAAATCATCTTCAACAGGAAGTGGAATCATGTGATTATGCTTTTCATAATAATGGTAAGTCTTCACATATGTCTGCGCCCAAGACCAATTAGTTTGCAGCAAACCAATACATATTAATAATAATGTAATGGGGGGGTGATTTTCACGCCTGTGTTGTAACTGTTTTTCATAAAGGTTATATTTAATGGTTAAAAAAAACTATTTATTTACCTCCCCACTTTGCAAATTGGTCTTATTATTTTGTTACATCCGTGTTATTATTATTGGTTTTGCATTCCCTTTCTAATCTAAAGTTAAATAAATCTTTTTCTAATTGCAAACGTTTTGTTAATGAATTTTTATATAATTTATTTCATTACACATAAGTGGTTGATTTTTATATGTTTAGTCCGTAAAACAACAACTGCCGCTTTTGGGGCGGCAGTTGGGAATTATGCATTTAATATATTTTTACTATAAAACACTCCACCACATGCTTCGCTGCGCCCATTTTCCCCATTTGCCAATGCTTGCCATCAAGCTATCATACATTTCTTTCTGATTCACTTTTTTCCCTTTGTCGGGAATCTTTAAGTCTTCTTTCGTGGGTGAATACAAGTCAACTTTTGTGGCAATCCAAGTAGTGTAAAGTCTTGGAATGGCTAACTCCAAAATCATTCCTGGCAAACCCGCAAACATTTCAGGACCACCGCTCACCACAATGTCGTCGGTGTAAAAAGCTACGACATAAACCGAATCACAAATTTTAGCCACCGCTTTTCGGCATTTGAAATTAGCAATCGTTCTCACTTCATCAGCAAATTTCCAATCGAGTTGACGAATAGAATCTTCCACCAAAAACTTCTGCTCAAAAATGGCTTTGGATGCAGTCACTTTCTGCTGCCCAAAATCGGTGTACACTTCATTGGCACCTGCGGGTGCACTACCAAACATTTTAAACGGATTTTCAACCTCTTTTCCAGGTTTATAAAAAGAGGCTTTGGTGTTGAACACATAATCGAAATAAGAAACATTGAATTTAGGAATTTGGTTTTTCATTTTCTCAAACCAGCCGCCACCTTGTTCATCGCTGCTCATGTCCTCCAACTGTTTGTGGATATTTGATTTGCGAATGAATTCAATTTTTCCTTGTAAGGTGTGCTGTGCTTGAACAATGATATTGCTCAAAAGAAATGCTGCTAATAATAATATTTTTGTGTTCATGGTTTAGTTTTTAATAATCATTTTTGCTCCGTCTGAAACTGGAGAGTTACCACCTGTTTTGGTGAAATTCCAAGTCAACTGAATCATGCCATAGCGACGAATTGTGTTGTAATTGTTTTGGGTAACGGTGTTGCTAGAACCATATCGTTGAAAGCCAATGTTTTGGTTCAAGATGTCATTGGCATAAATACGAAGCTCTAATTGTTTGTTCGACAACATTTTTTTACTCACATAAGCATTCCACAAAAAGACATTGTTTTGTTGGTCGAAAGCAGCAATTTTTTGACGCATCATCCAATTGACATTTGAGCCTAGTTGAATGCTATATGGCAATTCCACACTACCATCAAAGTCATTGCTCAAGGTCCAATAGTTGGTGTTGTTGGTGTTGATAGTAGCTGTGTTTTGGTTGTAGGATACACTTGGATTGTAGGCCAAATTGAACTTGTCTTCCTTATCATAATTAAAGTCTATACCCAATGAAAAAGTATTGTTCAAACTCCTATTTTTCACACCATTGATGAAGTTGTAGGTTTGGTTGGTGTTGATGCTTCCGTTGATATTGATGCGCAAATCAATTTTCTTAATTTCAAATCCATAACCTCCATACATATTTCCGTTATAGTTGCCATCAATGTTGACATATTGATAAATGCGTTGTCCACCGGTTGTAATTGTTTCTATCCGACTGATGTCATCCTGAACAAAACTGATGGAACCACCGAGATAGGTGTAGGTGCCTGAGAATACTTTGAAATCGTTAAAACCAAATGAAATTTGATGATCAAATTGTTGTCTCAAATTTGGATTACCAACAGATATATTCAATGGGTCGGTGTTTTGCTGTAAAGGTTGAATTTGCTCAATCGTAGGCTGTTGTGTTGAACCGTTGTATGACAATCTATAGCTCTTTTGTTTGTCAGGCACACGATAAGACAAAGTAGCTCTTGGGAAAAAATTGGTAAAAGAACGATCTCGGCTATTCAGTTGATATAAAATATCTCGTTGTTTGAATGCTGTATTCGAAATGGCTCCACCAAGTGAAAAATTCATTCCTTTTTTAGTGAATCGAATGTTGGCACCTCCTGTGTTGGTGAGGTAATCAAAATCATATTGACTACTGAATTTTTGATTAGGCGTTGTTTCGTAATTGCTAGAAGTATCTTTGTCGCGTGTAATTTTATTTGCCGAACTATTGTTCCAGTTAACGCCATAATTTATTTCTAAAAAGAAATATTTACTTAAAGGCTCGGTATAGGAAAATTTACTTTCTACTTGAAACTTCTTGCTATCATTGATTTTCAGCTGATCGAGTTGCACCGAACTATCTACAGTTGCATTAGTTGGATTGAAATAATTGATAGTGGACACATTATACCCAGTAGCATTCGATTCTTTGTAATATTCTTGAATATCAAGCACTAAATTTCTGCCTTGTTTCTGAAACTTTTTGCGACACACCAAAGTTGCATTTGCTGATTTAGACGTTGCATCATTAGACTTGAGTCGATTATTCTCATTGATAATAAAATTATCGCGGTATGATTTACTCCTTGCTGTATCTATAGATATAGTATTGTTGTAGCCTAGGTTTGCGGTAATTTTCAATTCAGATGTTGAGTCAATTTTATAATCAAGAATTAAATCACCTCGATGACGCTGACCCGATGAAAAAGCTTCTGTAAATTGTGAGCTGTATAATTTCCCTCCATCCGAAAATCCTGTTTTTCCCAAGCTTGTCTCGGTGATGGAATTGGTGATTGATTCATTATTTTGTTTGGCATAACGATAGTTGCTACTCATATGCAGTTTGTCTTCCAACCATTTATTAGAATAGTGCAAACCACCTGTCCAGACCGATGGAAACCCTTTACCATCGTAGGTTCCATTCCATCCTCCGCTTTCATCATCATCCGAATTCCATGAAACCATAAATCCATCTTCTGTCATTTGTCTGTTGTCGTTGCCACCACCAAAATTGTCTTTATCACGCCAGCCCAAACCTAGCTTACCATTGTTGGCTACGATGCCAAATGCAGATATTTTTCGTTTGCCTTTGAAAGCATTGAGCATTCCTTGATTTTCAAAAAAACCATCAGTTCCTCCACCTGCAATGGCTTTACCAAAATAGCCAGCTTTCATATTATCTTTGAGTTGAAGATTGATTGTTTTTTCACGCGTGCCATCATCAACTCCTGTGAACATAGATTGGTCACTTTTTTTATCGAAAACTTGCACTTTTTCTACAGCTTTTGCTTGTAGACTTTTAGTGACCACAGCAGGGTCGTCGGTAAAAAATTCTTCTCCATCAACGAGGATTTTTTGCACGGTTTCGCCTTGTGCCACCACATCACCATTTTTATTCACTTGAATGCCAGGTAATTTTTTCAAAAGTTCTTCCACGGTTGCCCCTTCTTTCACCTTAAAGCTATCAGCCATATATTCTGTAGTATCGCCTTTGATTTTAATGGCAGCAATTTGTTGTTTCAATACAAACTCTTGAAGCAGATGAGTTTTGGTCACCATTGGTACCAAGCCAAGATTTAAAACAGGTTTGGATTTGGTGAGATTAATGGTTTCTACATAATCGGCAAAACCAGGAAAAGATGCCATTAGAATGTATTTTCCTTCTGTTTTAGGTTTCAGTTCAAAAGTTCCATCTTCCTTACTTCGTGTGAAAGTGGCAATTACGGAATCTGTTGCTCGAATCAAAACAAGAGAACCATACTGAAGTTTATTATCATTTAAGGTGTCTTTCAAAATCCCTTTTACCACAAAATTTTGTGCGGAGGAAGAGATGGAATAAAAACATGCAGATAAAACAAATAAGTATATTTTTAGTGAGTGCATAGATTGGTCATTAGATTGTAAAAATCAGAGACAAAAGTTGGCGTTTTAATCAATAGAACCAAATGTACACTTGTTAAAAAAATACAATTAGGGGTTAAAATGAGGGGGAAATTATTTTAATAAATGAAAAAGGCTAAAATTCAATAGAAAATTAGCCTTTATATAAATTTATTTAGTAATAAATATTAAACAATCATACCAGCTGCAACAGTTTCATTTGTTGTTTCATCGATAAGAATGAGACTTCCAGTGTGTCGATTTACACGGTAAGGATCGGTGAAAATAGGCGCAGTAGTTCGCAGTCTAATTCTGCCAATATCTCTTGCAGCAAATGATTGTTCGCCTTCCAAACGCTGCATGGTGTTGATGTCGATTTTGTAAACAATCTCTTTTACTATGGCACGCACATCACGAGATGTATGGCGCAAAATATATTTATTTCCAATTTGCATTGGATGCGGGTTCAACCAACAAACCATCATGTTCAGATCTTGGGTCACTTCTGGTTGGTTGTTTACCCGTACAATCATGTCGCCACGGCTTACATCTATATCTTCTTCCAATTCCATTGAAATTGAAAGTGGCGCAAAGGCTTCAGCAATTTCGCCTTCAAAAGTATGTAATGCTTTGATTTTGGAAGTGAATCCTGAAGGTAAAACCATTATTTCATCTCCTTTTCTGAAAATTCCACCCGCAATTCTTCCTGCATATGCTCTGAAATCATGGTGTTCATCAGAGTGAGGACGAATAACTGTTTGCACTGGGAAACGGCAATCTATATGATTTTCATCTGACGCAATGTGTATGGTTTCCAACAAATAAATCAAGGTTGGACCGTTGTACCATTTCATTTCAGAAGAGCGATTAACAATGTTGTCGCCATGCAAAGCACTTATTGGAATATATCTAATGTCTTGAATGTCTAGTCTAGCTGCAAAATCTTTGTAATCCTGAACGATTGATTCAAATTTGGCTTCGTCATAATCCACCAAATCCATTTTATTAACACAAACAATTATGTGTTTAATTTGCAACAAAGAAGCAATGTAAGAATGTCGGTAAGTTTGTTCAGTAAGCCCGTTGCGTGCATCCACAAGTATCAAGGCAAGATTTGCTGTGGAAGCACCAGTAATCATATTTCTAATATACTGAATGTGTCCTGGAGTATCAGCAATGATGAATTTTCTTTTTGGAGTAGCAAAATAACGATATGCTACATCGATGGTTATTCCTTGTTCGCGCTCGTCTTTCAAACCATCTGTCAATAATGAAAGGTCGATATGGTCGATACCTTTTCGTTCGCTCGATCTTATCACTGCTTCCATTTGATCTTCAAAAATGGATTTCGTATCGTACAACAAACGACCTATAAGCGTACTTTTTCCATCGTCCACACTTCCTGCGGTGGTGAAACGGAGGAGTTCCATATTAAGGTATGCATTATTATCCATTGAATTTGAAACAGGCTTCTTTTGTCGCACTTGAAAAATCGTGATTAAAGTTAAAATTTAAAATGAAGATGGGGAAAAACTAGGTTAGAAATAGCCTTGTCTTTTTCTGTCTTCCATTGCTGTTTCTGAGCGCTTATCGTCTGCACGGTTGCCTCTTTCAGTTTGTCGTGAAGCGGCCACCTCTAATATTATTTTCTCCAATGTGTCTGCATCTGATTCAATTGCACCTGTAATAGGCATATCGCCACAGGTTCTGAAACGAACCAATCTTGTTAAAATTGTTTCATCGCCACGCATATTTAAAAATTCTGAAACAGCTAATAATGCTCCTTTGCGCTCGATGATTTGACGCTCATGGGCGAAGTATAAGGAAGGTAAAGGGATATTTTCTTGTAATATGTATTGCCATACATCCATTTCCGTCCAATTGGAAATTGGGAAGACTCTGAAATGTTCGCCCATGCTCTTTCTGCCGTTGAATAAATTCCACAGTTCAGGTCTTTGGTTTTTGGGATCCCATTGACCGAACTCATCACGATGAGAGAAAAAACGTTCCTTGGCTCTTGCTTTTTCTTCATCTCGACGAGCGCCGCCCATGCAAGCATCTAATTTATATTTTTCAATAGTGTCTAATAATGTGGTTGTTTGTAAAGCATTTCTACTAGCATTGATGCCACTTTCTTCTCTAACTCTACCGTTATTAATAGACTCCTGCACACATCCAACAATGAGTTTTGCTCCTAATTCTTTTACCAACCAGTCACGATACTCCATGGTTTCTGGAAAATTGTGTCCAGTGTCGATATGAACCAAAGGAAACGGAATTTTTGAAGGGTGAAATGCTTTTCTTGCCAAATGTGTCAAAACAATGCTGTCTTTTCCACCTGAAAAAAGTATAGCAGGATTTTGGAATTGCGCGAAAACTTCACGAATTACATATATAGATTCTGCCTCAAGTTCTTTGAGGTGATTTAAATAATAATGACTCATAAAGGCAATATTAATTTTGACTCAAGAAAGATAATAAGTTTTGACAAACTCTCTTCTTCTGTCATTAAATGAGTTGAAATAATAATGTCTGGTTGCTGTGGTTTTTCAAATGGAGAATCGATTCCAGTGAAATTTTTGATGATGCCGTTTCTTGCTTTTTGATAAAGTCCTTTTACATCTCTTTGTTCGCAAACATTAAGAGGACAATCCACAAATGCTTCGATAAAAGAATCAGCTCCAATCAGGTCTTTAGCCATTGTGCGTTCTTTTTCAAACGGTGAAATAAACGCGGTAAGCACAACTGTGCCTGCATCAACAAAAAGCTTAGCTACTTCTGCAATTCTTCTGATATTTTCTATTCTGCCTTCCTCTGAAAAATCAAGATCTTTGTTTAACCCAGTTCGAATATTGTCACCATCAAGAAGATAAGTATTAATTCCCTTTTGATGTAAATATTGTTCTAATTTATTGGCTAATGAAGATTTTCCAGAGCCAGAAAGTCCTGTAAACCAAACAACGAAAGAAGGATGTTTTTTTTGGATGTTCCTGCTTTTGCGATCGATTTTGTGTTGATGTGGAATAAGATATAGCTGCTCTTTCATCATTCAAATTGTCTAATTATGTTCCACCACAAACCAAGGATTTAGGAGATTTTCTTTGTTATAAGCAAGTTCTTCCCGTGTTTCAAAATTATAAACATTACAACCTGCAAATTTTACAACTGCATGCGCAGCGGCAGTATCCCATTCCATAGTTGGTGCTAGTCTAGGATAGACATGTGCTTGTCGGGCTGCAATCATACAAAGCTTCAATGAACTTCCTGAACTTACTAACGCAATTCGCTCATGTTTGCGACGATGCTGCTCTATGTAATGTTCTGTTTCAGGCGACAAATGAGATCGACTGGCAACAATAGTGAACACCTCTGGTAAAGTAGATTGGTTCAGAGATATGCCTTTGTTGATAATTTGATTTGTTTGAAAATGCTCTTCTTTTTGAAGTGTGTAGGTAAAGCTACCATTCATTTCTGTACCCCAAAAAAATTGTTTAGATACAGGCACATAAACAATGCCTAAAACGGGTTTGCCATGACTAATAAACGCAATGTTTACTGTAAATTCTCCATTGCGTTTTATAAATTCTTTGGTGCCATCAAGTGGATCGATGAGCCAAAAATTGGTCCAATATTTTCTCTCTTGAAATGGTACTTCTTTATTCTCTTCTGTTAAAATTGGAAAATCATCACCAAGGTTTTTCAAGATTATGGAATTTGATGCTAGATCTGCTAGAGTTAATGGTGATTGGTCGTCTTTCATCATCACCTCAAAGTCTTCTTGATATACACTTAGAATTGCTTCTCCGGCTTCAAATGCAGCTTGCAAAGCAATATCCAATTTGGTCTTGATGTTGTTCATAATCCCCACATTCAGAACTACTGTTCTTTTTGTTTTGTAACTAAATTGTTGAAACAATTTTTTCTGGCAGTCTCATTTTTTTGACAGGCATACCCACATAAGTTCCTTCTTCTATTATGTCTTTGACCACGACACCGCCCATTCCAATTGTTACATTGTTACAAATTTCAACACCTTGCTTTATTGATGCATTTGTGCCGATGAATACACCATCGCCGAATTTACACGAACCACTTATGTTGCAAGAAGGAGCTGTTGTAAAATAATCCCCAGCTTCGCAATCATGACCTATTGTGGTGTATAAATTTAATTGCGCGTGATTACCAATCTTAACATTGCAAGTGATGATGACACCAGCAGTTATAATTCCACCTTCTCCAATTGTATTCCAATCAGACATAACAGCTGTTGGATGTATCAAGGTTGCATATTCTGTATTTTCTGGTAAAGAATCCACAACTTTTTTTCTAGTAATTGAATCTCCAATGGCTACAACTACATCATATTTTTCAGGGTCAAAACTTGTAAAAGGAATTACTGGAACACCCATCAATGTACTAACTTTAACCTTGTTGTCAGTCACCATAAAACAAGCAACTTCTTCAATTTTAAATTCCGTTCCCGCTATTATATCTATTAGACAACATAGTGTTTCACGACCGAATCCACCTGCACCAACTATACAGACTTTTTTTCCACTTGACCTCAATCTGTCCAGTGTTTTCAGATGTTTGTTCATACTTTCTTTATGTTTTCCGACCTCGCTTTTGCAAAAAAAAACAATAAAATGTTAAAATCAAAGCAAGTGAGCCAAATTTCAACATAAAAATAATGCAGCTATCCTAAAAACTCTTCCATAGTAGCAGATGTTGTAGAGCTTATCCCTTCAGATTTAAAAACCTTATATATAGTCATGAATATTATCTTTATATCTAATGCAAAACTTACATGCTCAACATAATAAATATCTAATTCAAATCTTTCATTCCAACCAATAGCGTTTCTTCCATTCACTTGAGCCCAACCTGTAATTCCTGGACGAACATTATGGCGAAGTCGCTGCCTATCGGTATAGCGAGGTAAATATTTCACCAATAATGGACGTGGACCAATTAAACTCATATCTCCTTTTATCACATTTAAAAGTTGTGGGATTTCATCAATTGAAGTTTTTCTGACAAATTTTCCAAACGATGTTAATCTTTGTGCATCGGGTAGTAATTTACCATGTGCATCTTTGCGATCATTCATGGTTTTAAATTTTATTACATTAAAAATGTCTTCATTTTTACCCGGTCTTCTTTGAAAAAAGAAAGGCTTTCCATTGTTGGCAAAAAACAGCACAATAGTGACTAGTAGGAAAATTGGTGATAAAATCACAAAGCCTATAGTTGCTAAAAGAAAATCCATTAATCGTTTAAAAAATGCCGTATACATTAAATATTTTTTAGTAGTTTTTTTTCAAGTAATTGATACTCATTTAATATTTGCTGCCAATGATATTGTTGATCAAATCTCGAAACTATCATTTGTCGACAAACGGCAGATATTCTGTGATATAACTCTTTATTAGTCATCAAAAGTTCCATCGCTTCTAGCAATGATTTTTCATTTTTTGCTGGAACAATGAGACCATTTTTTTTGTGTATGATAATTTCATTACAACCATTGATATCGCTCACAATGCAAGGCAGTTCCATAGCTCCTGCTTGCATGGGTCCATTAGGGAAACCTTCTCTGTAGCTTGGATAAACAAAAATATGTCCAATATTTAAATAAGGTCTTATATCCATTTGATAATCAATCCATCTGATATCTGGATGATTTTTTATTGCCTTGTCAGTTTCATGATGAATTGGATCAAGTTCTTGTTCGTACGGACCAACTAGTAATAATTTTATGTCAGTGTAACGTTGTTTCAAATCAAGAAATGCATGCACTAACTCATCGATTCCTTTTTGAGCAACTATTCTTCCAACAAAACAAAAAACAAAGTCTTGCTCGCCAATTCCAAGTTGAAGCTTCAATTGATCTGCTTCTGTTTGCGAAATATTAGTTTTACTAAAATATTTTGTGTTGATTCCATTTGAGCTTCCATTTCCAATAACCCTAACTTTATCTGATGGTGCAAATTGTTGATCAACAATTATTTTTTTAAGTTGATTGGAATTTGGATATACATAATGTGCGCAAGAATATGCCAACTTTTCAATCTGATTGAGTAACCTTCTTTTTAAACCTTTTTGTTCCAAAAGTGGAAGCCCAGCCACGGTGTGAATTCTTATTGGCACTCCAGCAAGTTTGGCAGCTATCATTCCTAAAAGTCCTGCTTTAGGCGTGTGTGTATGAACAAGATGTGGTTTATGTGTTCTAAAAAGTTGGTACAATGCTAACAAAGCTTGCAAATCCTTTATAGGCGTGATTTTGCGAGTCATATTAACGGCATATGTTGGGACTAATTCCCGCGCTTCAATCTCTTTTAATTCATTTGATGGAGAAGAAACCGCAACAATATCATAATGCTCTCGCATGTAGTGCATTTGATGACGCAACAAAGCCTCAAATGATATAGGAACAGTTGTAATTCTGATTAACTTCTTTTTTTCCACCCGTTAAATCAATATTTGAATTTCTTCGGATAAAAAATAAAGCGAATTCTTCATGAAAAGAATTTCAAAAACACTTTTGCAATAAAACAAAAGGGTGAAACTTGATGCTCAACTTCAATTTTAATCCCAAACTTTTTAGAACGCAGCTAAAAAGTAGTGGACAAAATAGAGAGTTTTTAAACAATAAACAAATTGAAAATAATTATTTTTAATTTCAACTTATTTTGAATGCTAATTTGTTACTATGTATTAGCTATTGGAAATTAAATAGTTACAAATTTCTACAGTTGAATTTTTACGATTAGCAAGATGTTTGTCAAGATAATCATGATTCATTTTGGGAGGAGCTAAAAGGTGGTGGAGGAGTTGATGACCATTTGTAGATGAGGTGATGGCTAATGCAGCATTTTGATCAACATAATCAAAAACATAACCATGATTTGGAACTAAAATTTGGGCAACATGCTTGCCAAAATAAAGTAGTTCAAGACCAACAGACGATGCGAATACGACCCCACCGGAAACGCCTGCGATGCATTCAAAAATAGCAGAACTACCTACGAAATAATCTACAGTATGTTTTTTTAATAAGTTTTCATATTCAGCAATCTGTTCCCGTGGATGTGTTTTCAGTAAAACTTTTGTTTTTCGGAGTTTTAGTTCCTCCTTAATTTGAAGTAAAAGTTGTTCAAACAATTGAAATTTCTCTGCCAAACTGCAAAAGCCCTGATCGTCAATTGGATTGGTAAAAATGCCAATGACATTGGGGTTATATTTCATTTTTGATTCGTATTCCAATCTCAAATTTTGATATCTTGGTGAACCAACGACAACCAAATTAGTTCTTGGCTGAACCACTTGTTGAAAATGCGATTTGGAAGCTTCACCCCAACAAAAAATAAAATCTGAACCTTTGGAACCATAAATAATATCGGGTGTTGCATTGGGCAAAGGAAAACGAATGCCTTCTTGCAACATTGCATTTTTGATTCCACGTTTCACCAAATATGGAACAATTAGATAGCCAGGAAAAGCTACATCATTGAACTGCAATACTTTATCTTCTTTTTTCAACAAAAGGGATAAATAAGGTTTTATCCAAATTTTAAATATAAAATTATATAAAAGAAGTCTTTTACTTGAATTCACAGGTCCCAATGCTTGTGTGCCACTTGAAGGCTTAGCTCCGGGAATGCTACCAAACGGAATACGAAGTTTTACGCCAATTTTTTCAGCTTCTATAGAAGGGCTTTTTAATCTTCTAAGCTCACAAAATGAAATGACTTCAACATTTTTTTTCTGTTGAAAAAGTGCTTCAATGATTGGTTTAGCATTATCCCAATGATGGTTGGGATTGGTAATGATGATATAAAATGTGCTCAAAATAGCTGAATTTAAGCCTTGTGAGCTGAATTTTCTAGTGGGTTTTGCATCCAAAGTGGTTTGATATACTTAGGTTTCCGTTTGGGTTTTTCATCGTCCTCATTTTCGGATTTTTCCGCCTCATCATCAAAACCTCCATTTTCAATCAAGTCACGGGCAACTGGAAACATGGCTAACGCAATATAAAAAATCGTAAATCGTAATCCCATATGTGCGACACCATAAGCAATTAAGGGTAAAATATATAGACTATAAGTCAAAGGCAAACCTTTGAGCAATGAGGTGATAAATAAGATGAAAAAGATGGAACCTGGAATGCCATAACAAAACAAGATGGTACCCAAACTCGAATGCATTTCATGATTTTCGATATAAGTATCAAATCTATTGAATGCGCCTTCTCCTGCACCCAAAATCATGTAATATGGGTGATTGTTCATTCGGTCATATCCACGATATTCCCACTCACTAACGTCCTTAGGTTTTACACTATAATCCAAACGATAGGTTAGGTTTCTTACAAATCGTTCTCCCACATTGGTCTTAAATATAGCGGCAACTAGACCAATACCAACTACCAAAGCAGTAAAAAAAGTTCGAAGCGTTAAGATTTTATTGGATATCAAATAAATTCCTATAAGGATTATCATGCCACCAATCGCTGCTTTTGACACACAAAGCATGGTGAAATAAAAGAAACAAGCAAACGAAACGAAAACAATCGTTCTACTAATTTTGAGGTACTTTTCCAACGCCAATACAATGGTCAATCCCGACAATGCATAATAACCTAACTGATTAGGGTTGGAAAAGAACAGCGCTTCCCTACCTTCACTAATACGACCATAAGGCGAAAGGGCTACCTGAATCAAGGCGCTCAAAACAACCGCATAGACAGTTGTAACAATAAATTCTTTTTTATATTTCGAGTATAAGGAAAGTGAAAAAGTAAATAGCAAGAAATTGAATATATAAAATAGATTTACAATAATACTAAGCCCTTTGTCCTTGTAACCAATACGAACTAAAAACAATATGATATTTACAATTGCAATGTAAATAATCAAGTTTCTAAAATATAGCACGTGCTTAGAGAAAGATTTTTCAAAAAATATCCCCTCTTTTGCAATGTAAAAAAGAATTACAATAGATATTAATATGTCACCTGGTTGTGGCGTTCCTGCAGGAAAAACATAGTATGGAAATCCTAAAATGAATAATGCCCAAAATTTCAGCCAACCTTCAGCACCAATCGTTTTAGTATATAATTCTTTCAAATATTTTAGTTTTTTATCGTTTCAACTCTCTCAAGAAATTCAAAATAACTCTCAATAGCAGCTTTTTGGTGAAATTTGGTAATGCTTTTTTGGGCGTTTGCAATCAATTTTACGGCTAAATCTGGTTGCACTAAAAGTTGTTCCATTCGTAAAGCAATTTGATTTACATTACCAATCGGAACCAAAAATCCGTTTTCACCATCTGAAATCAATTCACTAGGACCTGTTGGGCAATCGGTAGCAATAACCGGAACACCACAAGCCATTGCCTGTATCAAAACTCCAGGCATTCCCTCGTGTCGTGAAGACAAAACAAAAACTGAAGCATTCTTCATATACTTAAAAGGATTACTATCAAACCCACCGAAAATCACTTCTTTTTCTAAGCCTAAGGTAACTACTTTTTCTTTTAATGAATCTTCTAATTGTCCTTTACCTAATATATACAAAATACAATTAATATTTTTCCTTACTTTCTGAAATGCTTCAATTAAGGTCGGATAATCCTTCAAAGGAATTAAACGACCAACTGCCAAAATAATAGGCTTTCCTGACACAAATGCTTCATTTTTTAATGCTTCATTTTTCCCTTTCAATAAATCGTCATTGATAATGGGATTGAAAACCAATTTCAGCTTTTGGTCAACTACACCCATGTGTTGCTTCATTTGAATCATCAGACCTTGCGAAACACAAGTAACAAAATCAGCTTTTTTATAAGTTATTTTTTTTAATAAAAATTGAATTAATTGTTTCCATTTGCTTTTGCCAGGTGCAAACAAAGCCGACCTTTCTGATAGAACAATTTTTGCTTTGGAAGACGATAACCATGAAGCAATCACTAAAGGAACATTAGTACCACCAGATGTGCTATACAACACATCATATTTTCCTTCATTAATAATGGGAATTAATGACCAAAATAATAAAATGATATTGAAAGCCTTTGCTTCAAAAAGCTGAACATCATTGGGTAAAAATGGTAGCAGTTCTCCTTTTTTTTGCATCAATGCCAAATCACATTGAAATCTTGCCCTATCAAAATCTTGCAGAATATTGAGCGTTACTCTGTCGGCTCCACCATAACCCAAATTAGGACGAATGAATAAAATGCGCAACTTCTTATTCGACATCTTGATCGGTTATCAGAATTAAATTTTCTTTTATCAATTGAGCAAATGGAAATTGTACGTTCCCTTTTAAACATTCTTGTAAAACATGTTTTTTTTCAGCTCCAAAAACTAATGCAAGGTTATGTTTCGATTGTAATAAAAATGGAATAGTCAGCGTAGCTCTCCACTCATTTTGCTCAGGCTGAAAACAAACTGCGGCAATTTTGTTTTGATGTTGTAAATCCAGTTTAGGAAATACAGAAGCAACATGACCGTCTGCACCCATACCTAACAATGAAAAATCTATCAATGAATTTCGCTCTTTATCAATAAATCCTAATTCGAACATTTTTTGTGCGTATCCATTCGGAATCAAATCTTTTTCCATTAATACAGGAAAAGGACAGTTGATTAAGTTGCTTATCGTTTCCCAAGTTTGAACAGCATTTCCATAATTACTTCGTTGATGATTATAGGGAACTATTCGTTCATCCACCCAACAAATTTTTAATTTTTCTGCCAATTTTGGTTCTTGATCACTCCATGTTGCCATCAACTCAAACAAAGTAACTGGCGTTGTTCCACCAGATAAAGCAAGTTTCAATGAGGTGGTTTGATTAAAGGATTCTATCAGAATTTGAAAGGCTCGAAGAATACCTTCTTCAGGAATTGACACCTTAATTATTTTCATGAAAACAACTGAAATCGGGCACAATAAATGTGGCTTCGTTCTGAAGCCAATATTCATGCAGCTCGGAAGTATATCTTGCCAAAAAATCTATTCTTGTTGATTTTGCAGCTTCACAATCGGTGCTTGCATCTCCTAAAAAAATGCAATCACTCTTTTGAAATTTATAATTTCCTACAACTTCATTAATTATGTCTGTTTTTGATTTTGGTGTTCCATGATATTCTTTAAAAACTGATTGAAGGTTTCTTTCTACAATAATTTCATTCAATTCAAGCTGTGGTGTTCCCGAAGCAACAACAACAAATTTTTTTTGAGCTTGCAACCATTGTAATAAATATTCAACACCAGCTACAAATGGCGCATTCAACACCTTATCTAACACGAGTTCACTAAATCTGTCACCAAGGATTTGAGCTTGTTCTGGTTGCCATTTCTCATGCAATAAATTTTTTGCAATCCATTCGAATTTTACAAAACGAGAAATACCTTGATGAGCTAAGTGATAAGAACGAACCTGATCTTCAACACCAGAACCTGCATATAATTCAACAAAAGCTTCAGTTTTTATGTGAGTCGATTCTAGCACAACACCATCAAAGTCAAAAAAGAAACAGCTATACTTTTTGATGTCATCAAAAGAAATGGAGGAGAATAAAATTTCGTTTGGCATCTTAATCTTGATTTCTTGAACTTTCAATATGTTCTATGACTTGAATAATGCCTTGACCCATATCTACATATTCATTGGCAATTATTTTTTTGCCCACTTTTGGTGTATAAGCATATGGTGTTATGTTGTAATGACCATTGCCCGAACCTTCATCACCGAGATAACGAACTTGAACTTTTTTATTTAAAATTTCTTCAAATGTTCTGAATAATTCAGAGATGGTCAGTTTATCATTACCGGTTAAAATCAAATTCTTGTTTTTATATTCTTCAGTCAAAATTGATGCACTTAACAATGCAGCATCATAGACATGAATATAATCTCGCTTATCGCTCGATCGTCCCGAATAGTTGATTTCATTGGAATCCATAAATTGCTTCAACAATCTATAAACACCGTTCGACTCATCGGTTCTAGGACCATAGAGGCTTCCAAAACGTAAAATTGTATAAGCCAAATTGTAACGCTGATGAAACTCTTCAATATAATTTTCACAAGCTTGTTTGCTGCATCTATAAAATCCGCCTTCTCGACTGTAGACATAAACAGTAGAACCAAAAATAAATCTTTCAACCTTATGCTTTCGTGCAGCTTCCACTAAATGAACTGTACCTAAAATATTAATTTGAACAGTTGAAATTGGTTTTTCTTGAGCTTCGTTTAGGTCCGCTAATGCCGCAAGATGATAAATGACATCAAATCCTTTTACTACTTCATCAACAAATTGCCAATCAGTTATATCACCGATAATCATCTGTTGATCCGCTCTAAGAAAACTACTTGCTTGCTTGTCTAATATCGTCACTTGATGACCAAGATTGGACAATTCATCTGCAATATGACTGCCTAAAAATCCAGAGCCGCCAGTTACTAAAACACGTTTATTTTCCATGATGTTGAAAATAATTTATCAATTTTTGAGCTGCTTCAAGTTCCATTATTTTCCTCACTTCTTTGGCATATGTTCCTATGTGACCTGTCATCAAAACATTATCTGAACTAGCTAATTCTCCATTATAAGGTTCATTTTCAAAAGTGTCTAAATATGCTTTAGCTGCTTTATGTTCTGATAAAAATTGAAAAAGTTCGGCTTCATTGATAAGCCCACCTCTTGAAGTATTGACAATCAAAACATCTTTTTTCATTTTTGCTAATGCAATTGTATCAATTACGTTTTTATTTTCATTACTATATGGAAGATGTAATGAAATAATATCTGACAGTCTATAAATTTCATCTAAACTAGAATTTTTAATTTTAAATTCTTGAGCAAATTTTTTGTCAAAAAAAGGATCGTATGCCAATATGCTGCAATCAAATGGTTGCAATAATTGGATGAGTCTCTTAGCAATTTTTCCCATTCCTATCAAACCAATTGATTTCCCTCTAAGCAAAGCCCCCATTGGTTTTGCCCATTCTCCTTGTCTTATTTTTCTATCGCTGAATGAAATCCCTCTTAATGAATTCAATATTCCAGAAAGAGCTAATTCTGCAACTCCATCAACATGTGCATTAGGCGTATTTTCAACAACAATGTTCTTCATATTTGTTGTATGAAAATCAACATTGTCCATACCAGTTCCCAAGCGAACAATATATTTTATTGCATTTGCAGAAGAAAGTGATTCATGATTCAATTTTTCTGTTCCGGCAATTATACCATCAATATTTGGTAACAAAGTTTTGCTTTCTTCTATAGTCAGTTGTCTTCCATATGGATTTAATTGGACATTATAACCTTGGTTTTGCAAAAGTATCAATGGTTCTTTATCTTCTTTTCCAAAAGAAGATGTTGTAATTAGTATATTCATTTAAAGACCGTTTTCTGAGGACTTATTTAATAAAGATTGAATCAATTCTGGATTATTAACCCACCACTCAGAAATGCCTATATCAAAATGCGTATGTACATCCCTTCCGGTTACCCAAGTGCGCACAATTGGTGCAGAGTTTTTACCCATCCACCACCAAGGATTTGGACCATCTTGGCTTTGAACAGTATATTTTCTGAACGCCCAAACACCTTGATCATAGAAATAAGCTTTCTTGTAAGACTGTCTTTCTGTTGATACCTTTCTTTCTTTGTTGCCCCAAGGTTGCAATAACCCATCATATGTAATTTCCATTGCTCGAAGTGGATGATCGTCTTGTGCTTCCCATACCGTCATGCAGGAATCCAATTCTTTTTTTTCATCTAAAAGTGACAGGCACTTGTCGATAATTGGACCATCGACATAAACAGTGTTGCCTAATAACAAAACTACATTTTCTAAGTTTTCATATCGGGCATCAACCCATTCCACCGCATGTTTGATTACATCACCATGATTGACTGTATCCCCTGATAACTCCTCTGGACGAGGAATAATTATTGCTCCTAGTTCTTCAGAAGCTTTGGCAATTCCCGCACCATCTGTAGAAACAAATATCTTATCGATTTTATTAGCAGCCAAAGATGCTATGATTGGATAGTGAATCATTGGTTTTCCAGCAACATTAAATATATTTTTATTGATAATGGACTTACTTCCTGCTCTTGCAGTTATGATAGCAACATTCATGTTCTACTTTTTATTCAATAATTGTTTATCAATTTCTTTCCCAACTATATCGCAATACTGAACTACAAAATCTATTTCTTCTAATGGTGTTGGATTTATATCTTTTCCTTGAAGAAATCTATCGTATTGCAAAATGATTCTTGTGTGTGGCGAAACACCGTTTCTACGTTGTTTAAAATATTCCAAACGGTCAGGAATGGATTGACTAAGGCGACTCCAAGCTTCAAGAGCCAACATTCCAATTCCTCTCTTACGTTTAGTTTCTTTCACCTTGTCAATGACCATCATATCGCTAAGGACATCAATCGTTATTATACCTTCTGACCCAATGAATTCAATGTATCTTTTATTCAATTTACAATTACTTGAATAATGGTAGGATGAAATCACTTTTGAATTGCTCAATGTAAAACAAACTTCATCTGCTGGCGCACCAGGAAGGGCATTTGGCGTATGCAAAACAGTAACATTATCTAGCGAAGACCAGCCTGCAAAATAATGCGTCAAGTACAACTCATGAGGCATCGTTTCATACCATCTTCCACCTGGCAGTTTATGCGACCAATGTTTGTCGCCAACCAACATTCGATCATGACTTGGGTGCGTTAGAAAATATCGATTGATTCTAAGTAATTCTCCGATTGCGCCTTGTTTTATTGCTGATTTTGCTTTTTGAACACCAAGACTAAATTTCAAATTATGAAGAACAACTAAGGTTATCTTTTTTTGATTGACAGCTTGCTTGATTTGTTCCCATTGTTGTACATCTGTAACAAGTGGCTTTTCTACCAACATATGTTTGCCGGCTGCTGCTACTTTCATACAAATATCAAAATGTGTTTGTGGCGGTGTACAAATATCTAAAACATCTGCGTCTTCAATCAAAGCTTCCAATTGACCATAAGTCTTGGAAATGCTATATTTCGATGCTTTTGCCTGCATCAATTCTTTACTCAAATCAAACACGCCAATAATTTCACTATGTGGTGCTTTTTTCCAACTTTTTATATGTGTATCTGAAATATGACCACAACCAATAATTCCAATTTTCATTTTAGCCATTTGGCAAAATATTTTTAATTTCTAATTTTTAATTGATTTTAAAATTCCTTGAGCTCTTTTTTGCCAAGAATAATGATTTTCAAAATCATCAAATGCTTGCTGTGCAATTTGAGTTCGTTGAGTTTCATTTTCTTGTAATACCCCTAAAGCATTTATCCATTCTGAAACATTATCAGGCTGACATAATATTGAATTTTGCTCATTCAATACTTCTCGCAAAACTGGCATGTCCGAAGCTATAATTGCTTTCTGGCTTGACATGTATTCAAATATTTTCAATGGCGACATATAGCTTGAAGAGTTTTTCCCACTTCGCAATTCAAGATTACTTTGATATGGCGCAACCATTACATGACACTCGTTTCTGTATGCTGCGGTCAATGCAGGTGCAACAAAACCATAACAATGAAAGTTAACAGGTAATTTATCAACTTTTAAATAACTTTTTGCTTGATGTTCAGTTCCACCAATAATATGAAATTCCATTTCTGTGCATGAATTTGCACAATTATGAATAAGTTCTAAGCCTCTTCCTTTACCAATAGTTCCAATGTAACCAACGTGAAATTTATCTTTTCCTTTTATAAAATTTATTGCTTCATCATAAGAGCATTTATTCACAGTTGCGCCATCATGAAAAACAGCAATTTTGTTTTCATCGAGTTGAGTTTCTTCAATAATGATTTTCTTAAGTGCGTTTGAGATCACAATCATTTTTTTCATGTTTTTCGATCTTACGACCTTATCAAACATAGATTTTTGGATTCCTTTTAAAGTATCACGAGTATTGTGATTTTCATATATAAATCTCAATGAGGTAAAAGATAAAAAATATGCTGCAATTAAAGAGCGAGTAAATAGAATTTCAGGCTGTTGGAAATAGCCAATTAATGTGACTAAAATTGAGAAAATATATAATCTCGCTGGCAGACTTTTATGAGTTAAAAGTCGAATCTTAAAACTGTTTGAAACTCCATAATGTGCATGTAAATCTAAATTAGAATTATCTCCTTTTAAACCAATCAATTCAACTTGAAAACCCTGTAGAGCAAAGGCTTCACACATTTTCATAACATGTACACCGCTAGCTGCATTTGATGGGAATACGCTATTGGAAACGTATATCAACTTCACTTGAACTTCCAATTTTTACAGTCCGAAATAAAAGCAAATTGATTAATCACTTTGTCTATTTCAAAGTTAAATTCAAATTTGTCTTTTTCAGTCCACATAGGCTTTACGGTATTTTTTCCTTTGCCAGGCTTTGACGAAACAATGGCATTAAACTGATGTTCAGCAATTACATTTCTACATTCAACCCATTCCATCAAACATTTATACTCATTATAATCAAAGCTGTTTAGATAAACAAACTTCACACGATCGTTAATTTGTTTTTCATCAATTTGCTTTAAAATAGCCCTGTTTACAGCCATCCACATCCAAGCGATTTTTCCAAGTGTGTCATATTTTTTCCAACTTACTTGCTCTGCTAGATGTTTTGGTGTTATTCTTGAAAAGAAATGATTAGGTCTTTGATGTTTATATGGATAATCGGGCATTCCAATATTTGGAAATTCATGATTTTGTTGGTACCAACCTTTTTGAAAATGCGACACCACAACTTCTTGTGGATGACGCAACATAACTATAGTTTTAGCTTTAAGCGGTTGAATTAAATCCTCAATCATCAAAGCAATCATTGGATTAGATTCTACAAATCTCTTTTGCTTTAATGAAGATTGATGGGCTAAAAACAAACGACTTTGTACAAAATTTGGCATTTCCATTTCAGGCTGATGCCATTTGCAAAACCAATTGTATGCGTCGCCAACTGCATCGCCAATATCATCTAAATGCATCGCTCTAAAATCAGAGCTTTGTTCAAATAATTTAGCCATGAAATGAGTTCCGCTCCGACCTACGCCTGTTATCAAAACAGAGGGTATAATGTCTATTTCCTTTTCTCTAGTATCAAAAGAAGTCAATTCCTCAAATAGGTTTTGCTTTTCTTTCTTAGCGTATAATTTTCTTAAAAAACTAATCACCTTTTAATTCTAACTATAATATTGAAATCCTTTTTTAGGTAAGAATCTCCGATAAGTTGGAAAATTGCTACCCTCAACTTGGATACCTTTTTTATCTTTTAGTGTTGCATTACTTTCGGTCAGCAACAAGGCTTTATAACCACAATCTTTTAAAATTTCAATTGTTGATTGGTTGACACTTTCTTTTCCTCCAAAAGGGGCAGCAAAAACTTGACTAACTTTTTCAACACCAAACAATGAAATCAGTTGTTGATGAGCTTTTTGTATTTCAAATTGCTGTTCTTCTTTTGACAAAGAAGACAACACATAATGATTGGCAGAATGATTCCCAATTTTCAAAAAAGGATTTGATAACTGAATTTTTAATTCATTTGAAGTAGCAAACTCAAGGTCTTCTTTTTTTATTTCAATTGCTTCATCAATGCAAAAATTATTTACTAAAGCCGCCATTCTTTTAGAATTGACTAACTTTGGATTCTTCGATTGATGATATAATTGACTTGGTTCCAAAGTTTTTATCCCTGAAAAAGAAACAAATTGTTCAGCCTTTCCTGCATCAATAATTGCGCGAATTTTATCTCGCCATAAAACTTCACCTTGCATAGATGAAGTGTTGACAAAATGTATAAACGGAATTCTTTGTTCCGCTAAAAAATCATTTGTTTCAGATAAAGTTGTTGCATAACCATCATCAAAAGTTAACAATGCTTTTGGTCTTTTTCCTTTTTGACTCGATGGATTAAGCATTTCGTTTTCATCCACAAAATCCCAATCTTTTTTCATGCCTATTAGCATAGACTGAAATTGTTGTGTTGAAACTGAATGAAACTTCGATTGAAAAACCACACTATTGCCAACGTGATGAAAAAGCAAAATAATATCTTTGCCCTTCAGAACATTAGAAACAGTAAAATTTTTCCAAATATTCTTAAGATTAGAAATCAAAATCTTTTCAACTTAAATGTCTTTGAATATCCATTTTTGACGGTCTTCAATCATTTGAAATTTATCAATTACTTTTTGAATTTCTAAATTGAAATCTCTTTTTTCTTCACTCGACCATTGATGGGTGTCGGGCTTCACCTTTCCTTTACCTGGTTTGTCGTTTACAATTTGATTGTAAGTAACTTCAGGCATTACGTTTGTAATGCCAATCCATTCACACAAAGACAAGTAAGCTGTGTAATCGAAGTTATTTAGGTATACAAATCTCACTTTGTCTTGCAATTGATATTGCTCTATTTGCTTGAATAATTCCTCATAACAAATGCGCCATTTCCATGCACATTTTCCCATTCTCGTATAGTTTTTCCAAGCATCAAATTCTTGTTCATTTTTTGGCATAATTCTACTAAAAAAATGACTTGATCGATCGTGGTAAAAATTATATCCAGGGACTGGAAGCGCATTATTATTATCCACTTTCTTATACCATCCTTTATGAAAATGTGATTCAGTTACATTTTTAGGATGACGAACCATGACAATCAATTTGCCCCCAAAAGCAGCTAATAATTGATGAACATTAAGGCATAAAATTGCATTGGACTCGACATATCTTTTACCCAACTTACCTGCTTGTTCAATTAAATGTGCTCTACTTTTTAAAAAACCATTAGGAGAAATTGGAATTCCATACCATGTTGAAAACCAAGTATAAACATCAGCTATAGTATCAGGAATATCATCATGATGCATGGATTGAAATTGCTCATGTTGTTCCAAAACCTTTGCCATGAAGTGCGTTCCGCTTCTTCCATTCCCAGAAATAAACACTGGCTCATGACCAATTTTATATTCATTTATGGATTTGTTTAAATCCATTTCAGCAAACGGATTGAGCTTTTTTTTCCTTAAAATAGCTTTTATTATTCGTTGAATCATCCTGTACTTTTAATCGTAATTAACTACAAATAGCAGCTATACATTGCTTCTAAATTTTGTTGTAAATATTGTTCCATCCATTCAATATCAGCTAAATCTAATTCTTCTTTATATCCACCAACCTTGCCTTTTCGAGTTTTTAAAGCCTCTTCTTGAATGTTGTTCTTGGCACTTAATCTTTGATTATTCAACAAGTTTTTTTCTTCAATTTCACGCATTTTTTCAAATGTTGATGCGGCTATTGCATAAACGAAAGACTCCTCTTTTATTTTATTAAAGCCTAAAAAATCGAATATGCTTTTGATTGTTTCGAGTGGTTTTGTTTTCAAGTCTTCATAACGAACGCAACAAAAATCTTTAGGCACATGCTTTTGCTTTGCCCACACATTGTAATAGGTTACAATGTTGGGAATGCCACCAAATTCATAAGGTAAAAATTCACCAATTTCACCCATGAAATTTTCCTTTTTGAATCCTTGTTTTTCCTTGAACCCTCTGTATTTTTTTTGATAAAAATTAGAAACTACCAAATCTCTTGGGTCACGTACTAAAAAAATGATTTTTTTGTTTTTATATCTCGATTTGTCCGTTTCAATTTCATTAATCCATTTCCAATTGGGCAAGTCGTCGTGTGCGAATCTTATTTTAGGAATAGATTCGTTTTGCTTATGCAAATTTTTGACCATCAAAATATCATTCAATGGAATGTTGTTCAATTGAAAATGATGCACCAAAACGTTGCCCATAATGAATCTCAACCAAGTGCGACCACATTTAGGATAGGACAGCACGTAGCAGTCCGTTTGCCAATGATTTATAAATCCTAGAATTTTTTTCAACATAAACTTTCTTCATGAAGCTGCAACAGCTTTCTTCACTTTTTTACTATTCTTTCCCTTGTTGGTATTGAAATTCTGTAGCCACCAATCGTAATTTTCACCCAATAGTTTACTTCCCAATTTTTTAATTATTATAATTGATAACAAAAGTAAAATTAAAACGACAACTATGAAAGGAACTACGCCATCTAAATGTAATACATGTTGATAAAATGCTTTCATCACTAATGCTATTGTGAATAAAGATGAAGCGAATAGGATTGGACGAATCAACGCATTTGTAAATTCAGTCCATTTCATTTCCAACTCTTTGCAAACATAAAAAGTGAGTTGCGCATATTGAAAAATCAAAGCAACCAAAGTGCCTAGAGCCACACCTTCGATATCGAACTTGAGCAGTAAAAATGAAAATAATATTATATTAAAAGCGTATATTATTTGTATTCTCGCAGTGAGTGCAAATTTTTGTTTTGCTTTTAAAATTGTTCCAGGAATTTTGTAGGACATTCTTAGAAATATTCCAAAGGCTAATATTTGTAATACAGACGCTGTTTGTATCCATTTTGCACCTAACAAAATCAATATAATTTCCTTTGAAAATAGTAGGGTTAAAAAGAAAATTGGAAAAGAAAACAAAGCCAAAATGAAGGAACTGTAAGTAAATGCTCGTTTCAGTTTTTCGTTGTCCTCATTAATTTTTGATAAGCTAGCGAACGACAAATTATTAATTACATTCCCAATAATATTCGTAGGCATTTTCATTATTTTGTAGGCTTGAGCATACAAACCCAATGAAATGGGACCTAAAAATTTTGAAATAATCAAATAATCTCCATTTGTTGCTAATTTATTTCCCGCTGCCTGTACAATTAAATGTCGCGCATCCGACATGATTTCTTTAGCTAATTTTGGTCTAAAATAGGAAAAAATAATTTTAGATTTAACTATATAATATATTAAAAAACATGCTTCGTAAGCTACTAGCCCAAAAATCAGAGATTTGTAGCCCCAACCAAAATAGGCAAAACTTATAGGAATAAAAAAATAGCCTATCCAGTAGGCTATTAAATTTATATTTGATATTTCTTTAAATCTTAATTCTTTTTCAAACAGGGATTGATAAGGCTGATATATTCCTTTTATTAAAAATACTATTCCAATACATCTGACAATGAATTCAACATTGTTTTGTTTGAAAAAAACTGCAATTAATGGTGCAGCAACAATAAAAAACAACCCAACAATAGAGGTTAAAATCACGGACAAAACTGATGCAGTGCCGATGTATTCTTTAGTTATATCTTTTCTTAATACAATGGATTTATTAATGAAAGGGTAAGTAAAAACAACAGTTAAATCCATGAGTAAAATGCCAATTCCCTGAAGCCCAAAATCCTTGGGCAACAAAATCCTAGATAAAACCGCAACAGAAAATAATTGACTGCCAATGGTTAAAAGATTAGTAAAAAACAACCAAATTCCACCAGATTTAATTTGGCTCTTTAAGTCATCGCTCATATTAATAATACTAAGCGCTTTGCTTATCTTTCTTTTTACGTTCTTTTTTTCCTTTGCCTAAAATTTTGCCTATCCACTTGCGCCAGCCCGTTACTTCCGTGTCGTCTGTTGTGTAATATCCTTCCGTATCTCCGTAGCCGTAACCGTAGCCATAATTGCCATAACCATAACCATAACCATAACCATAACCATAACCATAACCATAACCATAAC
>CAZNVQ010000018.1:0-29989 GCA_964576425.1 uncultured Flavipsychrobacter sp. | reverse complement strand
CCACGAACTAAATCTGCCAAAAGACGCATTTTGCGTGGTGATGTAGGGTAATTACGTAAGCGAGCAACAGCTTCCATTTTTTTCTATTTATTTTAATTGACTTGTATTTTTAATACAAAAGTCGTACTTTAATATTATTTGCTTCCACTATGTCCTTTAAAGTTACGTGTTGGAGCAAACTCACCTAACTTATGACCTACCATATATTCAGTAACATACACAGGTATAAACTTATTCCCATTATGAACTGCAAAAGTTTGTCCGACAAAATCAGGAGTTATTGTCGATCTGCGACTCCATGTCTTGATTACACCTTTTTTTGTTTTACCCTCAGACATAGCAAGAACTTTATGCTCAAGCTTTGCATCTACATAAGGACCTTTTTTAATTGAACGAGCCATTTTGTTGACTTATTTATGATTTGTGATTCGTGATTTACTAATCACTCTATCAAAATATTAACTATAATTTTTTACCGTTTCTGCGTTGAATAATCAACTTGTTTGAACCTTTTGTTCTGCTACGAGTTTTCTCTCCTTTAGCATATTTGCCAGTTCTACTACGTGGGTGACCACCTGATGAACGCCCTTCACCACCACCCATTGGGTGATCTACAGGGTTCATGGCAACACCACGGTTACGAGGACGAATGCCTTTCCAACGATTACGACCTGCTTTACCCATTGATTGCAAGGCATGATCACTATTTGAAATTATGCCAACAGTTGCCATACATGTTCCTAGTATGCGACGAAGCTCACCAGAAGGCATTTTCAAAACAACATATTTATCTTCTTTCGCATTCAATTGTGCATAAGTTCCAGCAGAACGAGCCATTGAACCTCCTTGTCCTGGGTGCAACTCTATGTTGTGAACAACGGTACCAAGTGGCATGTTTTTCAACAATAAAGCATTACCAACTTCTGGAGCAACAGAATCACCGCTTACAATCTTTGCGCCAACTTCTAAACCTTGTGGTGCGAGAATGTAACGCTTTTCACCATCAGCATAAGACAACAATGCGATAAAAGCTGTACGATTTGGATCGTATTCGATTGATTTAACAGTAGCAGGAATGTCCTTCTTGTTACGTTTGAAGTCAATCTTACGATACATTTTTTTGTTACCTCCACCGATGTAACGCATTGCTCTTCTACCTTGTGCGTTTCTTCCGCCAGTTCCAGGCAAAGCTTCCAACAAACTCTTTTCAGGTTCATTAGTTGTTACTTCAGCATAAGCGTTACCGATTCTCCAACGAGTACCGGCTGTTACCGGTTTATATTTACGTAATGCCATTTTCTTAATTAATTATTGCTTTGTTGTTCTCGTTTGAATTCTAGTCAAATTACTAACAAACAATTTTATTACATTGAAAATAAATCAATTGAGTCTCCCTCATTAAGGGTCACCGTTGCCTTTTTATAAGATGATTTTACACCTTTAAGTAAACCAGATTTAGTAAATCTAGATTTATTTTTTCCTGGCACGATTACAGTGTTAACGTCTAAAACTTTAACGCCGTAAAATTCTTCAACTGCCTTTTTTATCTCCAGTTTGTTAGCACTTTTATCTACTTCAAAAGTGTAGCGTCCAGATTTTTCCATCTGTCCATTTACTTTCTCAGTGAGTACTGGTCTAACTAAAACATCTGTGAGTTTCATTTTTATTATTATTGTTATTGACTACAATACATAGTCTATGTTAAACAATTTCTCTTTACTTGATAGTTTTTATGATACTACTTCAACTTCTGGCTCTTGAAACATTTTAGCTGCACTTTCAGTGAAGATTAGCACATTACTGTTCATTAAGTCATAAGTATTCATGTCACTTAAAATAATAGTCTTATTATCAGTAAGATTTCTACTACTTAAGTAAACGTTAGTATCATATTCAGGTAAAATAACTAATGATTTTCTGTTAGTACCTTTCAAAGATTTTAGACTTGATAAGAAATCTTTAGTCTTTGGCATGTCTAATTTGAAATCTTCTACAACAACAATTTTACTATCTTTAGCTTTGTGCGCCAATGCAGACATTTTAGCTAAATCTTTTACTTTACGATTCAATTTGAAATCATAATCGTGTGGTTTTGGACCATTTACAGTACCACCACCTTTGTATAATGGGTTACGGATATTTCCCTTACGAGAGCCACCTGTACCTTTTTGGCGGTGTAACTTTTTTGAAGATCCATGCACTTCAGCACGTGTTTTTGTGCTATGAGTACCTTGTCGCTTTGCAGCGAGATATTGCTTTACTGCCAAGTAAATGCAATGATCGTTGGGTTCGATTGCGAAAATTTCGTCTGGAAGTTCAATTGAACGACCAGTTTTTTGCCCCTTACTATTTAAAACGTCAACTTGCATGACTTAATTAGTTCTGAATTAATACAATAGATCCGTTATGTCCTGGAATTGATCCTGCTACTAGGATGTAATTTTGTTCAGGAAAAACTTTGATGATTCGAAGTCCTTTCATTTTCACTCTTTCGCCACCTGTGCGTCCAGCCATTCTCATTCCTTTGAAAACGCGACTTGGATAAGAAGAGCCACCGATAGAACCTGGTGCGCGCTGACGATCATGCTGACCATGCGTAGCTTCACCAACCCCACTAAAACCGTGACGTTTTACAACACCTTGAAAACCCTTACCTTTAGTTGTTCCAATAACGGAAACTTTCTCACCTTCAGTAAAAATTTCACAAGTAATTGATTCACCAATTTGTTTAACAATTGAACAATTACGAATTTCCTTAACAATTGACTTAGGCGAAGTATTTGCCTTTGCGAAATGATTGATAAGCGCTTGAGGAGTATTTTTCTCCTTTGCTTCACCGTATGCGATTTGCAACGCACTATAACCGTCGGTATCTACGGTCTTCGTTTGAGTAACCACGCATGGTCCTGCCTCGATAATGGTACAAGCAGTTTGCTTTCCACTAGGCTCGAACACAGAAGTCATGCCGACTTTTTTGCCAATAATACCTTTCATTTTTCTATATTTAAGTCCAGAGCCCAATTGCCAATATGTGGTTTGGGATAGACCGTTTACTTTAACTTTTTAAAGAACAATTTTGTTTTCATCATAATTAATGATGAAAAAATCTTCTATCAAGCTTTAATCTCTACTTCAACTCCGCTTGGTAAATCGAGCTTTGATAACGCGTCAACCGTGCGAGATGAAGATGTATAAATATCCAAAAGACGCTTATGCGTACACAATTGGAACTGTTCACGGCTTTTCTTGTTAACGTGCGGTGAACGTAATACTGTAAAGATCTTCTTCTCTGTAGGCAAAGGAATTGGTCCTGTTACTACCGCTCCCGTATTGCGCACAGTCTTAACGATTTTCTCTGCAGACTTATCAACCAAGTTGTGGTCGTAAGATTTCAGCTTTATTCTGATACGCTGTGACATACTTATAAATATCTTCTACCCTGTAAATTTGGGACTGCGAAGGTAGGAGTCCTTTTTTATTTGACAAAATAATTTCTTAAAAAAAAATAAAAAAAGTTTCCAAATCCGCTTATTCCCTAGCCCAAATCGACTTTTAAGCTTGTTTTATGTTTCAATTAAAACAATATTCGAGCTGATTTTTCTTTTTGGGAGGTCAAAGGTAAGTGCTTTTAATGAATAATCAATTTTTTAAATAAACCAAACCTCGACAATTGAAAATAAGCAAACAAAAAAGAGGAACAATTTCTTGCTCCTCTTTACTATTCGAATAAAACATTTCTATTTATCTCCATATGTCAAGCCCATGTTAAAAAGCATAAAAGACCATTTATCAGCTTGCTCATCGATAACCATTTTTGTAGGTTTTCCTGCTCCATGACCGGCTTTTGTTTCTACTCTGATTAATGTAGGGGTATTGCAACTTTGCATCGCTTGAAGCGCAGCAGCAAATTTAAATGAATGCGCCGGAACTACTCTATCATCGTGGTCTGCGGTCATTACCATTGTTGCTGGGTAACAAATTCCACTTTTTACGTTATGAACTGGTGAATATTTCAATAAATATTGAAACATTTCTTTATTATCGTCAGCTGTACCGTAATCATATGCCCATCCTGCACCTGCTGTGAACTTGTGATAACGAAGCATATCCAATACACCAACAGCAGGAAATGCAACTTTGAACAAATCTGGTCTTTGTGTGATGCAAGCACCAACTAACAGTCCGCCATTCGACCCGCCAGAAATTGCTAAATATTTCTTCGATGTATATTTTTCTTTAATCAAGTACTCTGCTGCAGCAATGAAATCATTAAACACATTTTGTTTTTGCATTTGAGTACCTGCATTGTGCCATTTGTCGCCATATTCTCCGCCGCCTCTAATATTTGCTACCGCATAAATTCCACCATTTTCCATAAAAACAAGATTGGAAACTGAAAATGAAGGTGTCAAACTTATATTGAAACCACCATATCCATAAAGCATTACAGGGTTTTTACCGTTTAGCTCCATCCCTTTTTTGTAAGTCAAAATCATTGGAACTTTTGTGCCGTCAGCCGATGTGTAAAAAATCTGTTTACTCTCAAAGTCTGCTACATTGATTTTAATATTTGCTTTTTTATAAAGTACACTTCTGTTCAATTTCAAATCATACTTAAAAATAGTTGGGGGATAGTTGTACGATGTATAGTTATAATATATGTCAGATTGATCTTTTTTTCCTGAAAATCCACTTGCTGTCCCAAAGCCAGGCAATGAAATTACACGCTCTTTTTTACCTTCAAAATTGTATTGAAAAACTTGTGAAACAGCATCTTTTATGTATTGAGCAAATAGTTTTCCACCACAAGTTGTAACCGTCAATGGAAACTGTGTTTCTGGAATCAAATCTCGCCAATGGTCAGGAGTTGGATTTGATGCATCAACTACAACTAACTTTCTATTTGGAGCATTTTGATTGGTCATGATATACAATTTCCCATCTTTTGATGTTATGATATCTTGCTCATATTCAAAACCTTTCACAATTGTCAACAATGGCGCTCGTTCAAAAGTCAAGTTTTTAATATATAATTCATTCCCATAAGTAGCATTTGCTGCTGAAATGACCAAGTAATTTTGATCTTCCGTCACCGATGCACTAACATAGCGTCTAGGTGTTTCTTCGCCTCCAAAAATGAGGGCATCTTCTGATTGCTTTGTTCCAATTTTATGGTAAAACAGTTTGTGGTATTGGGTTTTAGCCGACAATGCACTCCCGTCCTTTGGCTTATCATAAGAGCTGTAATAGAACCCATCATTCCCTTTCCATGCAATACCCGAAAACTTTACATTAAACAATGTATCATCTATTTGCTTTTTAGTTTGAGTGTTTAGAATAATGACTTTTCTCCAATCGCTGCCTCCTTCTGAAATTTGCATGGCACAAATGCTGCCGTCATGACTAAAATCAATTCCACCCAACGAAGTTGTTCCATCAGATGAAAGTTTATTTGGGTCAAGAAAAACCTCTGCTTTACCTGTTCCAATTTGTCTGTAAAGTACGGATTGGTTTTGCAATCCATTGTTTTTATAAAAATACGTGTATTTCCCCTCTTTGAAAGGCGCTGAATATCTTTCGTAATTCCACAATTCAGTCAGTCTTTTGACTATTTTATCTCGAAAAGGAATTTGTTTGAGATAATCATTTGTCACTTTATTCTGAGCATCAACCCAATTTTTGGTCTCAGTCGATTGGTCGTCTTCTAACCAACGATAAGGATCGCTGACAGAGATTCCAAAAAACTGATCGGTTTGATTTACTTTTTTTGTTTCTGGATATTTTCCTCTAAAAGAAGCTTCCGATTGCGCTTCTGCAGTTGATTGAAACATGAAAAATGGAATAAAAAATAATAATGATTTTTTCATCTATATGATTTTAAAACAATTTCCGAAGTTCTGCATTATTGCCAAATTTTAAAATAAAAAACTCAATTTCTAGTTTAGTTATCGTATTACAACGTATCGCGTTTCCTAAAATCATCTTGAGGAACTACTTTTGTAAAGAAAATTTTAAATTCAATAATTTCTGATTCGAATCCTAAACATATTAAAAAATGGTTTATTAGTTGTTTTATCCACACTAATACTCTGTGTGCTTTTAGTCAACTTGACGCCGATTCAGAATTTCATTTCCAATCAAATTACAAAAAGTTTATCTAAAAAATTAAAAACTGAAATCACCATTAACCATATCAGAATCGACTTCTTCAACCATCTTTTAGTTAGAGGGTTACTAATTGCCGACCAACAAAAAGACACTGTGCTGTATTGTGGAGAATTGAGTCTTTCAATTACGGATTGGTTTTTTTTGAAAAAAGAAACTGCTGTATTAAAAAATATAGGTTTAGAAGACGCTTACATTCATCTCTATCGAAAAGCGAAGTCTGATGTTTGGAATTATCAATTTATTGCAGATGCTTTTGCATCAAAAAAAGTGGACACTGCAACAAAAGAAACCAATATTGATATTGATTTGAAAATGCTTCGTTTGAAAAATATTCGTTTTCATCTCGATGATGCATGGACAGGAATGGACAACGATATTGATGTTGGCAAGGCAACAATTGATGTAAAAGATATTGATTTCAAAAAGAAATCTATTGACTTAAATAAAATTGATATTGAAAAAGCAGTAGTTGCAATTAAAGACTATGTTGGCGGAAAACCAAGATTAAAACCAACAACACCAACTGTTGAAACTATTGATACAACTGCATTTAACCCAGGAAAGTGGACTATCAATTTACCAAAACTTTCTATCACTAAAAGTATTTTCTCACTAGATGCAACTGAGAGATTGCCTTATCCAAATGAGTTTGATTATGAACACATTCTGATTAAAGACATCGTTGTCAATGCATCAAAAATTAAAGTAGTTGGTGATACCATTCATGGGGATTTAAAATTGTTGAGCGTTAAAGAAAGGTCAGGATTAGAAATTAAAAAAATGAGCGCAATCGTCACTGTTTCACCGAATGAATCAGTTTGTGAATCCTTGTTTTTAGAAACAAACAGAAGTCAAATTCATGATTATTTTGCGATGCGCTATAAAAGGTTTCCTGACTTCATCGATTACAACGAAAAAGTTGTAATGGAAGGCAACCTAAACAATGCTTTTGTTGATACACGTGATATTGAATTCTTTGCTCCTCCTTTAAATATTATTCAAGAAAAAGTATTAACCTCGGGCTATGTGAAAGGTACTGTAGCTAATTTAGTTGGTAAAAACATCAATATAAACAATGGTCATTCCAAGTTAATTGGTGATATATCGATGATTGGTTTACCAGATATTTATAAGACTACAATCTCATTTCAAAATGGATTTATCAAAACCAATAACAAAGAAATTTGCAGGTATGCAAAAGACCTGAATAACAATCAGAGCGTGGATTTTAGGCAAATTAATGAAATTGAATTTTCAGGTAGTTTCAATGGTTTAATTGAAAATTTCAATACAAAAGGTAAACTAAATTCAAACATTGGTCTTGTTGACTTTGATTTGCAACTTCAGCTTCCAGATTTTGATTATCAAAAGTTTAATTATAAAGGTTTTATTTCTGGCAAACAACTTAGCCTAGGGAAGTTCCTAAAGATTGATAAAATTGGTTTGATTGATTTCACTACAAAAATTGATGGTTATTCATTCGACCCTCAACAAGCATCTGCTACTATTGATGCTAGTATTAATAGCATTCAGTTCAACAATTACAACTATCACAAAATTGATGCACAAGGAACCCTAAAAAGGAAGAAATTTAATGGACAGTGTCTAATCGATGATGAAAATTTAGCTTTAGCTTTTTATGGAGGAATAGATTTTAATAACAAAGATGTTCAAATCAATGCTAAAGCCAACTTGCTTAAAAGCAATTTTAAAGCCTTACAATTCACAGAGGATTCAGTTGCAGCAACAGCCGATTTTGACTTAGATTTATTAGGTAGTGATGTCGATAAATTTAATGGTTATGCTAAATTGTATAATATCAATCTTATTAGAAAAAACAGACGTGTAGATGTAGATTCGATATTCATTAATAGTACAATTGAAGATGGGCAAAAATCTATTGTCATTCAGAGCAACGACATCACAGCATCGGTTAATGGTGATTTTCAATTAAAAAGTTTGCCCTACTCTTTTCAGTTTTACATTTCAGGCTATTTGCCCAATTACATCAAAGCACCAACTCGATATGCTCCAAATCAAAATATCAACTTTAAAATCACAACAAGAACAGTTGATAGTTTATGGGCAATTATTCTTCCTAACATCAAAGGGTTTAATAATAGCTCCATATCAGGGGTGTTGAACATGAACGAGCAATCATTGTCCTTAAATTCAACTATCCCATATGGTGTCATCAACAACATTGTGCTAACTGATGTAAAACTTAATGGTAACGGTGATTTCAAAAAATTGAATATCAATGCTTCTGCACAAAATTTCAATTTATCAAATGGTATTATTACCGCATCAATGGATGTTAAAGCATCACTAGGCAATGATACGCTAGCATTTGACATCATCACAAAGTCTTCCGAAGCTGTTGGCAATGCTCAAATAAGTGGGACAGCCAAAGCAAGTGGAGATTCTTTATACCTTCATTTACTACCTTCAGAATTCTATATCAATCAGAAAAAATGGGAGATACTCAATGGAAATGAATTAATCTTTGGCAAAAACTATTTGATGGCAAAAGATTGGCATTTACAATCTGGCAGTCAAAAGATTGAAGCCTTTTCTACAAATAATATTGATAACCAATCTTTAAATATTTCGATTAAAAATGTTGATATCAATAACCTCGGTGGTTTCCTTGGACTTACAAGCTACAAGCCCAAAGGACTAATATCTGGAGATGTTGTTGTAGATGATATCTTCAACAATCTTTCGGTGTTAACTAATTTGCAAGCAACAAATGTCCAATTCGATAAAGATACTATTGGAAATGTTGTTCTTGCAGGAAATTATAGTAGCAAATCCAACAGCTTATCTTTTGACCCCAAAACAGGTATTTTCTTCAAAAATTCTTCCATTCGTGCAGTAGGCAATGTAAGCTTAGACAGCAACAACAATCAACCCATTAACGGATATTTACACTTCAATAATGCATTAGTCCATTGGATAAACCCTTTTGTTTCAGACTATTTAAGCGATTTGGGCGGAAGTATCAATGGTAAAATAAATGTTTCCGGTTCAGCAAGTGAACCCGACATCAATGGCATGTTAACACTAAATGATGTTAAATCCAAAATTGATATTATAGGTACACAATATTTTATTCCGTCTGCAAACATTGTTGTTTCGAACGATAAATTTAGTTTAAACAATTTGCAAGTGCTTGATAGAAACAATGATAAAGCAATCGTCAATGGTGAAATTAGACACAATAAGCTCAGGGACTTTTATTTAGCGTTGAATGCCACTTCTTCAAAAATTGAAGCCATCAATTTAAAGGATTTTGAAAACCCTGACTTTTACGGAAACCTAACTGCTGGCGTTGACATGCTTACAGTTACTGGACCAATTGACAATATCAGCATGAACATAGTTGGTAAACCAGTTGCTAAATCAAAAATTTTAATCCCAATCAAGAGTGCCACAGACGTCAACACCTACACATATGTTACTTTCAAAAACTACGGTGTTCAAAAAGAAAGAATACAGAATAAAAAATACAAGTTCTCTTTGTCAATAACTGGTAAAATGAATACCCTAGCAGATTTGAGGCTTGTTTTAGACCCAACAACAGGCGATGAAATTAGTGCAACTGGAAATGGAACCATTGATTTATCTATGCCGGCAGAGGGCAATTTCAAACTAAATGGAAGGTACGAAATCGAACAAGGAAATTATTCATTCACCTTTAGACAACTAGCATTTAAAAGAAATTTCACCATTACATCGGGCAGCACAATTGACTTCAAAGGCGACATTTCCAACATGGACCTTGATATCAAGGGTGTTTATACAACCAAAGCTCGTTTGTACGACTTGTTAGACGCTAACGAAAAAAGTGCTATAACAAGCAGTAGCGCTGCTGAAAGGGATGAGGCAAAAAGAATTCAAAATGTCAACATAAGATTAGATATGAAAGGTTCCCTCAATGAACCAAAACTAGGTTTCAAAATTGACCTTGCAGAAAAAAGATCAGAAACAAACTTTGCTTATCAAAAACTAATGCGCATCAATCAAAATGACCGTGAACTTTTTGACCAAGTTGCCGCATTACTTATTGTCAATACTTTCATTCCTCCTGAAGGTTGGGTAGGACAAACTGCTTTGAGTGGCGGTATTTCTAATTTTAGTGAAATGGTTTCATCCACTGCATCAACTCAATTAACCAATATTGTCAACAAGCTTATTGGTGACCAAGATTTACAAATAGATTTGAAATACAAAAACTACAATCTAAGTGACCCTTCAAATGCGGCTAGCGGCATTAATAGAAATGAACTTTCATTTGGTTTGAAAAAGAATCTCTTCAACGACAAACTGGTTTTAGAAGTTGGTAATTATTATGATTGGGGACGCCCAACTTCAAGCAATTCCAATACCAGCAACCTGAATCTTGCAGGTGATTTCAGAGTTCAATATTTATTAACTGAAGACGGAAGAGTACGTTTAAATGCGTTCAGAACTAATAATTACGATGTGCTACTTGATAGAAATATTTGGAGAGGAGGTATAGGGGTTGCTTATAGAAAAACCTTCAATAACTTCACTGAACTTTTAAGAACTAAAAAAGAGAAAATAATTGAACCTACTGATTCTATTAGCAAACAACTTAGTGGAGGAACAAATTAATTTAACTCTTTAAAATATTGCTCTAGTTGTGCTGCAATGATTTCCCAATCAAATTTTTCTACTATCACCTTCTTACCTGCTTTCCCTACTGTTTCACGCATTGTTTCATTCGATAACAATTGACAAATAGATTCAATAAAGAGCTTTTTCTCTGTTTGCATAATGACGCCTTCACCACTTTGAATGCCCAAACCAGCAAATCCAATTTCAGAACAAACAACTGGCACACCCATTGACATTGCCTCAAGAACCTTGTTTTGTGTTCCTGCCCCAAATCTCAATGGCGCAACCACAACACTTGCAGATTGATAAACTTGTTTTAAATCTTTCACAAAACCTGTGATTTCAACATTTTCAGCCGCTAATGCTTTTACTTTTTCAATCGGTCTTTGACCAGCAATAATGAACTTTACTTGTGGATGAACTTTTATAATTTCAGGAAGCATTTCCTGAACAAAATAAATTACGGCATCAACATTAGGCGCATAATCCATGTTGCCTGTAAACAGTAAAACTTTATTTGGTTGGTAATCATGCTCCTGACCACTAAATGTGCTAAGGTCAACTCCGTTGGGCAACAATCTTAAATTGTCAACCTGATGTTTTTGTTTTAGATAGTTTAAGTCTTCTTGAGAACAAACTAAAGACATTTGATAATCTTTGAGAATGGACTCGTAAGCCAAAACCCGCTTCTGTTCTATGGTTTCAAAAACAGTGGTTATCCAATTTCGCTTCACCTTACTTCTTCTTTCCCAATACAAGGAAAAAGCATCAGGAAGGTCTAATATTCGAGGTAAATCTTTTCGCTTATTCAAATAAGGCGCCATGCGCAAATGCTGAACATGAATAGCATCCAATTGGTGTTTTTTAATAAGTTGGTCTAATTTAATATTCAATACTGATGACTGAAAATATGCTACTTGAAAAGGCATTTTACCCAACAAATGTTTCAAACAATTCAGTGCAGATTGCCACTTTGGTAAATGAACTAAATGAACTTCTTTGAATATTTTTTCTAACTCAGATTTGTATTCCCAATCAGATTTAGTTTCTGTAAACGTCAATAAATAGAGTTCATGCTTCGATGCTAATCTCTTGGCTAGATTAAATATTTTCAACTTATCGCCTCGGTAAGGAGGATAAGGAATCCTATTGGCAAGAAATAAAATTTTCAATGAAGGAATTTGAATTATTTCAAAATTTCGTGACCTAGTTTATCTCTTTTGGTTTGAAGATAAAATTCATTGTGTGGATTAGGCTTCATTTCAATAGCAACATTTTCAACAATCTCTAAGCCATAACCCAATAAACCAGCACGTTTGCGAGGATTGTTGGTCATCAATCTGATTTTGGAAACACCAAGATATCTTAATATTTGAGCACCAACACCATAATCTCTTTGGTCATTTTTAAAACCTAGAGCTAAATTAGCCTCCACAGTATCCTTCCCCTCCTCTTGTAATTTATATGCTTTGAGTTTGTTTAGTAAACCAATTCCTCTACCCTCTTGATTCATGTATAACACTAGACCCTTGCCCTCTCGTTCCACCATTTCCATTGCTGATTCTAATTGCTCTCCACAGTCACATCTTAGCGAATGTAAAATATCACCAGTGAAACAAGAACTATGTACTCGAACTAAAACTGGCTCATCGGCATTCCAATCTCCTTTTTTCAAAGCAAGATGATTTTGACCTGTGTTGGTTTGTCTAAATGCTATAAGTTCGAAATTACCATGTTTTGTAGGCATTTGAACGCGAACTTCCTCCTCAATTAAACTTTCAGTTTTAAGTCTGTATGCAATTAAGTCTTTAATGGAAATAATTTTTAAATCAAATTTTTTAGCGATTTCCATCAATTCTGGTAATCTCGACATAGTGCCGTCATCATTCATAATTTCTACCAAAACTCCAGCTGGTTCGAAACCTGCCAATCTAGCTAAATCAACAGTAGCCTCAGTGTGTCCAGCGCGACGCAAAACGCCCTCGTTGCGGGCACGTAGTGGAAATATATGACCTGGACGACCTAAATCCTCAGGCTTTGTATTGGGGTCAATCAATGATTGAACTGTTTTGGAACGGTCTTGAGCAGAAATGCCCGTTGTGCATCCATGCCCAATTAAATCAACCGAAACAGTGAAGGGAGTTTGATGGAGAACGGTATTGTTTTCTACCATTAAATTCAATCGAAGCTCATCACATCTTTGTTCTGTTATTGGCGCACAAATCAAGCCACGTCCATGTTTCGACATGAAGTTGATGATTTCAGGAGTCACGTTTGCCGCGGCTGTAACAAAATCGCCCTCGTTTTCTCGATCCTCATCGTCAACCACAATGAGCAATTTGCCATTCCTTAAATCTTCTAACGCACTCTCGATGGAATCTAACATATAACAGTTACTTTAAATTGAAAATTTGAGTGCAAAGGTACACTCAATTTGAAGTTATTTTTAAATGAAGTTTCAATTGTCTTTCTTCAAACAATCATGTCCTTTTTTCGTTCAAAACCTGCTGCCAAACTTTACCCAATTTAACTACATTGTTTTTATTGTCATATTTTTCTTCAATTACTCTACGTGCTGATTCACCTATTAAGTTCGCCTCATCTTTATTGGATAATACCCACAAAATTTGTTGCTTGAATTCTTCCTCCGTTTCAGCTAGTAAAAAGTGTTTTCCGTTTTCAATACCCTCAATTCCTTGAACAGCCACAGATGTTGCAACAACAACTTTACCCAAAGCCAGTGCTTCCAAGATTTTCACTCTAATGCCGCCACCTGAGCGCAAGGGGACAATGAGCATTTTTTTATCTTTAATAAAAGCATAAGCATCCTTAACCTCACCTGCGCATATCAAATTTTTTGACTCATATTTATGAAAACTAAATGGCATATTCCTTCCAGCAAAATGAAATTCAAAATCAGCATTTTCCTTTTGTATTAAAGGAAACACACTTTCAATAAACCAAGAAATTGCTTCTGCATTTGGCGCCCAATCCATGGCACCAATATGATAACCAACCCATTTTTCATTGTCAGTCTGAAATAAACTATCAATGTCAATACAATATGGTAGAACACACTTTAGTGTTTCCAATTGAGCACTAGCTATTATCGAAGCGTCATTTTCTGTAATTGGGAAAAGCAAATCTGGCAACGACCAAGATTTTAATTCAAAATCCCTAATGCGTTTTGCCAAATCTCTCAAATAAAATTTCTTTAATTTATTTCTAGTTTCATCAGCTAACCTAAACCATATTTGACTTTCAATATTATGTAATCGTAAGGCAATTTTTGCATTAGATTCCTTTCTAATGTTTTCAATGTAGGAAACTAGAAAAACACTCTCCAATTGAATTACCTGAGGTTCATATTGATTGATTTGTTTTAATAATTCTTGTTCAAAAGATTTATCATAAAATCGCTCAACATGATTGGGCTTACGGCTTGCAATAAAATTCTTAAGTGTAGAAAAAACCGTTACATCCGTATTTATATCAAATGTATGAACAGTGATTTCATGAAAAAAATTAGGCAAATCGGACAAAGAAACATAATGCTTATTTGTATTCATAGAAAACAAAACCACATTCCAACCCAATGCAACATAAGATTTTAGCATTTGGAATGTTGCCAAATTGCCGCCATCATTGAGCGGAAATGGCATTCTGTTCGTAACAAATAAAATTGTTTGCTGCTTCATTCCTTACAAAAGTAAAAACGCAAACTTTAAAGTTTATTTTTACACAAGAATTTTAACAGTCCTACCAATTTTATTAATGAGTAAAAAACGGATTATTTGCACCGTAACCAACGACCTAAACTATGACCAACGCATGATTAGGATTTGTACTTCCCTCACAAATGCTGGTTATGATGTTACTTTAATTGGTTTTAAGAGAAAAAACAGTTTGCCTATAATTGAAAGACCATTTCATCAAATAAGAATTCCTATCATAGTTGAAAAAGGGAAATTATTATATGTCGATTATTGGCTGAAACTGTTTTTCCTATTGCTTTTCAAAAGAGTAGATGTTTTATGCGCTATCGATTTAGACACTATTCTTCCTGTGTATTTTGCCAGTGTCCTTAGAAGAAAAAAAAGGGTATATGATGCGCACGAGCTGTTCACAGAACTGCAAGAAGTGGTAACAAGACCAAGTGTTTATAAAATGTGGCGCTGGATCGAACAATTCACCGTACCAAGATTTCAAGTTGGCTATACTGTTGGGCAATATATTGCTGATGTTTTTCACGAGAGATATGGTGTACATTATGGACTAGTAAGAAATATGACCGTATTGCAACCATTGACAATTACTGAAAAAAAGGGAAAATACATTCTCTATCAAGGCGCAGTGAATGTTGGTCGTTGTTTTGAAATGTTGATACCTGCAATGCACCATGTTGATGCTCAACTTATCATTTGTGGTGAAGGAAACTTTTACGCAGAAGCAAAAGCCATTGCAGAAAGTGAGGGTTTATTACATAAAGTAATTTTCAAAGGCTATGTGCCTCCAGAACAATTGAAACAATATACCTTAAACGCCTATATTGGCATTACGCTTTTTGAAGCTATTGGTTATAGCAATAAGATGTCATTAGCCAATCGATTTTTTGATTACATGCATTCTGGTGTTCCTCAACTCTGTGTTCAATATCCTGAATATGAAAAAATCAACAGTCAATTTCCATTGGCACATTTAATCAAAGAACCAACAGCAGAGCAAATCGCTGATGGTTTAAATTATTTGCTGAATAACGAACAATATTATCTTCAATTACAACAGGGTTGTTTAAAAGCAAGAGAACAATTTTGTTGGCAAGCAGAAGAAAAAACATTGATAAAAACTTATGCTCAACTTTTCTAGATGAAAGTTCATTTGGTTTCTTTTGACATTCCATTTCCTGCCGATTATGGTGGAGCTATAGATGTTTTCCATAAAATCAGAAGTCTTCATTTGCAAGGAGTGGAAATTTATTTACACTGCTCCATGTATGGCGAAAGGCGTCCAAGTCAAGAGCTTGAAAAACTGTGTAAAAAGGTTTGGTACTATCCTCGAAACACAGGATGGAAAGGCATTTCATTGAAATTTCCTTACATGGTTTACAGCCGTCGATGTAAAGAGTTGTTACAAAATTTACAAGCCATTGAAGCTCCTATTTTATTTGATGGTGTGAGCACTTGTTTTTATCTCAATGCTCCAGAACTTAAATACAGATGGAAAGTGGTTCGCAATCAAAACATCGAGCAAGACTATTATTTTCAATTAAGTCGTAGAGAAAAAAATCTACTAAAAAAAGGTTACTATTTTTTGGAATCCATTTTATTGAAAAAATATGAAAATCAACTTTCTTCAGCTAACGCTTTTTGCACTGTTGCTGAACATGACCATGATTTTTTCAAGCAGAAATATCCGAAAGCAGTGCATGAATACATCCCTTCTTTTCAACCCTATGACCATATCAATTCTTCAAAAGGGAAAGGAACATTTTGTTTGTATCACGGCAATCTTGGCTTGGCAGAAAACAGAGAAGCTGTTTTGTATTTGCTTGATGAAATCATTCCCCAAAGCCAAATTCCTTTCATCATTTCAGGACGTCATCCAGATGAGTCTTTGAAAAAAAAGATGGCACAAACAGCCAACTGCACTTTGATTGAAAACCCTGACATGGACAAAATGAATCAGTTAATTCATGAAGCTCAAATCCATGTTCTACCTACATTTCAGGAAACTGGACTGAAGTTAAAGTTGTTACATGCTTTGTTTGATGGTCGACATGTTTTGGTCAATCCAAGCATGGTTGTAGGAACAAGTTTAGAACACATTTGTCATGTTGCACAAAATGCAACCGAATTCCTCAATAAGATTAATAATTTAGCAGAAACTCCTTTTCAAGAAGAAGAACTCAATTCAAGAAAAAAGATATTATCTAATCACTATAACAATATTTCAAATGCGAAAAGGCTAATTACATTGCTTCGGCTGAAATCTCTTTAGCCGTTCCCTGTTCCACGCGAATAACTCTCGAAGGGAACTTACGAATGATTTCATAATCATGCGTGGCCATCAGAAAAGCGGTTTGATAGTCCCTACAAATATTGACTAATAATTGCATGATTTCATCTGTGGTTTCTGGATCGAGGTTACCAGTAGGTTCATCTGCAAGAATTAGTTTTGGATTATTCAAAAGAGCTCGTGCAATATCCACTCTTTGTTGTTCTCCACCCGACATTTCATAAGGCATTTTATAACCTTTGCCCTTCAAACCTACTTTTGTTAGTACATTCTCAATTTTCTCTTTCATTAGCGCTTTATCTTTCCAGCCCGTAGCCTTTAAAACAAACTCTAAATTATCATGTACATTTCTGTCTGTAAGCAATCTAAAGTCTTGAAAAACAATACCGAGATTTCGTCTGAGCAATGGAATGGTTTGCCATTTTAAAAGTTTCAAATCAAAACCGGCTACTTGACCTTGTCCTTCAGTTAAATATATATCTCCATAGAGCGTTTTCAACAAACTAGATTTACCAGTGCCTGTTTTCCCAATTAAATAAACAAACTCTCCTTTTTGAATATTGATATTTACATTAGAAAGTATTAAACTTTTACCTTGAAAAATTTGGGCATTCTGTAGGGAAACAATCGTCTTTTCGCTCATCAGATTTGGGTATTTTCAACAAATATAATTCTTAAAATAAAAACACCCCGAATGAATCGAGGTGTTTTAACAATATTGAAACTTTAGGTATTAATACACAACTAATTTTTCAGTGTGTTTATTAGAACCTGAAATAATTTGAACTAAATACATCCCTTTTACTGCAATAGATTCTGCAGGAATTTCTATTCTGTTCACACCGCTTGTCAAAGAAGCATTGGTTTGATACACTACCTTGCCAGTAACATCTGAAACTATGATGTTTGCAGCATTATCTTTCGCATCTTTAATGATAATAAAGCTGCTGTTATTGGTTGGATTTGGAGCAATTGCTATTCCATCAGCATTGAAATTTGGATTGCTAACAGATGCAGTGTAATTACTGAAATTAATTCTGTCTAAATAGAAATGATTACCAGTTCCAAAATAGTTTGCATCAGCACCAACTTTATAACGGAAACGGAAATATACTTTACTAGAATTTTTCACAGCAGTCGGAAGGCTAATTGATTGAGGTTGCCAATTCCAAGGTCCACTTGGTCTAAACTCCAACAATTGAATTCCATTATTTCCAATATCAGCTCTTCTCAATCTTTTCAAAGTAACCCAAGATGTGCCACAGTTAATTGAATAGCTGATTTGAAGCGTGTCTGACATATCAGCAGGATTGTTTGAACGGAAAGCACCAGCTGTAAAGAAATTCAAATAAACGGGGTTAGCACCTGACATTTGAGAAAAGTCATATGCAGGAGTATAAAAATCATCATAGTCTCCCATTGGAGTATTTACTAGTGTAGCAGTACTTGTTCTTCTATCATAGTTGTTGAAACGAATACAAGTTTTGTCATAAGCTCCGAAACTATCTACAAACTCCCATTTATGGTCGTTGTTGAAATAGTTAAAGATTGGAAACTTAGCGGTATCATTTGGATTAAATTCTTGCAAATAATCTTTAGCATTGATTGCATTTGGGTCTGCAACATAAACTGCTCTTGGATTAGTGTATGTTGTTGTTCCTGTGTTGTTACCAGTTGCTTCAATGGTTACGCCAACCCATCCAGATTCAGTAAACTTATTGGAAACTGTTCCTGTACTTGTAGAAGTTGGTGTAGTAGCAGTTGCAGGGAAAGTCCATTTTACTGCAGTTACAGTATCGTTCCAACTACGATTTCTAAAGTTTACAAAATTTGATGCATTAGGGCATACAAATACATTTCTGTTGGTGTTTGTATCATAAGGTGGTAAAGTCATGGAATACTCTACAGAAAAATCTGCAATTGGAGCCATATCAACTCTTGGTAACAATGCGCCAGTTGCTTCAAGATTTGAAGCAGAGCATAAATTACTTCTTCCTGCAACTGAGCTTCTCAACGCGTTACGCATTCTTACACCTTGCAAATAAGTAAACATTTTACTGCAATAACTGTAGTCCATTAGGTTCTGAGTATTGGCAGTATCTGGATAATTGATAGTTACAGTTGCTGTTGAATCAAGTCCAAATAAGTTATAAGCTTGAGTTCCAGAATAAATTTTTGCATAGCCTGTTGCACATACAGAATCAACTAAAGCCGCAGTACCACAATTATTATGTCCTTTTGTTGGCGGAGTATCATCCACATCATCATCGCCACAATTAACACCAGGATCGCTTTGTGAGGTATTCCAAGGGTGATTCAAATTCAAGGAATGACCTAGTTCATGTCCTAAAGTATTATCTAGGTTCATGTCAGTGCCATTTTGAAGAATACCAATTACACCGTCATACCAAGGAATATTGCTTGCTGCTGCAGGTTGTAATGCATAAGCTGCAACATTAGAATTTACACCACCACCAAATTTTCTAATAATCCATAAATTAATATAGTTCTGAGGAGACCAAACATTAAGTTTTGCTTGGTTATTTCCTGCATAAGCTAAGTAAGAACGTTCACGAGTAATTCCGTGAGTTGGATTTCCTTTAGGGTCTTTTGTAGGTAAAACAAAACGAATATTCGTTTTAGCTGCATAAGTAATAGAAGTACCAGGAATTGTTGTTTTAAATGGTGCAACAATTGCATTAACTAAACTTGAGTTGGCACGGTTATAAACATCATTGATGTCTTTCACCACTTTATATACTTCATTGTCGTCAACATATTCATTTCCATAATCATGTATCAAGTGAAACACGATAGGAACATATAATGTAGCAGTATCTTGAAAGGCAAAAGGAACATTAGTGGTTTTGAATTTTTTCAAATCCATTCTGCTCAACTGAGCATCCATAAACTCTTTAAGTTCTGCTTCAGAAATAGCAATATCTGGATGTTGCGCTTTCAATTGTTGATGCATTTCGTCAGTATAGCACTTTTGAGCCAATGCTACTTTGCTGCTCATTGTTGACGCTGCCAACGCTAATAGTAAAAAAGCTTTTTTCACCATTTTTATTATTTATATATTTTTAAAAATAAGTTGTCTCAAAGATAGCTATTCTTGTTAAGAAATTGCAAAGTTATTTGTCACAGGAAGTTAAAAAAACAAAAGATAGGAATTGAAAGACTTTAGAAGTCAAAATTGTTCTAACGTAAATTGCTTGAAATCAAAGTGATGTGATAAAAGTTATATTAAATCTTTTAGAATTGCCAATTGAATTAATAAAAAAAGCTGACTCAAATGAATCAGCTTTAAGAGTGCCCCAGGCGGGACTTGAACCCGCACTCGCATTGCTGCAAACAGGATTTTAAGTCCTGCGCGTCTACCAATTTCGCCACCAGGGCAACTACCCTTTTAGAGTAAATTGTTTACAAATAATGCAAACAAAAAATTCCATCTTTGGGATGGAATTTTTAGAGCGGAAGACGAGACTCGAACCCGCGACCCTCACCTTGGCAAGGTGATGCTCTACCAACTGAGCTACTTCCGCATAACATTTAAGAACTTCGTTTTCCCCATTTGGGAGTGCAAATATAGAAGTAGAAAATTACTTTACAAACAGTCCTTCAAATATTTTTTTCCATTAGCTGTTTTCGTTTTGAATACACATTTTCAACGAAAATTAACTTTGTATATTTACCCATTCAATGTCAAACTTTAAATCCATAAAGACCCTCATTCAAAAAGACCTCCTCATTGAATGGAGACAGAAATATACCCTTTATGGCGTATTGCTTTATGTTAGTTCCACTGTTTTTGTTGTCTATTTAATGAACGGTCAACCAGAGTCTAAAATTTGGAATGCACTTTTTTGGCTTACTCAACTTTTTGTTGCTATCAATTCAGTTGCCAAAAGTTTTTTACAAGAACCCACTCAGCGCTTTAGATATTATTTCACCATCGTCAATCCAGTTCACTTCCTTATTGCTAAAATGACGTATAGCATTTTTTTACTACTAGTCATGAGCCTAATTAGCCTATTGCTTTTTTTTGTATTATTGGGCAATCCCATTGAACAAATCGGTATATTCTTAGCCGTTACAAGCGTTGGTAGCATTAGCCTTTCAGCAGTTTTCACTTTTCTTTCAGCAATTGCGGCAAGAGCCAATCAAAATGCTGCCATCATGGCTATTCTTGGTTTTCCACTTGTTACTCCATTACTAATGATACTAAGCAATCTTGCATTAAAAGCCATCGCCCCAGTATATCAACCAGGTTGGTGGTCCCTAGCTTTGACACTCATATTATTAGATATTCTAATTATAATCTTAGGCATTATCCTCTTCCCTTTTTTGTGGCAAGAATGATTATCGTCAACTGTGACAGATTAATATCTATTACAATTACCTTTGCACAAATTTAAAAATTGACATGCGCCAATATTGGTGGAAAATTCTTTGTTGCATTCTTTTAGGCTATACCATAATTGCTGGCTTCTTACTGCCTGTGCCTGCTCTCGATATCGTCAACGAAACCATTAGAAATCTATATTTCCACGTTCCAATGTGGTTCACCATGATTGCCCTTTTTTTAGTATCCAGCATAAATGCCGTGAAATACCTCAGAACAGGAAATTTAAAATATGATGTCATTTCTTATGAGTATACTTCTGTTGGAATACTTTTCAGCATCCTAGGCATGATAACTGGCATGGAATGGGCTAATTATTCTTGGGGCGAACCTTGGAGTAATGACCCTAAACAATTGGGTACAGCTATCAGTATGCTGATTTATTTTGCCTACTTGGTGCTTAGGGGTGGAATGAAAGAAGAAGACAAAAGAGCTAAAATCAGCGCTGTTTACAACATTTTCGCCTTCGCATTAATGATTCCATTGCTTTGGATTTTACCAAGAATGGTGGACTCTCTTCATCCTGGCAATGGTGGCAATCCTGGTTTCAATACCTATGACCTCGATAGTAATATGCGACAAGTTTTCTACCCTGCTGTTATTGGCTGGTTGATGCTGGGTGTTTGGATGTCATCTTTGAAAATTAGACTTTCAATTGTTCGCATGAATAAAGAAAACGACCTCCATTTTAACAACAAAAATTAAACTGAACAATGCGCATTTTTTCTTTATTAACTATATTTATAATTTTTACAACACAACAAGTAGCAATCGCCCAAGATGCAGCACCAGCAATGGCTGACACCATGCGACAAGATGGTAAAATATACGTTGTCGTTTTAGTATTAGCCACTATCTTTGCCGGAATAATTGCGTTCTTGGTTCGCTTAGATCGTAAAATTTCAAAATTAGAAAAAAACAAATAACATCTTTTTTTTAACACAAAAACTATGGCTGAAATAACTACTGCAGCAAAACCTCAGGAGCATTATAGCTTCTTTCAAGGTGTAGAACGCAACTTTGATAAAGCGTCAAAGTACACAAGATTTGAATCTGGCATCCTAGAGCAAATCAAAGCTTGTAACTCTGTTTATAAGATGAAATTCCCGGTTCGTATCGGCGAAAAAATAGAAGTTATTGAAGCTTATCGTGTGCAACACTCGCATCACAAACTTCCTTGTAAAGGTGGTATTCGTTACAGCATGGATGTGAATCAAGATGAGGTAATGGCGCTTTCTGCTTTGATGACCTACAAATGTGCTATCGTGAATGTTCCTTTCGGTGGTGGAAAAGGTGGTATCAAAATAAATCCTAAAAATTATACGGTTTACGAATTGGAAAAAATAACTCGTCGTTATACATCTGAACTAGTGAAGAAAAACTTCATTGGTGCTGGTATCGATGTTCCTGCTCCTGACTACGGAACAGGCGCACGTGAAATGAGTTGGATTGCAGATACATATGCTTCTTTGAATCCAGGCGACGTAAACGCAATGGGTTGTGTTACGGGTAAACCAATCAGTCAAGGCGGTGTTCGTGGTCGTACAGAAGCTACTGGTTTAGGTGTGTATTATGGTGTAAGAGAAGTAGTGAATGTAAAAGAAGACATGGACAAATTAGGCTTGACTACTGGTATCGCTGGTAAAAAAGTTATTGTTCAAGGTCTTGGTAATGTTGGATATCACGCTGCTAAATTCTTTTATGAAGGTGGCGCATTGATTGTTGGTCTTGCAGAATATGAAGGTGGAATTTACAATGCCAATGGTCTTGACCTGGAAGCTGTTGTTGCTCATCGCAAAGCTACAGGTTCTATCTTAGGTTTCCCTGGAGCAACTGAATTCAAAAACAGTTTTGAAACAATGGAGCAAGATTGCGATATCTTGATTCCTGCAGCACTTGAAAATGTTATCAATGCAAGCAATGCCGACCGCATCAAAGCAAAAATTATCGGCGAAGGTGCTAACGGTCCATTGACTCCTGAAGCTGATGAAATTTTGAATGCTAAAGGTGTTATCGTTGTTCCGGATATGTATTTGAATGCAGGTGGTGTAACGGTTTCTTATTTCGAATGGTTGAAAAACTTGAGCCACGTTCGTTTCGGACGTATGGATAAGCGTTTCAGTGAAAACCAAAATAACCATATTCTTAAAACTGTTGAAAGCCTTACTGGTAAAGCAGTTACAGAAATCGAGCGCAAACAATTGTTGCACGGTCCTGATGAAGTAGATTTGGTTTACTCTGGTTTGGAAGACACAATGATTGGTTCTTATCATGAAATCAGAGATACCATGATTTCTCTAAACATCCCAGACATGAGAACAGCTGCATTTGTGGTTGCTATCAATAAAGTTGGGGTTGCTTATGAAGAATTAGGTATTTTCCCATAGTTGATTTATTAAATCTTATAAAAAGGGCTGCACGAAAATTTGCAGCCCTTTCTTTTATCTCAACTCCTTCACCACTTTCCTGCTTTCAATATTATTACTATTGTCGTATTCCAAAAAAAACCGCTTGGGAGGCTTTTTGTTCCATGTAGAGTATTTTACCAATTCAATAAAAATAGTACATGTATGCATTTCTATTTATTTTTTAATTAGAATAATTAGAACATAATAAAGCCAGTAGCAAAATCAAAACTTACGCATATAGAAACCTTTCATTTAAAAGCTTACCCAGAGAACATATTGTAAATGTAGCGAGACATCCTATTGAATTTTCTTAAACACAGATATTTCTTTAGCCTTTTTTGTCAATTGAAATACTGTTTCAAATTGTGTTCAATTTTGGGTAATTTTGCACAACTTTTTACTTAACCATTCAAACCTTTCAAGCAATGGCATTTGATCTTGAACTAATCAGGAAAGTTTACCAAGAAATTACTGGAAAAGTGGATGCGGCTCGTCAACTCATTGGGCGCCCATTAACACAAGCAGAAAAAATATTATACGCCCACTCTTTCGAAGCTGCAACGGTTGCTTACGAGCGCGGGAAAGACTATGTCAACTTCGCTCCTGACCGTGTTGCCATGCAAGATGCTACAGCCCAAATGGCTTTGTTGCAATTCATGACCTGCGGACGCAGCCAAGCCGCTGTGCCTTCTTCTGTTCACTGCGACCACCTTATTCAAGCTAAAATTGGAGCTAGTCAAGACCTTGCAACAGCCAACGAAACAAACAAAGAAGTTTATGACTTTTTAGCTTCAATTTCTAACAAATATGGTATCGGTTTTTGGAAGCCTGGCGCAGGAATCATTCACCAAGTGGTGCTTGAAAACTATGCTTTTCCTGGCGGCATGATGATTGGTACCGACAGCCACACTCCTAATGCAGGTGGTCTTGGCATGATTGCAATCGGTGTTGGTGGTGCAGATGCTGTGGATGTTATGGCGGGTCTTCCTTGGGAGTTGAAAATGCCAAAATTGATTGGGGTAAAACTAACCGGCAGAATGAACGGATGGACTTCTGCAAAAGATGTGATTTTAAAAGTAGCTGGCATTCTTACTGTAAAAGGTGGAACTGGTGCCATTGTTGAATATTTTGGTGAAGGCGCTGAAAGCCTTAGCTGTACTGGTAAAGCAACCATTTGTAACATGGGGGCTGAAATCGGCGCAACTTGTTCTTTGTTCCCTTACGATGAAAAAATGAGTGCTTATCTGAAAGGCACAAACCGAGCAGATGTTGCGGCATTAGCTGACAATGTGAAAGCGTATTTACGTTCCGATGATGAAGTATATGCTAATCCTAGTGCTTACTATGACCAACTCATTGAAATCAACCTTGATGAATTGGAACCACATGTGAATGGACCATTCACTCCAGACTTGGCAACACCAATTTCAAAAATGGCTGAAGCGGTTAAAGCTAATGGTTGGCCTGACGAAGTGGATGTTGCATTAATCGGTTCTTGCACTAACTCTTCTTATGAAGACATGACTCGTTCAGCAGCAATTGGTAGAGATGCCATTGCAAAAGGACTTAAAGTAAAAAGTGAATACAACATCACGCCAGGGTCTGAAATGGTTCGTTACACTATTGAGCGTGACGGCATTCTTGATACATTCAACAATATGGGCGGTGTCGTTATGGCAAATGCTTGTGGACAATGTATTGGACAATGGGCGCGACACATCGATGACCCAAATCGCAAGAACACTATCGTTACTTCTTTCAATAGAAACTTTGCAAAACGCAATGATGGTTATGCTGGCACACATGCTTTTGTAGCTTCACCAGAGATGGTTACCGCTCTAGCCATTGCAGGTCGCTTATCGTTCAATCCAATGAAAGATACACTCATCAATGAAAAAGGAGAAGCGGTAATGTTAGCAGAACCTAAAGGTGAAGAATTGCCTTCAAAAGGTTTTGCTGTGGAAGATGCTGGGTATCAAGCTCCTGCTGCCGATGGTTCAAAAGTGGAAGTTGTGGTTAGCCCAACAAGCAGCCGTTTGCAACTTCTTGCGCCATTCAGCGCTTGGGAAGGAACAGATTTGAAAGGCTTGAAATTGTTGATAAAAGCATCAGGAAAATGCACCACTGACCACATTTCTATGGCTGGTCCTTGGTTGAAATTCCGTGGTCATTTGGACAATATTTCTAACAACATGTTGATTGGTGCAGTAAATGCTTTCAACAACGATACCAACAAAGTGAAAAACGCGCTGACAGGCGAATACGGCGAAGTGCCAATGGTGCAACGCGCCTACAAAGCTGCTAACATTGGTAGTGTTGTGGTTGGAGATGAAAACTACGGTGAAGGTAGCTCGAGAGAACACGCAGCTATGGAACCTCGTCATCTTGGCGTTCGTGCTATTGTGGTGAAAAGCTTTGCTCGTATCCACGAAACCAACCTGAAAAAACAAGGTATGTTAGCTTTGACTTTCGTGAACAAAGATGATTACAATAAAATTCAAGAAGACGACACCATGGATATCATTGGTCTAACTAGTTTCACAGAAGGAGTTCCTTTGTCAATGGTTTTGAATCACAAAGATGGTTCAACGGAAACGATTCAATTGAATCATACTTACAACGAACAACAAATTGAGTGGTTTAAAGCTGGAGGCGCATTGAACGTGATTCGCCAACAAGCGAATGCTTAATTCAAATAATCAACTATTAAAAAAGCCGACTCCAATTAAGAGTCGGCTTTTTTATTTTCCAGAATTGAAATTTTAATCTTTAGGATCTTCATTCATAATATCTCGAATAGCAACAGACGCAACACAAGCTCCAAAAGTAGCAGGCAAATAGGAAATTGTCCCATAAGCAGATTTCTTGAAAGGCGTATTGGTGGTCATCATTAAGGATTCTTTTATAGGTTCTTCGGGTGAAAAAACTACTTTCACGCCTCTATAAATTTTGTCGTCCCGAAGCTTCTTTCGAATCTGTTGTGCAAAAGGACAATTGTATGTTTTTGAAATATCACATACTTGAAGCCTTGTTGGGTCGAGCTTAGCACCAGCGCCCATGCTGCTCACAAATTTGATTCCTCTTCGGTAAGCTGTTTTAATGAAATTTAACTTCGGTGTGATGCTATCAATGGCTTCAACTACATAGTCAAAATCATCCTGAAGCAATGCTGTGGCTCTTTCTGGCGAAACGAACTCTTGAATAACCGTCAATTCTAATTCTGGATTGATGCTCTTTAATCGTTCTGCCATAATCTGAACCTTGTACTCACCATGATTAGTGGCTAATGCAGGCAACTGACGATTTCTGTTACTAGGGTCAACAACATCACCATCAACAATGGTCATTTTACCAACACCGGCACGACATATGAACTCAGCAGCAAAAGAGCCTACTCCACCCATTCCAACCACTAAAACATGAGCACTCATCAAACGTTCCAAAGCAGTTTCACCGATGAGTAATTCGGTTCTCGAAAGCCAAGATTTATCCATTTATATTGATTATTTTATTAAAATTATTAACTACTTGAATTTCCAATTCCGACAACGAAATTGATTTCAAATTAGCTGCACATTCAAAAATAAGTTTTAGCGAGGAACTAGAATTGTCTGTTTCAAAAAAAATACGATGCAACGGCAATTTGCTGAATACATTTTGCAAGTTTTCATTTGTTAATAGAGCAGCACCAAAAGATAAGTAAAATCCTTGCTGCAATAACCTTTCAGCCAAAACCTGACCTTTATGAAACCCATGAAAAACCACAGGCATTTCATTATGTTCTGTTTTCAATTGTTGCACCACTTCTTCAAACGCACGAACACAATGAATGATTAGCGGCTTTTTAAATTGGTTAGCTAATTTGATTTGCGCATTAAAAACGTCCAGCTGCAACGACCATTTTGTTTTACAAACCTTGTCTAAACCACATTCACCAATCATTTTTATTGGTTCTAGTTGAACTTTTTCAGTCAATAATTCGATTTCCTGCTTCCAAGTATTTTCTTTCAAGAACCAAGGATGCAAACCCATTGAATATTGCCTTTCTTTACCTATTTCAACGTTCATTTCACTCAAATTTTCAATTTGAATAATCGACTCATGAACAAAATTGTGGGTATGAATATCGATGAGCATTATTAAACTATTTTTAACATCATAAAATCATCTATAATTTACCTAAACTTGCTTTATATTTACGCAAACAAACATCATGAAATCCATTAATCAAATTCGACATTTTATTGAATGGAACGCTTTTGGCGTTTGTGCTGCATTGGGCGATAAGCTTGGCATAGCTTCGAGTCGCATTAGACTTTGGTTTATCTATATCAGCTTCCTCACTTTTGGTTCTCCAGTTATCATTTACATGATTTTAGCCTTTTGGATGAATCTGAAAAACTATTTTTTCCTAAGCCGCAGAAACCCTTTCAAATGGCTCTAATGCAGTTGAACTGTTGCAATGAGCTTTCTTGATTCTTCGTCATAAAATTTAAACTGCCGCACAGCAAAGTAAATGGGAACGGCTGCAAGTACTACTGGATAAGCCGTGTAAGGCAATTTTTCATGTTTCTCTTTGTAGGTGCAATACACTTCCATAAAGTTTCCAGCCTTTGCCACTTTAGGATACAAACCAATTATCACCTGCTTTTGCGTTGGCGGACAAGCAATAACAATAACCCTTTCTAACTCAAAATTTGGTGCTCCATTCTTTTTGATTTTGCCAAACATGCGGTTGAATTGTTTGTCGTTTTCAATGACCATGTAGTTAATTTTATCTTTCAATTGAAAACGCTCTTGGATGAAATAGCCAGACAATGGTCGAAGTGGAACATAAATTGGTTGTGCACAAAGCTGGATTGAGCTAAGTACGAAACAAAAAACAATAAATATAATTTTGTATATATTATTCAAGACTACCAATAAAAAATTTCAAACTACGAAAAAATGATGATTTTGGTTATGATTCGTCAAATGTTTGATGTTTATATTTGCAGCCCGTTAGTTGATAAAAAAACTAAACGACATTTTTTGTTCACCTCAAACCAAAGGAAGGTTCACCATGCCAGTGCTACACAACCGAGTAAACAATGAGGAACTAAAAGCGTTGATGCTCGCAGAAAAAGAGCCACGCAAAACAGTTTCTTTTTACAAGTATTTCAACATCGTTGACCCGCAAGCCTTTAGGGACGAATTGTATCAAAAATTTTATAACTTAAAAGTTTTTGGTAGAATTTATGTTGCTAATGAAGGCATCAATGCACAAATCAGTGTGCCAGAAAGCAATTTCGAAGCTTTCAAAGAAACGCTTTATAGTGCTAACTCTGCGTTAAATGGCATCAGACTAAACATTGCCGTTGATGATGATGGAAAATCTTTTTGGGTATTACGATTTAAAGTGAGATCTAAAATTGTTGCGGACGGCATCGACGATCCAACTTTCGACATTGCAAATGGTGGTCAATATTTAAAAGCAGCGGAATACAATGAGCTTGCTGAAAAGCCTGATACGATAATTGTAGATATGCGCAACCACTACGAATATGAAGTGGGACATTTTGAAAATGCCATTGAAATCCCTTCAGATACATTTAGACAACAGCTTCCCATGGCTGTGGACATGTTGAAAGACCAAAAGGATAAAAACATTATTATGTATTGCACTGGCGGAATTCGTTGCGAAAAAGCAAGTGCCTATTTTAAACATCATGGTTTCGACAAGGTTTTTCACGTAGAAGGAGGTATTATTGAATATACAAGGAAAGCCAAAGAACAGGGCTTGCCAGTGAAATTTATTGGTAAAAACTTTGTGTTCGACGAACGTCTTGGCGAACGCATTTCAGAAGACATAATTGCCACTTGTCATCAATGTGGACAGCCCTGCGACGACCATACCAACTGTAAAAACGACGGTTGTCATTTATTGTTCATTCAGTGTAAAGCATGTGCTGAAAAGTATGCTGGCTGCTGCTCCGAGACTTGTGTGGAAGAAAAAGATTTACCAAAAGAAGAGCAAAGAATGAAAAGAATGGGAAGAGAAAACGATCAAATGATTTTTAACAAATCAAAAGACCACCCTCTGCGTAGGTACAGAGGTGATTGGAATATCATTCAGAAAGATTTTAAAATTAAGAGCACAAACTAAGTGCTCTTTTTTTATTTGCTCTTGCGAATAAAAATTAATTTCATTTTTTAATTATTAGGGTAGTTCACTTTATTTAAAGACAATAGTTTCTTTGATTTAAGGACCGAAATTCAGGAACTAAACATCAAAATATGTTTTGGTTTTTAATCATCAACTGTTTTGGTTTTTTGGATAGCTATAACCATCTTCTTGAGCCATAGTGAA
>CAZNVQ010000017.1:3442-30100 GCA_964576425.1 uncultured Flavipsychrobacter sp. | reverse complement strand
GATGATTGACGCCACCGCCAATGGTCACCGCCATTTTTTCGAAATGACGAAACAATGGCGTAGTTTTTCTTGTATCTAAAATTTTGGCTTTGTAGGATATTATTTTTTCAACATATTGATGCGTTAGTGTAGCAATGCCACTCATTCTCTGCATACAATTTAGCACAAGTCTTTCCGCTTGTAAAAGCGTATGCACTTTAGCTTTTAGTTCAAAAGCGATGTCCCCAACGTTCACTTTATCGCCGTCCTTCTTATAAAAATCAAGTACTGCTTCTGGTTCTAGAAAATGAACAATATCTTTTGCTAAGTCAACACCTGCAAGAATGCAGTTTTCTTTAACCTTCAATATCGCTTTACCTTGAGCCTTAGGGTCAATACTAGCTAAAGTTGAAAAGTCACCTTGACCAATATCCTCCTTTAGAGCTGCGGCAATAAAAGCTTGTGTATCCATAATAGTTTCGTTTTATTGAAGTTGATTTTGTTGATGATTCCATAAGAGACTACCATCTCCAAAACTCAAAAATCGGAAATTATTATTTAATGCATAATCATATACTTTTTTCCAAGAGTCGCCAATGAGAGCCGCTATCAAAAGCAACAATGTGGATTGCGGTTGGTGAAAATTAGTGATTAAACCTTGTATCATCCGAAATTGATAACCCGGTGCAATTAATATTTGTGTTTTGGTCATGATTTCATCCATTTGGTTTGATTTCATGTAATCCAAAACAGTATGTAGGACTTTGTTTTTGTCTGTTTGATGATTGGGGAATTCATATGGCGTCCATTGTCCAACCACAAATTCCTTGTCGAAAGGATTTTGCTGATGAAGCAATTGAACACCAATCCAATAGGCGCTCTCCAGCGTCCTCAATGATGTAGTACCCACTGCAATAATCTGATCTGTTGCCATCCATTTTTTAAGATTGTCTTGAGTTATCACAATCCATTCTGCATGCATATCATGATCAGCCAAGGTAGTGCTTTTTACAGGTTTAAAAGTGCCAGCACCAACATGAAGTGTTAAGTAATCAGTTGTTATGTTTTTAGATGAAAAGCTCTCGAAAATGCGTTGTGTGAAATGCAAGCCAGCAGTTGGTGCCGCAACACTTCCTTCTTGTTTGGCATACACCGTTTGGTATCGGTCTTTATCGTCAGTCTCCGCTTTGCGATTGAGGTATGGCGGTAGTGGAACATTGCCTATAGAATGTAATACTTCTGCAAAGCTGAAATCATTATTCCATGAAAATTCTATATGAAAATAACCTTCAAATCTTTCTTTGATCTTGGCAGTAACAGTTAAATTGTTAGTTGTGTCGCTTGCTGTAAGTGTTTGGTTGTCTTTCCATTTAGCAGCGCCACCGACAAGACATTGCCAAACGATTGTGTTTTTTTGCAGCATTGCCACTTGAATATCACCATATTGGCTGTGTGGTTCTAAGCAAAATAATTCGATAATGCCTCCAGTACTTTTTTGAAAAAATAAACGAGCCTGAATCACTTTTGTTTCATTGAACACAAGCAATGATGATGATGGAATATATTGCGCTATGTTGGCATAGCAATCTGTTTCTATTTGTTCATTTTTATAGACCAATAGTTTTGATAAGTCTCTTTCTGCTAAAGGGAACTGAGCAATTTTTTCAGAAGGTAATGTATAGTTGAAATGCTCTATTTGGATATCTTTTGGGTGCATAAGTGATTATTTAATTTCGGGAATAACGATGCCCGTTATTTTTCTATACAAATCAATGGCATAAAGGTCGGTCATGCCTGAAATGAAATCTACAATAGCTTGAAGGTCTGTGTATAAATTTTCATCCTTTTGCTCTATATGGAATTGCTTTGGGACTAGTGCTAATAACTTTTCAGAGCGTGGAGAATGAGGTTGTAATACTGCTTGAACAAATTCTTGAAGTAATCCACCAATGATATTGAAACCAGCAATTTCAATTTCAATAACAGAACGATAATTATAAATATGGGCTACTGAAAATTCATTTATTTTTTTGATGAGCACGTGGTCCTCATCGGATAAACATTTTAGTAAGTCAATTTGCAAATTTCCTTGCAACAAATCAACTTCGTTAGCCATGAATGCTTGAGTCATCTTTTCCACCATCAGCCCTATCCATTTGGCACGGATGAACTGCACTTTTTGGTTATCATCTTTTATTTTATCTAGTTTTCCTTTTACATAATCCAAACTGTTGTAGCCATCGGGTTCATTGAAGAAAGGTAAAAATAAATCCAGAAAAGTTTGAAGACTGATAATATGCAATCGATGTGCATCTTCAAGGTCGATAACGCGATAACAAATATCATCTGCTGCTTCGGTCAAAAAAACAAATGGATGTCGGGCAAAGCTGTAGCCGTTTTCATCGGTATGTGGTATATTCAACTCATGTGCAATTTCTTGATAAGTTTGGATTTCGCTATCAAAGAAACCTGACTTTTTCGTTGCTATTTTAGGGTTCTTTTTATCAAAACCAATAGATGAGGTGCAAGGGTATTTCACAATAGCGGCAAGAGTAGCATAAGTTAATTTATAGCCGCCAAGTACCTCTTCATTGAAACGGTGCGTGAGTATTCTAAAGGCATTGGAATTACCTTCAAATCGTTCAAAATCAAGCAATTGGTTCGGTGTAAGCGTATTGGTTATTTTTTCTTTTGCTTCGCCTTTTAAGGATTTGAAAAAATGACGTATAGCATCTTCTCCTGAATGACCAAATGGTGGATTGCCAATGTCATGAGCTAAGCAAGCTGCGGCGATTACCGACTGTAATTCATGCTTATAGAAATCTTTAAATGAATCTGATTCTTTTGGATATTTTGAAGCAATAGCTTCGCCAACAGCCTTGCCTAAAGAGCGACCAACTGAAGCCACTTCCAAGCTATGCGTTAATCGATTATGGACAAATACGGATCCTGGCAGAGGGAAAACCTGAGTTTTGTTTTGCAGCCTTCGGAAAGGAGAGGCAAAAATGATTCGGTCATAATCCCTTAAAAAAGAAGTCCGAACGGGGTCAGGATTATTATCTTTTTTCCTTTTGTCGCCAGTTCTTCTTGAGCTATACAATGATTGCCAATTCATGTTGTAAAGTTGCTATAAAAAAAGCACAGCGTTTACTGTGCTTTATAAAATATTATAATTTAATTAGGTCGTCTGTTTTGCTGTCATAAAATAAATAGTGTGTCAATGCGGCGCTTACTTCTTCAACAATATTTACTTTCACTTTATATTTCCAATACCATTTCCATACGATGGAATTGAAAAACATTCCTTTAGTTAAATAACCAGCTAAAATTGGATGTACATGTAAGCTTAAGGCTCTATGTCCTTGAGTAACTAGGTATTTTAAATCTTTTTCTATGTCATCAGTCAACAAGATCGAAGGACCTATTTTACCAGTTCCTTTGCAAGAAGGGCAAACTTCAAGCGTTGAAATGGTCAATTCAGGTCTCAATCTTTGACGAGTAATTTGCATCAATCCAAACTTAGAAATTGGCAAAACGGTATGGCGTGCTCTGTCAGTTGACATGAAAGCTTCCATTGCTTCCACCAAATTCTTTCGATTTTCCGGCATTTTCATGTCGATGAAATCCACAATGATGATACCGCCTAAATCCCTCAATCGCATTTGACGAGCTACTTCTTTTGCCGCTTCAAGGTTTGTAGCTAGTGCGTTTTGTTCTTGTCCAATGTCGGCGCTACGTGTGCCGCTGTTGACATCAATCACATGAAGTGCTTCTGTATGTTCAATAATCAAGTAAGCACCGCTGTCTAGGTTTACTGTTTTTCCAAATGAAGCTTTTACTTGTTTGGAAATACCATATTGGTCGAATATTGCTTGATTGCTGCTATGATATTGAACTATTTCTTCTTTTTCAGGTGCAATTTTGGCGATGTATTCTCTTGTTTCATTAGCTAATTTGGAATCATTAACCACTACTTTTTGAAAACTTTCGCTCAGCAAATCGCGAAGAATAGAAGTTGTTTTGTCCTTTTCGCTCAAAATGATTTGAGGTGCTTTGGCGCCCTTTAAGTTTTTTTGGATGGAAGCCCACATTTTTGCTAAGTCAAGAATGTCTTGATGCAATTCTGCTGTGTTTTTCCCCTCGGCAGCTGTACGCACGATAACTCCAAAGTTCTTAGGCTTAATACTTTCAACGATTTTTTGCAGTCTTTTACGCTCGTCCGCTGAATGAATTTTTCTTGAAATAGCCACCACATCATTGAAAGGTGTCAATACAACAAATCTTCCAGGTAAGGAAACCTCGCAGCTCAATCTTGGGCCTTTTGAAGATATCGGTTCTTTTAATATTTGAACTAATACTTCAGGTTTGCTTTGAATAACTTCGGTTATCTTACCATTTTTAAGGATTTCCGTTTCATTATTGAATTTACCAAAATCTTCTCCCCAATGTGGGTTGTTGTCGATTGATTGTTTGGTAAAAGTGAGTAATGATTTGAAATAAGGGCTTAAATCGGTATAATGTAAAAAGGCATCTTTTTCGTATCCAACATCAATGAATGCAGCATTGAGACCAGGCATCAATTTTTTGATTTTACCCAAGTAAAGGTCTCCAACAGCAAATTGGTTTTGTCCTCGTTCGTAATGAAGTTCGACGAGTTTTTTATCTTCCAACAAGGCTATTTCAACACCCTCGTCAGAATTATTAATAATTAATTCTTTAGTCATGCTTCCGTCTCTTTATTCCAGGCACTATAACGGCCACCAACTGTCTATTTTGGAAGACATCAGTTAAATCCAATAACAAGACCTTACATCTTGAGCTCAATTGAATTAAAGTTCAAAGATGTAAGGAAATTAGATGTGAAGAATTGATGAATTTGGGGGTTTCCCGACCTCCTTTCAATCCGTCGATTTTATTTCTTCTTATGACGGTTCTTTCTTAGACGCTTTTTGCGTTTGTGGGTAGCAATTTTATGTCTTTTTCTTTTTTTACCGCAAGGCATAATGTAAAGTTTTTAATAGTTATTTAAATGTACTTATGTATTGATCAATATCCTTACTAAATTCAGGATTGTTCATCACTTTTTTAGATTGCTCCAGCAATTCAATTGCTTTTGCGTTGTTCCCTTTATTTTTTGACACTTCAGCTAAGCCAAGTAAAGCCTCTAAGTTTTTGGGGTCGATGTGCAACACTTTTTCAAATCTTGCAGCCGCTTTGTCCAATTGGCCAGAAACAATGCCTTGTTGTCCAAGAATGAGATTGGCAGTTATGTTGTTCGGGTTTTTTTCAGCAACATCTCTGAGGGTTAAAACTCCTTCCATAGTTGCACCAGTTCCGATTAAACATTGAGCAAGTCCCATTTTTGCATCTTCATTATTAGCATTAAGGGCAATCGCTTTTCTGAATCCTTCTATTGCTTGCTGGGCTTCCCAAGCTTGAACGCTTTCGTTCGTTGCTTTTTCAGCCATGCCCAAAAATAATTGGGCTGCAAAGGTGAGGCTTTTTTCTGAATTATCCAATTTAGCTGCTTCTAATAAATAATATGCTGCAATCATTGGCTGTTGATGTTCTTTCCAAACCTTTGATAGTTCATTATATGCTTTTGATTTTTCTGTGTTGCTGCCGCTGTTCTCAATTTTTTCTTCACTAATGTTTACTTCCTCTTGCGCGTGTGCAGGCAATGTATTTTTGGAAGCAGTTAGCAAAGAATCGAATGAAATCGGATGGGCTTGATGCTGCATCGGTGCTGCAGCTATTTCTGAACCTTCTTTTTTCTTAGGCGGCTTGGTGTTTCCCCAAAAGAAAATTAGTCCAATCAACGCTACAGCTACGCCAATAGAAACATAATGTGTGGTACGCAAAGTGATATTTTTTTTGCGAAGGTAGGGAAATGAAAATTGAGCTGGAAAATGACTTATGCTTCCTCGTCACTTTCATAAATAAACCGCTCATTGGGATCAACCTTTTGATCTTTCACCGCTTGAACAAATTCTTTAGAAGGTCGAAAGGTTGGGAAAAAATGTTCTGGAATTTCCAATATTTCGTTCCTTTTAATATGACGACCTAATTTCGCCGCTCTTTTTTTCAAAACAAAACTGCCAAAGCCGCGCACATAAACAGGCTCGCCTTCGACTAGCGCATATTTCACTTCTCTGAAAAAAGTTTCCAACGTAACAAGGATATCCACTTTGGGAATGCCTGTTTTTTCAGAAATATTGGTAACAATGTCAGATTTAGTCATAGTTTAAAAATTAATAGGTGCTAGTGGTTGGCTTATTTAATCATGCAAAGAAAAATGAAAATATTAATTTAATCTAACAACACAAAAGAAAATGTTGTTTTAGGTATTTATTAACTACAATATGTTGTTATCTATGATTTATTTGAAAATATTAAAAGTCTAACATCTTGATTATGAGCAACTTTATGCATTTCGTGACATTTTCATCTTGGCTATCCAGCACTTCGTTGAACTAAAAAAAGTTCCTGTGTCCATAGTTTATGTGTTGGTTGTACTTTTGCAATCAAATTTTTTGGTGTGTTGACAGCAAATAGTAAAAAACAAAAAGCAGTTGCCATTTGGTTGCTTATTGGTGTGGGCATGATTATCATCCAAGTGCTTTTGGGCGGTGTAACAAGGTTGACGGAATCAGGACTTTCCATCACTGAATGGCAACCCGTTAAAGGCGCTATTCCTCCAATGACCGAAACCGGTTGGCAAGCCGAGTTTGACAAATACAAACAATTGGGGCAATTTCAATTTTTACATGCAGATTTTACCTTAAGTGATTTCAAATTTATCTTTTTCTGGGAATGGTTTCATCGCCTTTGGGCAAGAATGATGGGGGTTGTTTTTGCCGTTGGGTTTATCATTTTTTTGTTGCTCGGTTATTTCGATAAAAAAATGATTGTTCCATTTATTATACTTTTTTTGTTGGGTGCTTTGCAAGGCTTAATTGGTTGGATTATGGTGGCAAGTGGTATTAATGAAACAAGTTTATATGTGAATCACTTGAAACTTTCTTTCCATTTTGTGGCGGCGCTTGTTTTGTTGTGCTACACGCTTTGGTTTGCACTGAAACTTTTTGTGCCCGACGAGAGCAGAGTAGGAAGTTCTAAAATGTTTAACGCAAGCATCTTCCTATTGTTTTTATTGTTAATTCAATTGTTTTATGGTGCCTTCATGGCAGGTTTAAAAGCGGCGCCTTTTGCCCCAACTTGGCCGGACATTAATGGTAGTTTTGCGCCTGACACCTTACAAAATGAGAGTTGGATCAACCAACCGTTTAATGTTCAGTTTATCCACCGAATGATGGCTTATGTGCTAACCCTTGCTGTTTTAATTTGGACATTTATGTCTAATAATGCAGCAATTAAAACGAGTGTTTTAGCTCGAAAAATAAAGTATATGCCAATCATCTTTATAGGATTGCAAGTATTATTGGGTATTTTCACCGTATTAAAAGCACCTGTTATGGGCGCACAAAGATTTGGCATTTACGAACTAATGGCGGAAGCGCATCAGCTCGTTGCCATGTTCTTTTTAGTGGTATTGATTATAGCTTTATTTTTATTCCAACCACAAAAAGCATAGCTCATATATTATTATATTTGTTTCAATAATAATTCCCATTTTGGATCTTCGGGTTGCCAAGCTAGTTTTCTTGCTTTTTCGAAAGAAGTTCTGTTTTGCAAGAAATTAACTTTTTGTTGCATGGGTTCTGCAAGCTGAATTAGTGTGCTTACTTGAGCCATATCTTGCCAATCATAATGTTTAAAATATTGAAAAAACGAAGCTAAAATGCTTCTAATTTCTTTTAAATTCCAATAATGATATATGTGTGTGTGAGCGGTTTTCAGGGTTTGAGACTTTTGAAAATAATAGGAAAAGGCAAATTGTTCCACAATATGTTTGTGGAACTTAATGTATAATTCATCGGTAAACGTCAAAATTTCATCCAATAAGAAAGCATAATCAGAATGAAAGCCGAGTACACCTGCATTCCACATCGCTAAATTATTAGGGATTTCTATCTTACCTGATGGCAGATGAAGCGGTTGATTTTTATTTAAAAAGCGCGACAATTTTTTCAACATTACATGATTAGAATCGTGCACTACACCCTCTATAATATGCATATATATTTGCCCTTGATTGATATTTTCAAAGAGCTTTTTCAATGGTTGATAAATGTAAGTGTCGGTATCTAAGTAGAGAATATTTCCCTTGTTTAATGAAGTGAATTCTTTTAGGATTTCAATTTTTATTCGGTGAACAAAATCAATTTTTCCCCTCCATTTCAAAAGCAAATCCGGACTAATGGTTCTGAAATGAAGCTTTAATGGACAATTATTGAACGCTTTAAAAAAGCCAGGGTTATCGGTGTAAATCCATATTTCCAAGTTAGCAAGAAAGTTGGGTTCTTCTTGTTTAGTAAGCGTCAACAGTGCAAAAGCACATTCCAATAGTATGCCTTGATTGCCATAAGCTTGAAAAACGATATAGGATTTGTGCTGCATTGTTATTTGTTTTAAGTCCTTTTATTATTAAAAATCCCATGCATTTGCAGCATGGGATTATATAAATGCGAATTAAAAATATGATTTAAAATGGCAAATCATCACTATCGCCACCAGCAAATGGATTGCCTGCTTGGCTTGGAGCAGTATAAGATGGCGCTACGTTGTTGGTAACATTTGGATAACCGGTTGGCGCGCTTTGAGGAGCAGAAGGAGCCGCATCATTAGCCGCTTCAATTCTCCATGCGTCTAGGTTAGTAATGAAATTGACTTTTCCATCTTTTTCCCAACGATTTCCTTTTACGTTGAAGCTAACTTTCAAGTTGTCACCAAGATTAAAACGATCGATGATTTCGCATTTATTTTGAACTAACTGCATTTTAGCATAGTTAGTATAAGTATTACCATTGATTTCTTCAGCTATTTCGAGCACAAACTCTCTTTTTTTGAACTTTTCACTCACCTGGTTAGTGTCATACTTTGCAGTTAATTTACCTGTGATTTCGTAACTCATTGTTTAAAATTTAAATATATTAGAAAAATTGATTACTGCGAACTTAGGCAAATATAGGAATAAGGGCAATTTTTACATAAAAAAAGTGCCGCTAAAAAAGCGGCACTAAAAATTAGGGAGACATATGGGTCTCGAACCCACTACCTTCGGAACCACAATCCGACGCTCTAACCAACTGAGCTAATATCTCCGTGTGATTTTTTAGGATTGCAAAGATAGTAGTTTTTACACTTAGCCCAACGAAATCGATCGAAAAAAATATTTTTTCAGATGTTAAGCTCCATTTTGGTAATGGTCAATTGCTGTAGCGTTACAGATTTAACAGATTTTCCATTGGACACCACTTATATTTGCGCTCTAATTTTGAATCATGTATAAAAAATTGTTTGCAATCGTCATGCTGTTTGGGTTTTCTGCAGCCAACACTTTTGCACAGGAAACTAAAATAGCGGAAAACAAGAAATCAACGATTTCAAAGCCATCAAGAGATTTTTTAATGTTGCAATTAACCTATGATGGGTGGGCAAACAAGCCAGACTCTGTGAAAACAACGGGCTTTGGAAGAGGATTTAATATTTACTTGTGTTATGATTGGCCATTGACTAATGCCAATTTTAGTTTTGCCGCTGGAATTGGAATGGGTAATTCTAACATTTATTTCAAAGACCAAGAATTGATTACAGCTGATACGGGTTCATTGGCGGCACAAATTCGTTTTGTTGATGAAACAAAAAGTTATAGCAAATACAAATTATCCACAACTTATATAGAAGCACCTTTTGAACTCCGTTTTTTTAGCAACAAAGAAAACAGAAACAAAGGATTTAAAGCAGCATTAGGTATGCGTGTTGGCATGTTGGTTGGCGCACACACAAAAGGCAACTTAACTGTGGATGGTAATAAAGTTATTGAAAAAGTTAGTACAACTAGATACTTAGATAGTTGGCGATTTTCAGCTACCATGCGATTGGGTTATGGCAACTACGCCTTGATGGGAAGCTATAATCTGAATAGTGTTTTCAAAGATGGCAATGGACCCAATGTTACTCCTTATTCAATAGGAATTTGTATCACAGGTTTATAAGCACAATATTTTTTATTGGTGTTAAGTCTGATTACTGTGCCAACAAATCATTGATGACATGAACTAATTCTGTTCTTGTAATAGGCACTCCTTTGATTTTGTTGAAACCTGTTGCTGGTGTTAAAAACTCACTTTTAATTATTTTAATCAACTGGCCGTTGTTGATTTCTGGAATCAAAACATGTTCAAATTGTTGCATCAAAGAACCTAAGTTTTTGGGGAATGGACGAAGGTGGCGCAAGTGAGCATGGGCAACTGATTTGCCTTGTTGTTGCAATTCTGCAACAGCACTTTTTATAGCACCATAAGTTGATCCCCAGCCCAAAACCAAAACTCTACCAGAAGACGGACCGCTATCCAATTGTTGCAATGGAATGTAATCAGCGATTTTATCCACTTTACCTTGGCGGGTCAAAATCATGTGCTGATGATTATCTGGATCGTAGCTAACATTTCCTGTGATATCCTCTTTTTCCAAACCACCGATTCTGTGTTCCAATCCTGGTGTTCCTGGCACAGCCCAAGGACGCACTAGTTTTTCATCTCGGCGATAAGGTTGAAATTTATGTTCATCTTCAGCTAGTTCTGTTTTGAACTTTACTTCGATAGTAGAAAGGTCTTTGCTTTGTGGAAATTTCCAAGGTTCAGCACCATTAGCAATGTAGCCATCACTCAAGAAAATTACTGGAGTCATATATTGTACAGCGATTCTTGTTGCTTCAAAAATGGCATCAAAACAATCGCTAGGACTGCTTGCTGCAATCACGGGCATTGGACATTCACCATTACGACCATAATAAGCTTGAAGCAAATCACTTTGTTCTGTCTTAGTAGGCAAGCCTGTTGATGGGCCGCCTCTTTGAATATTGATGATAACCAATGGAATTTCAAGCATTACAGCCAATCCCATTGCTTCTGTTTTCAACGCCATTCCTGGACCAGAAGTTGTGGTCACACCAAGATGTCCTCCATAAGAAGCGCCAATTGCCGCTGAAATACCTGCAATCTCATCTTCAGCTTGAAAAGTTCGAATGCCGAAGTTTTTGTATCTAGATAGTTCGTGTAAAATATCAGATGCAGGTGTGATAGGATAAGTACCTAGAAATATAGGTAAACCTGATTTTTCAGAAGCAGCAATCAATCCATAAGACAGCGCAGTGTTGCCTGTAATTCCTCTATATTTCCCAGATGGTAATTTGGCTTTTTCTACTTTATATCTTGTTGTAAATGCTTCTACTGTGTCGCCGTAATTATAGCCAGCTTTAAGTGCTTTTACGTTGCTCTCCAGTATTTCAGGTCTTTTATTGAATTTATCTTGTAAGAAATCTAATGTATTTTGTAAGTCACGGTTATAGAGCCAATAAAGAAATCCTAAAACAAACATGTTCTTAGCACGGTCTTTTTCTTTGGTGCCAAGTGTGATATCTTTTAATGCTTCTCTAGTTAATTTGGTGATGTCCATTTGGTGCAGCTCATAACCTTGCAAGGTATCATCTGTAAAAGGGTTGACACCATCGGGGTAATTGGCTAAACGAAGATTTTTTACATCAAATCCTTCTGTGTTGGCGATAATAATTCCGCCTTTTTTTAAAGCTTTTAGATTCACTTTTAAAGCGGCAGCATTCATGACCACCAACACATCGCAGTTGTCGCCTGGAGTGAAAATTCTTTGACTTGAAAAATGTATTTGATAGCCGCTCACTCCCGGAACTGTGCCTTGCGGTGCTCTGATCTCTGCAGGAAAATCAGGGAAGGTGGATAAATCATTACCAATGAGCGCAGTATTGTTGGTGAATTGGGTTCCGGTCAATTGCATTCCATCTCCACTGTCGCCTGCAAACTTTATCACGACATCTTCAACAACTTGAGTAGGTATAGACATTTTAATATTGTATAATATATATTCAAATAATGTTGGCAAAGTTAGGTAAATACCTTGTTGCTTGGCTTTTTAGTTTTAAGTGTTAAAGCAAACATTAAACGAATCTTGACAAGGAATTGTTTGCAATAGGAAAATTGAATTTCAATACATGAGTGATTTTATGAATGTTTTTTAAATTATTGTCAAAAACATAAAAATTTTACCCTCTCTGCTTTAATCAGTAGGTTTGCCAACGTTGAGTCAATTACCCATGCGGATTTTATACATACTTGTAGTTTCAATAATAGTTTTTCCCTTATTTGTTTCAGCTCAGAAGTTGGATGAGTTTAAAAAGCCTAGAATTTTAATTTTATTGGATGGTTCATCGAGCATGGTAAATGATTGGATGCCACCAAAAACACGGTTTCAAACGGCAAGTGATATTATCATAAGATTGATGGATAGCATTTATCAATCTAATAAAGATGTTGAATTTTCATTGCGTGTTTTTGGACATCAACATCATGTGCCTGAAAATAATTGTTTGGATACCAGAAATGAAGTGATGTTTACGAAAGACAATCTCACTCAAATGGAATTACGCTTGGCATCTCTTCGACCTAAAGGGGTTTCTCCAATAGCTTATTCACTAAAGATTGCTGCTGAAAATGATTTTGTACAAGAACGAGATTATGCCTATAGTTTGATCCTGATAACCGATGGTGCGGAAAGTTGCGGTGGTGATATTTGTTCGGTGGTGCAAACTTTGTTGCAAAAGAAAATTCAATTCAAGCCCTACATTATAAGTCTTGTAGATTATGCACCATTACAAGAACAATACAATTGTTTAGGTACCTATTTACAAGCATCTAAACCTGAGGAAGTGACCACAACAATCAACACTATAGCAGAAGGTTATCGAAAGCTATTAGCTACACCTATTGTTAAGCCCAAGCCCGAAGTGCCCGTGGTTGTTCCCAAACCAACAATCATCAAAAAGCCAACTGTCTCGGTGAAAATTCCTCCAAAAGATACAGTTGAAGATAAGCCTGTAAATATGAGTTTGCCATTACCAATTGTGGACAATAAGAAAGTGGCAATTTCAGTAGGACAAGCTAAGATTGAAACTATAAAAACAAATTCAAAAATTAAAATTGATACGGCTTCTATTCCAATGCCTGAGCAGATTTCAGCAATCCCAATGCGCAAATCACAAAGATTATTTGCCGTGTATTGGGTGACAGGAAATCCTAAGAAAAGACCACAGAATATACCTTTGAAAATTCCAGCAAGGCAAGCGGATACGGTGAAAACGGTTATTGCTACAACAACAGTTAAACCTCTAAATACAGTAAATCAGAAGCCAATAAAACAACAAGTCGGAGTTGCTAACGCCATCAAGCAAGAAGACAAAGTAACTCAATATACTATTTCAAAAGAAGCTTCGAAAGAAACGACTTTGCAAGTTTTTTTCACCAATGGGAAAGGTAAGTTTTTCACTACCTCACCTAGATTGATTCTTGTTGATCCAAAAACCAATGCCACCGTATTCCGTTTTTTTAGAACGGTGGATGCAACAGGAAATCCTGACCCTGTGAAAGTGCCTGTTGGCACTTATGATTTGAGGTTTGAATCAAACCCTGCTTTAGTTTCAAAGGCGGTAACAATAGTAGAACAAATGAATCAACGATTAGTGATTGTGGTTCATAATTCAGGTTTGCAATTCAGATACGAGAATAATGAAAAGCGTCCAGTGAAAGAATATGTGGCTACAGTGAAAAAACTTTTTGAAAATACTCCTGTTGCGCAACATCCTTGCGATAAAATTATTGAATACGAACCTGGCAATTATCATATTGAAATTCCAGGTACCATGCCTAGAAAGCGTTTCAACTTAGACATTGATTTCGATAAAATATTTACAGTTGATATTGCCGAAGATGGCGTCTTACAGTTTACTAATGCTAACCCTGTTGGAAAGGTCATGTTGTTTTATCAAGACGGGGACAGGATGGAATATTTTCACACCATGAATTTGAATGGGCAAGTTGAAAATCAACAAATAAGGCTTCAACCTGGACCCTACGAAGCAAGGTATAAAGGTGGTATTCAGTCATTTGTTGTGAAAAGTAATAATACTGTCAATGTGGAATTAAAATAAATGCAAAACTTATGTCCTCTTCCATTTTAATATTTGCTACAAAGCCTTATGAATATTTTCAAGACAGTTTGCTGGTTTCTTGTGGGAGTGCCCTTGAAAAAGGGGTGTTGGAAATAAAAAAATTTCCGGATGGAGAGCATTATCATCGCATTTGTTCGGAGGTGAGAGGCAAGCATGTTTGGGTTGTTGGTGGCACAATCAATGACACAGCAACGTTGGAATTATTTGATGTTGCTCAAGGTTGTGTTCAGTATGGTGCTTTTTCTCTTACAATCATCATTCCTTATTTTGGCTACAGCACCATGGAGCGCTCAACAAAAAAAGGAGAAATTGTAAAAGCTAAAAATCGAGCTTTATTGTTCTCTTCTATTCCAAGAACAGCGATGGGCAATAGGGTTGTATTATTTGACCTGCATGCTGAGGGGATTCCTTATTATTTCAATAGTGATATTCAGCCTTTTCATATTCATACCAATGACCTGATAGCCTCTGTGGCAAAGGAATTGGGAGGTTCGGATGTAGTGATTGCTTCCACTGATGCTGGTCGTGCAAAGTGGATCGAATCTTTAGCGAATCAGATGGAAGTCCCTGGAGCATTTATTTATAAAAAAAGATTGAGCGGCAGTGAAACAGAAGTACAAGCCGTTAATGCCAATGTTGAAGGGAAACATGTTGTGATCTATGATGACATGATTCGAACTGGTGGTTCTTTGATTGAAGCTGCTAAAGCCTATAAGCATGAAGGTGCAGTAGCAATTTCGGTAATTACTTCACATGGTTTGTTCACAAATGACGGAATGCAAAGAATAGCAGATTCTGGTATCATTCAACAAGTGGTGAGTTTAGACACACATCCCAATGCCGTTGCTATTGCACATCCATTATTACGAATATGTTCTATTGCTGATTTAATCAAACAAAAATTGTTGTCGAATGGAGTTAGCTATTAATGAAATCAATTTCAATTCAGAAGAATACAAAGCCTTATTGCATTTTAGAAATGAATGGTTGCGTCAACCACTTGGTTTAAACTTGATGGAAGAGGATTTGAGTCTGGATAAGCAAGACAAAATTTTGGTGGTGCAACAACAAGATGAAATTGTAGGTTGCATCATGATTCATCCTGTTGATGAACATCAAGTCAAATTCCGCCAAATGGCTATCCATCCTCGTTTGCAAGGCAAAGGAATTGGAAAAGTACTATTGGAAGATGCAGAGCAATCTGCAAAAGAAATGGGCGCCAAAAAAGTTGTTTTGCATGCTAGAGCAACTGCAATTCCTTTTTACGAAAAATCGGGTTATCAACCTTTTGGTGAGCCTTTTGTTGAAGTTACTATTCCACACTTAGCTATGCAAAAAGATATTTAGTGAGTAATTGTAAAGTAAGGAAATTAGCGTTTGAATATAAAATATTTAACTCTTGTGATGAGTTGAATCAAGCTTGGGCTGATTTGGTACCAAATGATCATTTTTTAGCCAAATCACATTTGAAATTTTACGAATTGTCTCAATTGCCGGATATTGATTTTAGGTACGCGCTAATCTATTGGAACCAACAACCTATCGCTGCTTGCTATTTTCAATTATTACATCTTAGAGAATATCACCTTGCTCAATCTGCTATGAAACCTTGGCAGCAAAGTTTGTGGCAGCTTTTTACCCAGTTTTATCAACCCAAGTTATTGGTTAGTGGACATCTTTTCAGACATGATATCTGTTCGTTTTATTGGCAATCAGATTTATCCTTGTTTGATGTATTTAAGTTGTATCAAAACGTTCTTAAGTATGTGATGAAAGCCACCAAAGCACATGCTGTTTTGGTGAAGGATGTTGCACCTTCAATGATGCCTTATTTTCAGCACTATGCCACAGATTGTCAGCTTTTAAGCAACGATATCTCTATGGAAATGAAAATTCCATCGGAGTGGACTGAAATGAATCATTATGAAAAAGCATTGAAGCATAAATACGCACAGCGATATAGAAAAGTAAAAACTGCTTGGAAATATATTACGATTGACAATTTGTCTGTTGAAGAAGTGAAACATAATGCAGCAACGATTTATAGCTTGTACCAACAAGTGAGCAACCGTCAAATGGTTCGTCTTGGACAATTAAGCCCTGATTTTTTACCACGATTAAAAGCAGCATTTCCAGATCAACTTCAAATTTGGATTGCCAAAGAAGAGGGAAGACCAATTGCCTTTTTCAGTGCATGGATTCATGAGGACAATTTTGACATGTTTTATATAGGATTTGATTATGAGCAGAATGATCGTTTACAAACTTATTTCAACATCCTTTTCTTCAGCATTGAACAAGCTATTCAAACTAAAAAGCAAAAATTGATTTTGGGCAGAACAGCATTGGAAGCCAAAGCAAGATTAGGGTGTCAACCACATTATTTATCTACCTATTTATACATCAGAAATTCCTGGCAAAGGAAACTGTTTAAATGGTTGCAACAGCGACTTTCTACAGAAGAAGGTTCATGGGAAAACCGGCATCCATTTAAAAAATAAAGCACCATTTCAAATGGTACTTTACTATGATAATTCAGTGTTTTTCGAACTTATCTTCCACCTAAAAACCTAGGACATTTTGCTTGCCAGTAATCTCTAACATTGCCAAACGCATCAAGATAAAGAGCTACAGACAATCCCCCAAACCAATACCAATCGTTTTCTTTGCTGTCGCCACGTTGGAAACCATAACCAGGATAAGGAACTTCAGAGCCTGGGATTTCATCGCTTCTAAAGGATAAATCAACAGCTTGTTGACTGCGATAATCAAACAATACATTCTGATCAACATAAGAACGACTAACATCATCTATGTAATCGGTTGTAGTGTATCTATAACCAACTTCTGTTGAAATCATTAAGGTTTTTCCGATTAAGAATTTCATACCGCCACCAACTGGGAAGGACATGTTTACTAGGCTGTATTGTTGACGGTCAGGATAGACTGGAATGCCTTGACCTTCCGTGCTTAGAGGGCGAAGGAAAACTTGTTCCCCATTTAAACCATCGGTGTAAGGATTGGTATAAAAAACAGCAACGCCTCCAAATACATAGGGACTTACTTTTGCCCTGTTCCAATCCACAGCGAACAAGTTGATTTCTAATCCACCGTGAACTTCAAACATACCCGTTTCAAAACGAAGATTTCTTAGCTTTTTAATCGGTACATTGGACAAACTATCGGCAGCCGTAACTCTTGTGTAATTGGCACCAAAACGAACCCCAATACGTGGGTGCATAAAAAATTTATAAATAATTCCCGCATTAGGCTTGTAACCATAATCTGGCAACCACTTATCTTGTAGGTCTCCATAATAGTTACTTACACCAGCAAAAAGACCAATCTCGTGGTGAGATTGAGCCTGAATAAACAGGGGAAATATGAGGGCTAAAGACAGTAAAATACGTTTCAAAACTCAATATTTTTAGATGACAATAGCGAAAGATAAAAACAATTTCCGAAAAATAAAACCAATCTGCAAAACAGCGATTTATCTCATGATATACAACTTGCCATATCCGTTTTTAAAATATTTATCTATTTCTCGTGTATTGCTATTTAGATCTATATCAGAACGGTGTTCTAGGGAGTTACCATCAATTGTTGTCACAACCCGATAAAAGTAAACTCCATTACCCAAAAGCTGCCCAAATTGATCCCGACCATCCCATTTGTATTCTGTCACATTTCTTCCTATACGGATTGGTCCTAATTCGTTTTTAGTGATTTCACGCACCACTTTTCCTGTTACACTCATGATTTGAATCTTAAATTGAGAAGGAATAACCGAACCCGTTAGGGTGAAAACAAAGGCTGTAGCCGTTGAAAAAGGATTAGGATAATTTAATATATTGGTAATGGTTGATTTGTTCACCACTTCAAAACTGATTTTATAATCATTTGTTGCTGCCCAATTCCCTGTTTTATCGATTCCGTTCACTGAAAGTTCATAAATGCCGTCTTCGGTAAAATGTGGTTGATAGTCAATGGTCGCTTCGTTTTTGTTGCCTGATGCTGGAAAAAATTTGGTTGTCACACCATCAATTGGAATCTTTTTATTGGTGTTGAAATCGTTCGGATATTTTATGCTCAATTTAAAAGAACTGGTGTCGTCTAATCTCAAAAAATTATTTTCATCACGCAACACAATTTTAATCATCGGTTTGGCTGAAACAAGGTCTTTATCGAGAATATGTCTGCCATCGAATGTAACATCCAACAATGGGTTTTTATCATCAGTGTTAACTTGGAGTTTTAAATAACCAAGATTATTGGGATGATATTGTTCCGGTTGGTCGTTGTCTGGATTGGCTTCAATGAACAAATAATTTGATCCTGGGAATGACTTAGGATCAAATTGAAAATTTGCATGTAAAGTGTCCTTCCCAACTAATGGTTTATATCGAAAAGCACCAATAGTTTGAGTGGTATTGTTGTCTAATATTATTTTGTAACGAATTAATAAGCTATCCATTTTTTGATTGGTTAGATTTTCTATCCCAAGCTTCAAACTCGCTATCTGACCAACTTGTAGGCTGTCTTTCCAAGAAAATGCTAGGTTTGGATTTAAAGCCATTTCAGGAAGTGGGGTGTATAATACTCGCCAAAAGTTGATTTGGGGGCAAGTTAAATTGATAGAATCTGTTGCCTGCCAATTCAATTGTATTTTAGGGAATTGTGTAGCATCAATCCAAGACAAGCTCGTATCCTGAGCCCCGCCCTCATACAATTGTTGACTGTTTCCACTTTGGTCTATACCAACTACTGTAATCAATGAATGATCATTTTGTGGCAAACCATCAGTGCTTGAGGATTGCCATTTCAAATTTTTCCAATCTTTCACAGGACCAATAGTCACACTTTGCATTTTACCTTCACTACCAAATGCAGACAATACAAAGTCTCTTTGCAAAGTGTCATTTTGATTCGTTCCAAAATATTGATGAATTGGATAATTATTATTCCCTTTCTTTCTAAAGAATAGGAAAACTTTATTGCTGTTGAAACTATCAATTTGCGTACAACCAAGATTTTTTAATGTCTTGTAAAGTGATAAGGTGCTACTTAAGGTGTCTATCTTCCAGTCGTTAGCATATGAAGGAATGTAGGCTCCTAAATTGATTAAGTTTTTGACTAACACATAATGCCCATTCGGAATGCTATCTAAAAAATGGGCAGCTAAATCTCTACCTGATTGTTGGCTTACAGGAAATTCAAAGGCATAGACATTTCTGTTAGTCAAACATGGTGCATAAGCGCCAGAACTACCGCTAGCACTATTTTTCCAAGGTTTGTTTGTGGCACTGTCCAATACCATAATTTGAATGGTACCTCCCCAAGGGGCACAGCCCAATCTTTGAATGTCCACACCATTGAATTGTACTTTTGAAAAGTCGGCAGTGTTCCAAGGCGTTGTTCCATTTTCACTGAAAACGGCATTCGATACCGTTAGTATATTCTCTTTTTTCCCAAATTGGAACTGTCTATTTTCATTGATATTGATGTTTTCAAGTTGGTTTTTATTCCATTGAAAAAAGTGCGATTGATTCCAGCCTTCGTCTGAGCCTTCAAGAAAAAGAAAAGAACTATTACTCCAAATTGGTGTTCCATTGACATTACTGTCCATTGCAGCTCGCCAATAATAAACGGTACTATCGATGTAGTTGATATTGGGTTGCCATTGAACAATGCCACCGATATTTGTTGTTTTCAATTGTTGCTTCAAGGGACTATTAAACAATTCAGTGGTGTCAATTTCTAGCACATAAGCGGCTTTTCCTCTAAAAGGATTTAATGTAGATGCTTTGAGTGTTAAGGGTTTTTCGTTGACAATGGCAAATTCATGCGGATAGACTGGAATTAAATTATCGGAATAAATGAAGAGTTCAAAGCTGCTGCTGTTGTTGTTTTCATTCATTTCTGAAATATTGTTATCTGGGTCAATCGTAACGATGTATTTGTTCAGTCCAACATCATTGATTTTATCGATCGGAATTGAAATCACATGATTGTTTTCATTCCATAAATTTGAAATATTGATATTATTAATCGTTGATGAAGTGCCTTTTGGATTGATATGTTCTATTTTAAGATCAACAGTTGCCGTTGTTGCCTTGCCAAGGTTGAAGCATTTGATGGCTAAGCTAAAACTGTCTTTTGCCGTGCTAACATTATTCGGGATTGCTTGAATGTTTTCTTTGGAAATATGAAAGTCCGGAAGCGCTGCTCCAAAAATCTTAGCCGCAGGGTCGCCTTGCAGCAACATGCTTTCAAGATGAAAATAAACTATGTTGCTGTCAAAAGAACTAGGATTTTGAATGCTAGTTAGTCTTAAGCTATCATAAATAAAATGATGATGGTCGCCGATTGTTGCTCCAAAGTTTCTTTGTCGAATGCTCTCATAAAGACCGGGAAGATATTTGGCATGGAAGTCAGAAAACTGGAGATTATTACTCGCAATCATGCTTATGGAACCGCCATTGGCAGCATTCAAATAGCGTTCGCTTACGGTTCTAGTTGTGCCATTTAAATTGAAAATTTGCGCCACATCGCAACCAAGACCAATAAAGTGAGGGACCTTAGGAAAACTATGATATTGCTCAGGATTATTGAGGTTCAATTCAAAACCATTAGGAGTGGCGTGTCCGTGAAAACTGATGATGGACAAGCCGTTGTTGACCAAGCTATCAATAGATTTGTTATTGATTTGGTCAATAGGTGATGTTGTATTTTTTTTAATCGTGGTCACTTTAGCACCAAAGCTTGGTTGTTGAATAATCTGTTGGCTATTCTGCATCGTTGCTTCAAGCCCAATTTGCTCGCCTGCATCTTTTCCGCCAACTATATGCAATACATTTTTTTGCCAATAATCATCTTCAACAGTGGCGCTAGTTTTATTTAGTGCGGCTTCAAATCCTTTTATTTTTTCAAGATAATCGCCAACCTCATTTGGGTTCCAAGCAGAAAGTCTGCCTATGTTGATGGCTTGTAATTTATTGGGTAAAAAATTGACAAAATCATTATCAGAACCTAGGTCGCCATATGTGGGTACAATGCCGCTAAACGGATAATTATTTGGATTAATTTGGTAAGTTCTGATTTTGGAATACAAAAGTCCTTTACCTATTAAAAAAGTGTTTTGTGGTTTTAGGTTCCACTGATTGTAGGCAAACTGCAAAAAGTTTTTAATAGCAAACGGATGTCTATCATAGCCCCAAGCAAATTGATTGTATAGGTCTTCTACATCTGCAACTGTAACTGTATAACCGCCTCCTTGAATTGAGCTTCGGTAGGTTTTATAATCATCAATAAAATTATGACCGTTGGTTATGGTTTTATAGTTGTTGTGCGTGATAATCAGATAATTACCTTGTTGACTAGCTTGGCTGAAATCCTGAAATTGTAAGGATTGAACCGTATTGATAGTTTGGATATAATTACTGTTTTCAGCAAGTACAATAATGGAGCGTTCTGCGCTTGAAGGGTCAAGTAAAAATCTTGTTTTCCCATTGATTTGTCCATCGCCAGCATACCATTTTCCATTGGTTAAGTCATAGAGTTTGGTAACGGTGTTGCTGCTTAAGTTGTTGACAACTATGTATTGAGCATTGTTGCTCGAAGAAATGTTGGCAATAAAATAACTTTGGTTGTTAGCTTCAAAACTGCATGGATAAATAAGTTCATAATAAGCAATACCATAAAAATCACTATTACCATTCCCAGAGGTTGATATTGATAAATTGTTGGTGGCATTCAATTGATTCGAGCTGAATGAATATTCTAGTTTTTTTGTTGCATCAGGATTGATACTTGTGCTTCCTATTTGTTGTCCATTAATACTTACATTGATATTAATGGTGCTATTCACAAATGAGTATCTCAAGGCACTAATATTAATTTTTGCATTGCCGTTCGGAACAAAATTGGGAGCGTTGATAGTGAAATCCGCCGTTTGTGCCGTATTTAGAATCTGCTGCACAAAACCCTCACCATCATCGAAAGTGGCATTTTGAATTTCATAGTTGAAAATGATTTTCTTGCCAGGAAGAAATGCAGTGGTGAAATTGTTCCTTATTTTTTTGAAGCAGTAGGGTTCTTCATTTGGGGGGTTAGTCGGTATGTTATTGCTAGTTTCAGCAAACCGCTTGTGAGGCAGTTGATTAGAACTTGTTAAAAAGTAGCTTGTCGAGTCGGTGAATAAACAAATAGATTCATTCGCTTGAAAACTAGGTTGTTGAAATAGCGGTTGGTCAATTTTCCCTTTGGCTGATGTGCCAATGAATTCCACATAATCGTTATTGCCAAAAACACCATTAGTCGAAACATAAATAGGTTGTTCCTCCCCATCTTTGAATAGCATAAGTTCAGCACCAATAATGGTGGTCCAACCTGCATTTTGAAGCGTATTTTTATAAATCCGAAACACACCATCTTGTCCCACTTTGCATTTGTAATAGGTCTTGGAATAATCAATCCATTCATTACCAAAGGGTTGTGCAGTCAGCTTTTCAGCCAGCATGGTTGGCAACAGAATTATTAAAAGGATATAGATTTTTTTCAAGAAGGTCATTAAGGTTGATTTTGAACTTGAGGAACCTGCGTTGAAACCATATTTTTCTTTTTGTTCAACAACAGTTTCATCGAAATGATATGCGTCATCAAGGGATTAGATTGTATTTGAAGGCTTGTGAAAGCATAATCAATAGCAACTTGGTTGAGTTTTAATCCAGCGCCTATTGAAGGTTGATAAATTATATAGTTCTTATTATTACTCGTATCCTTATCGTCTTTTACTTGTTGAAAATTGCCTACGCCTGCTCTAAGAAACAAGGTTTTTTTATAGCTGCCTTCAATGCCCAATTTGGGATCAAGGCTAAAAGTATTGTTCGACCAAACCGTGTTTCTTTTGCCATCTGTTGTTAGGTCTGCACCAATTTCTGCCCATAGTTTGTAGGTTTTATTTTCAGGAAGCAATTGTTTAGCAATACCAATATTCACTCTTGGCAACATGACTTCGTAGGATTTTATTGGAATTTCATTGCCTGTTTGATTGAAGATTTGTTGTTCTCTTTCGGTTAGGTGAAAACTCCATGCTGTGTAGGTTGTAGTGATGTCTTTCACCGACACACCCAATGCCCATTGTTTGTAGTTCGCTTGCAAACCTATGTCTATACCACATCCCCATGCATTAGCAAGCGAACCTAGATGTCGAAAAAGGAATTTGCTATTGCATCCAATACTTGTTTTGATGTCTTGATTGTTGAATAATTTTATCTTTTGTGCGTAGGACAACAGCAAGGCATAGTCACCTGCGGTCATCGATTTCAGTTTGCTTTCATCAAAAGACCCGTCAGGCTGAATAAAATCAATGGTGTTCGGAATGTCGTCAACCGCAAATCGAATTAAGGATAAGGCAATGACTTTATTTTTAGTTTTCAATGGTTTCACCACAGTCCCAAAATCATATTTGGCTAATCCCGAGAAATATTCTGCGTGCATTAAGTTGATTTCCACATCGGTTTTGACTTGCATTAGTCCTGCAGGATTCCAAAAGCTTGCAGTGCCATCATTAACAGTTGCCACAGCTGCTCCCGACATTCCTAATCCTCTTCCTCCAACGCCAATATTCAAATATTCGTTTACATATATCTTGCTCTGCGCTTGGAGTTGAAGCGAAGCAGCAATGAGCAATAGGAATAGTAACAAAGCGTATTTAGACATGCTGTTGGCAGCGTTCATCATCGCCTAAAATTAAGGGATAAATTTGTCTATTCTTCTTTGATATAAAAATAATTGGATTGTGTTTTAGTCTATTGTTTACAAATCAGGGTTTCGCTACCCGACATAGTTTTAAAAACCTATTTTTGCCCCCTATAAAATTGAATTATGAATTTAATTGCTGAGTTGAAAGCAAGAAATTTAGTCCACGATATTATTCCTGGCACGGAGGAACAATTGTCCAAAGAAATGACAAGTGGATATATTGGGTTCGACCCCACAGCCGACAGCCTTCATGTGGGCAGCATGTTGCAAATCACTTTGTTGAAAAGGTTGCAAATGGCGGGTCACAAGCCCTATGCCTTGGTTGGCGGTGCAACAGGAATGATTGGCGACCCTTCGGGGAAATCTGCCGAACGCAATCTGCTGGACTTGGACACTATTGCCCACAACTGCGAAGGCATTCGCCAACAACTCGCTAAATTCTTGGATTTCGATGCTTCAAAACCCAATGCAGCCATGTTGGTCAACAATTATGATTGGCTTCGAGATTTTAGTTTTTTGGATTTTATCAGAGATATCGGTAAGCATATTACAATTGGCTATATGATGTCGAAAGATTCGGTGCAGAAGCGTCTAGAAACCGGACTTTCTTTCACTGAATTCACCTATCAATTGATACAGGCTTATGATTTTTATTTTTTATACAATAATCACCAAGTAAAACTCCAAATGGGCGGTGCTGACCAATGGGGCAACATCACTGCTGGCACGGAGTTGATTCGAAAGAAAGGAGGTGCAACTTCTTTTGCCATGACAAGTCCTTTGATTACAAAGGCGGATGGTTCGAAGTTTGGCAAAACAGAGTCGGGCACTATTTGGTTGGATGCCGAGCGCACTTCGCCTTACCAATTCTATCAATATTGGTTGAAATTGGGTGATGCCGATGCAGAAAAATCTGCTTTGTCGTTCTCGTTTCGTTCGGTGGAAGAGCTGAATCAAATGATTGAAGCACACAGACAAGCGCCACATTTGCGTCAACTACAAAAAGCAATTGCAGAAGAAATGACCACTTTGGTTCATGGCGAGGAGGAATTAGCATTTGCACAAAAAGCATCTGCCATTTTGTTTGGACAAGCACCTTTGGAAGCCCTACAATCTTTGTCGGAAAAGCAATTGCTTGAAGTGATGGATGGTGTACCACAAGTGATGGTGAGTAAGGATTTGTTGGATGGCGAAGGGCTTGATGTCGTGAGTTTTTTAGCTGATAATAAAATTTTCCCATCGAAAGGTGAGGCTAGAAAAATGACTCAAAACGGCGGTGTAAGCATCAACAAAGAAAAAGTAACAACAGTGGATTTTCGATTGACTAATAATTTGTTGCTCAACGACCGTTACCTGTTGATTCAGAAAGGAAAATCAAGTTATACTTTGGCAATATTTCAATAAAAAAAGGCTGTCGATGAAAGACAGCCTTTTTGTTGTTTACCTAATATTTCAAAACGAGTTTCCTCTGTGTTGGCTTTTTGCTTATTAAGCCACGCTAAGTCGGACTACTTTTTATACCGTATCACGAGAATACAGTTGTGAGTTTTTGCTCAGAACAAATCTGTTATTATAATTTATCTCCTCCTCAGTATTTGTAGCTATAATTGATTTTCTGCTCATTTGGTTTCATCAAACCATGCTTTTCAAACAGTGGTACAAATCTTGAGGGATTTTTTTTGATAAGGTCGTACAAACTATCCTTGCTGCTGCAATCAAATTTTTTCCTGATGGATTGTAGTTTATTTTCTAAAGTCCTCACACTCTGATTGTTTGTAGAAGCGCTCATCATCTCCAAACTTGGGTTTTCAAGTTTCCACAACAAAAAAACGATGTGCTGTTCCAAGCCATTTAATCGATCAAACTCCTTTTCATACGTTATGAAATTGCGAAGCACTTCTTTATCGGAATTATCTAAGCGAACTACATTGGCTGTATTGCTATTGTTAATCGTTTCGGGCATGAGCAGTCGATCCAATTCATTAACGGTTAAAATCACTTCTACGCCTATGCAGGTATAAAGCAGGCTGTTTTCTTCTTTATTTTCCGCAAGAATAAGCGTTTTAATAATTGATTGTTTTGCATTGTTAAGCTGCTTACAATATTGTTCAATGAGTATTTCATTCTCTTCACAAATCAGAAAGAAATGGGGACTAAACTTGAACGGCAGATGCTTTTTTAGCTCTTGTGGATTATTAAAATGTAGGAGATGATTGATTAGCTCTTGGTTGGCAAGGTAGGTTTTAACTTGCTCTAATAAATCCTTACTGCTCCCAGCAGTGTGCAATTGGATGATTTTTTTAGATTTCATTGAAATTGGGTTTAAGGTGAATAGGATGCTGTTGTTTTGCTTTGTTTTGATAACTCATCTATGTTGTTTTAATTGTTGCGATTTTTCTTGTTTCTTGTCTATTTGTTGTGTTTTGGGGTTCTTTAATTGTTGTTTTAGCCTTCATTTGTTGGTGATTTAACCAACATTTGTTGTGCTTTTAGACTTAGTTTTGTTTCAATTTGCGTTTAGTCCTTTTTCTGATTAAACTCTTTTCTTTTAATTGTTATGAATTTAGTTCTTCAAAAGAAAAACAATTATTGCTCATTCGCTGAAGTCCAATACTAACAGCCTTTGCAACTATGTTTACAAAATTATTTAATCAGTGCTCTTGTTTTCAAAGTAATAACCAACAGGGTGTGAATAACTCATGAAAACAGCTACAGGCAACCATTTTAATAATAATTACATGTATATTTTTCAC
>CAZNVQ010000017.1:0-3342 GCA_964576425.1 uncultured Flavipsychrobacter sp. | reverse complement strand
TCTCAATTCCTTTCGTTTAAGTAAGCTGCTATTTGTTCTTCCGTCTCCCTAATTCGATAATCAGAATTTCAAAAAGCCCTTTAGTTATTTTTTGAAATACTTCGAAAGTCTTTTTCCATTCAAATCAAGTGCTCGCTGTTATCAAATTTTATACCACAATAGATGCGGAAACCACATTGTTTAATGCGGTGTGCCTTTGGACTTTTGACCTGTTCAAATGATACACATGAATCCAAAGACTTCAATAATCACACCGCTTTCAGTAACTAACCGTTTACATTATGCTCTTAATGCTTCTGCTGCTTGTAATCACCATACCAATGAATTGAAGAAAGAAGATTACTTGTATAGTTTTCATGTTTGTAGGACTCTTCACTTTGTGTTGACGCGTCTTTACAAAGTATGCTTGTGTCTTTACATAGATTTGATAGCTCTTTTCAAAGTATTGACGCGTCTTTTCTTTGTCTTCACATCTACTCTTAAAGCCTTGACGCTTCTTTTCGTTGTATTCATACCTATTTACTTACAATTGAAAGCTCTTCACTTAGTGTTGTCAGTACTTTATATTGAATGGGCGATTTTTTTCATTGTCTTGACGCTTCTTTTCATTGTTTTGAGCCCTCTTCATTTTGTGTTGACGACTCTTTTCTTAGTTCAGACCTATCTTTTCATTGATTTGAGGTTTACAATTCTTCTAAAGACAGCATTTATCCTTGTGCTGACGCCTCTTTTCAATACACTGCTATTGTTATCTTTTCTAGATTGTTGTACATTTTTCAATTGGTTTCATCGTTTTGTTCAATTCTTATTTCCTTTGAAACAGTTTTCAGCAAAGGATTATAGCTTTTTGGATCAAGAAATGATTCGCATTCGAGGAAGCCCCGAAACCTTTTGCGTCCAATCTTTAGTTATTTTATTATTAAGCTTAAATAATTTTTAAAAATGAAAAATATTAAATTGAATTTTACCACACTCGGTATATTGGGTGTTATCAATCTCGCACACAATGTGCATCAAAAAATGACGGCAAACACAAAGTTTTTCGCAAAGCCAGTTATTGCTATGGAAGAATTGTTGCTCCATATCCAAGCGCTCGAACAAGCACAAGCTAAAATGACAGACCGCAGTAAATCCAACACGGTTTTGCGCAATGATTATTTAACGCAACTTCAGACCGACCTGCGCGCCCTTGCCGCCTATGTGGAATCGATTTCGATGGGAGATTTGACCACTATTTTAGCCAGTGGTTTCAGTACGCATACCGAATCAGTGGCAATGAAAGAAGTGTTCATGCCTGAGCATTTGAGGGTTCGTTATGGCAAGAATAGTGGCGAGTTTCGACTGCTTTGGAACAGGGTTCCTGGGGCATTGAATTACATCTTGGACTATCAGTTTGAGCCCCCAAATGACCAAGCTTGGAAGCTGTCGTTGATTACACACTTGACGAAGCACGATTTCACGAACCTCACGCCTGGTGCCACCATTTGGGTTAGGGTGAAAGCCATAGGAAGGGGTAAAACGAGTGTGTTTTCTGCTCCGCTGAAAGCCATAGTGGTGTAGGATTGTGGGTGATAATGTAGGGTCCAGCTTCGGCTGGACTTTTTTTATTGAAAGATGATGAATAGATCTTTTTTCAGGTACAGGTGGTTATATCTTTGAATTGTTGGCTGCCTTGTGCATTGTTGAGCAGGTTTTTGAGTGCAGCGATGGACAAATTTGATTTTGATGGTTTATAAAAAGGTCCGATGGCGTTGCAATTGGAGATAAGCTGTTCCAAATTGGCTATTGTTTTAGCGATGCCGGTTTCTGATGTGGAAGCCATGTTTAAAAGATTTTTGGGGTTAAGAAATGAAATGTTTTATCATTTCAAAAGTAGTGGGTTGGCTGATGCAACAGTGTGAACAAAACCCTAATCCTATGGTAAAGAAAACATAAAATAAACGAAAACTCCAGTCACTTTGTTGACTCATGTTCTACAGCTTTCAGACTCTTGAAAGCTAATGATATCAAGCATTTAGAGGAATTGATGATTGCTAGAATGCCAACAAGATTGTTAAAAAAAAGCAAATCTAGAAAGCGCAACTTCCATCTGTTTTAGGACGGAAGAGAAAAGGTATGAATAGTTAATTTTTTTGAATTTTCAATGCGTAGAAATACGCAATTTTTATGCGTATTTCTACGCAACATTGTAATAAGTATTTCTACGCAATTTGGTGCGTATTTCTACGCAATTTTTGAAAACGTATTGTTTTTGGTTTTATTAATGTTTAGGTTTACATAAGCACAAGTTGCAGATTTTGATAAAAATCAAATTTTCAAAAGCTGTTTTTCAATGACAATTCCTTTAAATACGAGTTTTAGTCAACTCCTAGTTGGGAAGGGCACTGCCAATACCATTCAGGGCGGCAATTTTTTAGCCTTAAGCTTATCAGGAATAGGGGTGAGTACAGAGGACGAAAATTTTGTTGTATCAAATAATATTTTTCAATTTGGTGGAATTAATATAACTAATTGCAGAAACGTAACTGTTTCGGGCAACATCTTGGTAGGCGGAATTGGGCTAAACGCTTTAGCCCCTTTTTGGGGACAATATCTCTGTGAAAAGTTTATTTTTTCAAACAATTATGTGGTGAACAATGCAACGATTGAAAGTGGTGGTAATTCGTCTCATTTAAAATGTCTTTACTTGTTTGGTAGCAATGGATTTGGAATTTCAGACATGTTGATTTGCAACAATACTTTTGAAAGAGGTGGATGTCAGTTTCAAAACTGTTCTGGTATAACCTTCAGTCAAAATAAGGTTAATAAAGCGAGGATGGAATATGAAGAAGACTGTATAGGGCTAAAGATACAGTTGACTGTGGATTCAAAAGATGTGTTTGGTAAGCCAGATTATGGCAACTATCAAATTACGGACAATCAGATTGCAGGAGTTTATGAAGCTGGGATAAAGATAACGAGTAAGAACAGTGGATATAGATTTAATCAGTTGCACATTGACCACAACAGCATTATTGGAGAGGGTTTGCAATACGGAATATGGATAACACAACCTACCATTAAAACTTGGGGTTTGGAGTACTGGAAACAGGCATTGATTGGCACTTCAAATGATATTGCTCCGACACAAAAAAAATCTATTGAAGTACCAGGGAGTTATATGCTTGGGATGAGTGAAATGCCAATTGGTTGGGTGACGAACGGTGCCCCCAATACAATAATTGCCTCTAGCCAAGGCAGCACTGCTATAGATAAAACCCGAGTGGCAGATAATAAATACATCAAAAACCAAATTCTTAACCCTGGTGTTGTGGGCAGCTTAGCTCAAAGCACTGGATGGGA
>CAZNVQ010000016.1:20575-30147 GCA_964576425.1 uncultured Flavipsychrobacter sp. | reverse complement strand
AAATATTCCCTTGTTTATCGTGAGTAACCGCATTGGCAGCGTCGTCATCAGCATTACTACCATTCACACCCCAAAGCCAACCTGGCTGCTGTGCTTGGCAATATGAAGACATTAATATCAGCGTAAAAAAAATGAAGTTTTTCATATTAATGCCCTCCTAAAGGTAATGGTTGAAAAGATGTGGTGTTCCTAACTTTAATTATAGCAAAGAACGTTTCTTGAAATAAATAATTGAATTTAATAATTTTTTTTAATTCACAAGCAATAATATTGATGAGGATTAAAAAACAAAACACCGATTAAAGCTATAGGATTATCCTAGTAGCACTTTTAATCGGTGAATTGATATAAGGAAATGAATGAAGCTAAATATTGGAATTATTTAGTTGTTTTGTTTTTGAATTGAGCAATTGCGTTTCGCGTGAAATTGCTCAATACAAGTCTTCCGCTAATTGCTGCTCTTTCGGTCAACAAAGTGTCCCAATTTTCAGTGCCTCGCCAAAAAATCTTTTTCAATTCAGCCATCGCTTCGGGACTGCTTTTAGCCAATTTGTTTGCCAAAGCATCAATAGCGTCATCTAACTCCGCAATAGTGGCATGCACTTCAGCATACAAACCATGTTTTTTAGCCCAATCTGCCGAGCGCCATTCTGTGGCATCAATAGCGAGTTGAGAAAAACAAGACAAGCCCATTTTTCGCTCTACTGCCGGACCAACAACAAAAGGACCTATACCTACGGCTAGTTCACTCAATTTGATGGCAGCATCTTCAGTTGCAAAAGCATAATCAACAGCAGAGGCTAAACCAACACCACCGCCAACTGCTTTGCCATGAATTCGACCAATGATGAGCTTATGGCTCTTGCGCATAGCGTTAATCACTTGCGCAAAACCGTTGAAGAAAACCTTTCCTTCTGCATCTGAATTGATGGCAACCAATTCATCAAAACTCGCCCCTGCGCAAAAAGCTTTTTCACCTGCACTTCGAAGAATGATAACCTTCACACGTTCGTCTAAACTTATATCATTAATTGTTTTTGCTAAATCAGTCAAAATGGCTCCTGGCAAGGAATTGCTTGCAGGATGAAAAAACTCGATGGTGGCAATGCCATGTTCGATTTCGGATTTTACATAACCTTCTTTGTGTTGCATACGATATATTAATTTAAAAATTTATTGTTGATTTTTCTTTTTAACCATTGTCAGAATAGTAGCAATAGCAACGGTTTCGCCTGTTTGGTCATAAACATCCACCAACCATTTCACGATGCCTTTTGCAATGTCTTCTTCGCTTCTTTTTTCTTGGTCAATTTTTTCTTTCACAGTCAGTTTCACGCCCACTGTCATGCCTGGATAAACAGGTTTGGTGAAACGACATTCATCAATGCCATAATTCAACAAAACAGGACCTTTTTTTGCATCAACAAAAAGACCTGCAGCTTTTGAAAGAATGAAATAACCGTGAGCCACACGACCTTCGAAAATCGTGCCTTCCAATGAAGTGGCATCCATGTGCGCATAGAAATTATCACCACTAACATTGGCAAAGTTGGTGATATCGGCTTCGGTAACAGTGTGTTTTGCGGTAATCAGTGTTTCGCCTACGAACAAATCCTCAAAATGTTTTTTGAAAGGATGGATATCAGTTTCTGTTTGTTGTCCACCTTGCTGATACACGTTGGTAATGGCGCCAATTGTTGTTGGAGAACCTTGAATAGCGGTGCGTTGCAAATAATGCATCACGCCTCTTTTCCCACCCATTTCTTCACCACCGCCAGCACGACCAGGACCACCATGAACCAATAAAGGCATTGGTGAACCATGACCTGTACTTTCTTTTGCACAATCAGTGTTTAATATTAAAATTCTTCCGTGCATCGAAGCTGCTCCTAAAACAAATGCTCTAGCAATGGCATCATCTTGCGTCACAATTGAACAAACCAAAGAACCTTTGCCCATGCGAGCAAGTGCTATGGCGTCGTCTAAATGTTGGTAAGGCAAAATGGTAGAAACAGGACCAAATGCTTCAATGTTATGACAGTCAGTTTTGTTGAATGGATCGTTGTTGAGGAAAACAATTGGTGGTAAAAAAGCGCCTTTCACTTTATCTGCGCCTACAACTTCAAATTGATCAAGATTTCCAATAATGATTTCTTGGGATTTAGCAAGCATTTCAACCTTTTCACGCACTTCATTACGTTGCGTCAAACCTGCCAAAGGACCCATACGAACACCCTCTTTTGATGGGTCGCCGATTGTTGTGGTGGCAAGTCTTTTCCCTAATGCTATTTGAACATCTTCTACTCGGTCTGCGGGCACCATGATTCTTCTAATGGCAGTACATTTTTGACCTGCTTTGGTGGTCATTTCTCGAACCACTTCTTTGATGAAAAGATCAAAAGCCGCAGAACCAGGTTGCACATCCATACCTAAAACACAGCAGTTTAAGGAATCAGCTTCCATGTTGAATGGAACAGATTCAGATAATATTCTTGCATGTGATTTAAGCTTTTTTCCAGTGTCAGCAGAGCCTGTGAAAGTAACCACGTCTTCTGTTTCCACATGGTCGAGAATACCTCTTGCCGAGCCACAAATCAGTTGTAGTGCACCTTTTGGAAGAATATTTGATTCTATAATTGATTCAAAAACTACTTCAGTAAGATAAGAAGTTAAGGTAGCCGGCTTCACAATTGCAGGAACACCTGCCAATAAATTCACTGCAATTTTTTCCAACATACCCCAAACAGGAAAATTGAAAGCATTGATGTGAATGGCTACACCCTCGCGCGGCACCATGATGTGATGACCGATGAAAGTATTGTTTTTAGAGAGTTTGGCTGCTTCGCCATCAACATAAAAACGCTCGTCTGGGAATTGGCGACGAAGACTTGCGTAGGTAAATAAATTTCCTATACCACCTTCAATATCCACCCAACTATCCGCTTTGGTAGCGCCACTGAATGCACTAATAGCATAAAATTGATCCTTTCGTTCTAATAGATACATGGCAAGCGCTTTGAGCATTCTTCCTCTTTCATGAAAAGTTAGTTTGCGTAAAGCAGGACCGCCAACTTGACGGGCATATTGCATCATGGCACCAAAATCGAGACCTTCGCTGCTAGCGGTGAAAATTGGTTCACCAGAAATAGCATTGAATAAGGTTTCTCCAGAGTTGGACGCTGTTACCCATTCTCCCTGAGCATAATTTTTTAGTTGTTTCAAAGACATGTATGATAATAATTTAATTTCAATAGAATTATATTGACTGCAATTTAAAGTATTCCTTGAAAGTCTCGTAAATACTACTTTTGTTTCATGCAAATTCAATGGAATGAAAAGATGCAATCAAAGCTTTGGAAGGCTTTGGCATTTGGATTAATCTTGTTTGGAATTGTCACAAGAGTTTTGGTGTATTATGAAAATAGAAATCTGTTTATTGATGAATCCAATCTTGCCCGCAATGTTTTTGAAAAAGATTTTATTTCATTAGCAAAGCCATTGAGTTATGAACAATATGCGCCACCGATTTTTATGTGGATGCTGAAATTGTCTTCCTTTTTATTTGGTATTGGTGAAAAATCATTGCGTTTTTATACGTTGATTTCTAGTTTTCTTTCATTTGGATTGATATATTGGATTCTTAAGAAACTCACGGGTCTTCGGTCGTTGTGGTATCCCATTGGCTTGATGTCTTTGGGTTACATGATGTTGCGCTACAGCACCGAGTTAAAACAATATATGCCTGATGTGATGTGGGTTTTGCTATTGATTGCAATGGCGCTTTGGTTGGATAGGAATGCGATTTCTAAATGGAAATTTTTCTTGTATTGGTTTCTTATTGGTTCTTTGGCTATTTGGGCTTCAATGCCAAGTGTGTTTGTTCTTGCAGGAGTTGGCGCGTATTATTTTTTTGAGTCTTGGGGTAAAAAAGCTTATGCTTGGATGGGGGTTATTGTGATATTGAGTTTAGCATGGTTGGCTCAATTTGGCTTATACTATTTTTTAGTTTTGAAGCCTCAAATTGATTCCAATTATTTGCAAAATTTTCATGAAGATTATTTCTTAATACTGTTCCCAAAAAACTATGAAGAGTGGAAATTTAATTTAAAACTTATCAATGGATTATTCAAAGAAGCGAGTGGTTTTCAAACATTTGCGCACAAGTTTAACATAATAATGGCAGGTTTGGGTACATACCTTTTAATTAAAAAATGGGGATGGAAATCACTATTGATTTTGATGCCTATATCACTCACAATAGTAGCAGCAGCATTACATCAATTTTCTTTAATACCAAGAGTAGCTTTGTTTATGACACCATTGTTTTTAATCTTAATTGGTGTTGGTTTTCACCAATTGATGGGTTTAAAAATAAAGTTCATACCAATTCTAGGATGCTTAGCTGGATTGAGTTCAATTTATTTTTTCTGTAGTGCTCGATATATGATGAGCGATACTTTTCAAGTGGAACCGATCGAAAAAGCAATTGATTATGTTCAAAACAAAAAAGGATTTGCTGCATCACAGGTATATGTTCATTATGGTGCAAGACCTGCTTTTATTTATTACACTCAAATGCATCCTGATTGTAGTCGGTGGGCTAAAGTGAAAGAATGTCATTTATTGAATTGGGATGTGAGTTTAGATTCTATCAATCGTACTTCACCGGATACAATGGCAATGATATTAACTAGTGTTTATCCTAAAGATTTAGCTTACACTTGTGAGCATCTTGGTCAAAACAAAAAACCAATTGATTCTTTGGTATCAATTGGTTGTAAGGTTTTTGTATATGCTAGAAACAGAAATTAGCTAATCCCAAATTGTTTCAGATGATGCCAAGCATGCTTATGAAGCAATTGAACCCACTGTTGGAAATTGAGTTCACCAAAGAATGGATTCATAATTGTTTTTGATGGTTCATTTTCAAAAACAAGAAAAAAATGATTGATTTCTTCTTGTAATTCATAAATAGCATCTTCCAAATTTTTGTGTCTTGGGTTTGGAGGTGTTTCAGGCAGTAAATTGTTGGGAGTGTTTTCTTTGAAAGGTTTTTCGCTCATCAAGAAAGCCTGCATTTTCTCAACAATTTCAGGAGGAGAAACAAGCTTGTGAATATCGCGTCCATTGGCAATTTGAAAGGAATCGGCCATATGTTCAATCATTTGTTGCCAATTCATTTTACCCCAAAGTCGCTCTGCATTAGGATTGCTAGAAGACAATATTTTTATATATTGATGTTTTAGAAAATCAGTTTTTTGAGCATTGGATTCCATGATGATTAGAAAAGTTGTTTGATAATTGTTTCTTGTGTAATGCCTTCGGCTTCTGCTTTATAGTTGCGCACAATTCTATGTCTTAAAACTGCTAATGCCATTTTTTGTACATCTTCAATATCAGGAGAGAATTTACCATTGAGTAGGGCATTGCATTTCGCACCCAAAATCAAATATTGTGAAGCTCTTGGGCCAGCACCATAAGAAATATATTGTTGAGTCATTGTTGTGGCGGAACTGCTGCTTGGTCTTGTTTTATGCACCAATCTTACTGCATATTCCATTACATTATCAGGTACAGGAACACGTCTTACTAAATCTTGAAACTGAAGAATTTCTTCAGCACTCATTACTTTTTTCAATTCGTTTTGCTTTGAACCTGTTGTGTTTTTCACAATCATCACCTCCTCTTCAAAACTAGGATAATCGAGATTGAGCATAAACATGAATCTGTCGAGTTGCGCTTCAGGCAAGGGATACGTTCCTTCTTGTTCTATTGGGTTTTGTGTAGCAAGAACAAAAAATGGTGCAGGTAATTTATAAACTGTACCTCCCGCTGTGATATTTTTTTCTTGCATCGCTTCTAACAAAGCTGCTTGTGTTTTAGGTGGCGTACGGTTAATTTCATCAGCTAAAATGATGTTGGCAAAAATGGGCCCTTTCAAAAATTTAAACTGTCGATTTTCATCTAAAATTTCAGCGCCAGTAATATCACTTGGCATCAGGTCGGGCGTGAACTGAATGCGTTTGAAAGAAAGTTCTAGAACATCAGATAAAGTCTTTACTAATAGCGTTTTTGCTAATCCTGGTACACCGACCAAAAGGCTGTGACCGTTGCATAAAATGGAGGTAATTAGTTGACTAACAACCTCGTCTTGTCCAACAATGATGTTGGCTATTGCTTTTCTAACTTCTTCGTATTTGGCTTTTAGTGCTTTTGCCGCTTCGATATCAGAACTAAACTGTTGGATCATATTGGTATTTATTGACTATTTATTTTTGCTAAAGGATAAAATGCTATTCTTCTGAAAACTTGTTCAATTTCAACTATTTTGTGATTACAAACAAATGTAACAATGGAAATTACAATAAAGCAAGCGCAAAATCAGGTTGATGATTGGATTAAAACTATTGGTGTGCGTTATTTTAATGAATTAACCAATCTTGGAATATTAATGGAGGAAGTTGGGGAATTGAGTCGATTGATGGTAAGACAATTCGGAGAACAGTCATCAAAAGAGTCGGACAAAGGTAAAGAGTTGGGTGAGGAAATGGCAGATGTATTATGGGTATTGATATGTTTGGCGAACCAAACAGGGGTTGATTTGACTCAAGCATTTCAAGATTCGATAGAAAAAAAGACCAAAAGGGATATAAATCGTCATAAATCAAATGAAAAGTTGTTTTAAATAATAAAAGAACCGAAATTTACCCTAATTTGTTACTTTAAAAAGTTATTAATTAATTTCTGAATAAATAATTCACATGAAAAGAATAGTTACACTTCTTTGTTTATTGTGTTCATTTTCTGCACTCAAGGCGCAGAAAAATGTTGATTTAGATGTGGTTTTAGTTTACCCACCGCTTAATTTCAATATTACAAACAATGCACCTTTTTTAACTGACGCAGTTGTTAGAAATGTAGGTACTACAACTTTGGATTCAACTGATGTATTTTACTTTGGTTTTTCTCTTGACGGCGAAGTTCTGACAAGACGATGGGACACACAAGATAAATTGATATCTTATGTGACGGGAAGAAAATTAAAACCAAATGATACTTTGCATTTGACGGAGAGTTTTCACTTTTATTTTCCTGAATCGAAAAATGGTCCAAAATCTTTGTGTCTGTTTGTAAATCCTGATACAATTACCAATTCGTTCAAAGACAATAATAAATCCAATAATGCAGGATGTAAAAATGTAAAATTGATATTTGGTGGACCAAATGCTGTAAATGAAATTCAATTTGCTAATGCCTTGCTTAGCATATATCCTAATCCAGTAACTGATTTGGTTTCTTTTGATTTAACAATGACAACCGCACAACCTGTTCAAATTAATTTAATGGATTTCACTGGTCGAGTAGTTGCTAATAAAGATTTAGGAACTGTGAATGCAGGTCACCAAGTTGTTTCGTTCCCAGTAAATGACCTTGCAAGAGGAATTTATATTTATCAAGTCAAAATCAATGACGAAGCACAACAAGGGAAAATTGTTATTCAATAATATATGAATTAATTTTGTTTAAAGCAGGTTTCGACCTGCTTTTTTTATGTTCGACAGTGATTGTTCTATGTCTTAATTTTGAACAACAAATAAGCTAAATTGCATTAAATGATTTTTTCTTCTAAGTTAATAGAACAAGCTGTATTGGAGTTTTCAAAGTTGCCAGGAATTGGTAAAAAAACTGCATTAAGGTTGGTGTTGCAATTACTAAAACAAGACAAAAATCAAGTTGATGCGTTTACGAATGCTATTTCTAACATGCGGCATCAAATTGTTTTTTGTAGTCAATGCTATAATGTTTCTGACACTCCTATTTGTAATATCTGTTCAAGTACGGGAAGAAACAAGCAACAAATTTGTGTAATTGAATCGCTAAGAGATGTGATAGCCATTGAGCAAACGCAACAATATCAAGGTTTGTATCATGTTTTGGGTGGAATTTTATCTCCACTTGATGGTGTTGGACCAGAACAACTAACTATCGATGCTTTAGTTGAAAGAGTCAAGGAGCATCAAGTTGAAGAAATCATTATGGCGCTTAGTCCAACTATTGAAGGAGACACAACGGCCTACTATATTGCAAGAAAATTAGTTGATATTCCTGTGAAAATTACCACAATTGCGAGAGGAATTTCATTTGGTGGCGAACTTGAATATGCCGATGAAATGACTTTAGCTAGATCCATTGCCAAAAGACTGCCAATGGATAGTTATGTTAGTTTGCCTAACACAAATTCATAGCTAAATTAATTTCTGTAAAGAGATTTCTCCACTAAAAACAAAAGTTGCTGGTCCTGTGAGTTGAACATTTTTCACTGAATATTTATTTATTTTTTCAAACTGTACATTGAGTTGTCCTCCTATCGTTTGAATATCAATACTAAATTTTCCTATGGCATCACCAACACTTGCTATTGATGCAGCAGTTACACCCGTTCCACAGCTTAATGTTTCATTCTCAACACCCCTTTCGAATGTTCTAACGAAAATTTTATTTTGAAGTCTTTCAACGAAATTGACATTAATTCCTTTAGGTTGAAAATGCTCTTTATTTCTAATATTTTTTCCTTGATCAAATACATCAAAATCTTGAAGATTCTCTACGAATCTTACAAAATGAGGTGAGCCTGTATTTAAAATATAATCATCGTTTATTTTGATTATTTCATCAACATCAATCATGGCTAAACAAACGCTCCCATCGTCAAGGAAATACGAATTATGAGGTCCATCAATGGCTAAAAAACTTGCTTTATCTTTCACTAAACCTAATCGTTTAGCAAATGCACTGATGCATCTACCACCATTACCACACATGGTGCTTTCACTGCCATCAGCGTTAAAATATATCATCTTGAAATCAAATCCAGTAGCTGTTTCCAGTAGCATTAAGCCGTCAGCGCCAATTCCCATTCTGCGGTCGCAAAGCCATGCGATTTGAGCCGTTGTCAATTCTATGTTTTTATCTCGATTATCAATCAAAATAAAATCATTTCCAGTTCCTTGGTATTTGAAAAATTGAATCATAAGTTCAGGTTATCTGGTGCCAATGTAAAATTCAGCTTTTGAGTTTAAAGGGTCAGCGTTAGTTCCATTGAGGTATAAATTGTTTCGCCATTGTTTATTTCTTACTTCACCAAGAACAGTAGTGTGTAATAAATCATATTGAGTAACTGCAATGCCTGGTTTATAAAATAAAAATAAGGCATTAGGGTTTTTAGGCAGGTTGTTGTACTGCCAAATTTCGTAAGGATAAGCGCCGTCTTCATTATTGACAATGATTCTTTCCGTTGGTGCGCCATATTTTAATTGAATAATCCCTCTGTCAGTTTCATAGCCAGGTTTTGAAGAAGAACCAAAACTTTTGTTGACCACCTTTACTTTTTCTTTAAAAATACTAATTTTATCTTTTTGTTCTAAGAGCTCTGATAATTTTATTTTAAAATGCACCGGGGAAACAGGGTTTTCAATAAATTCAAAATTTAACGTTTCACTATTTAAGATAGTATAACCTTTGTTTCCCAAATAAGCCATTTATATATTTTATAAAATTATATTTATATTTAT
>CAZNVQ010000016.1:0-20565 GCA_964576425.1 uncultured Flavipsychrobacter sp. | reverse complement strand
TTGACCACCTTTACTTTTTCAGCATATAGATTCCAAGCTTGTTCTGGATTGTTTGGCTCTCTTGTTGCCCAAAAATTATAAATGAAATACCTAGAGTACATCTCGTCTGAAGAACGAAGAAATTCGCTAATTCTATTGCGTTCAGAAGGTTCGGAAATTGGAAGCAACATTTTTAAAATTGCTCTGATTTGTGCTGGAGTATATTTTACGATGAAGGTTTTTGATAAATTGACATAACTGATTGAATCAGTTTTTTGTTCAATAACCTTTTCTTCTGTTGGTTTTGAAAATGCTTCTGGTTTTTTGTTCAAGACTTGGAAGAACAGTGAATTTGTTAGCAATGTTTGTTTGAAACTATCTTCAACAATCATATTGAGATAATAATTTCCTGATTTCAACATGGCTATAGGGATATCACCTTGAATGTAATTGGTGGTTTGATGCTGTAGGATTGAAGTTTTGGAAAGGTTGTAAATAGTGCTTTCTAGCGGTTTTTTTGAAATAAAAGTTTTGATAAAATAATTTTGATTTTCTTTCAATGCTTCTTGAGTTTGATAACAAGCAGCGAAGTAATGTAATGTCTTTTTATTTTCTAAAAAGTCAACAACGAACGGAATTTGATGAATCCCATTTTTCAAGAAAACACTATCGTTTGATTGAAGTGGAAATAGTGTATCAATGAGTTGAATGTTGCTAAAAAATAGACCTGACTTCATTTCTGTTGGTTCAACATCATAACTAAATGAAAGACTATTTTCGGATTTTATTTGGTCAGTAATCGTTATTTGATAATTTATTTTTCCTTTTTTTAAATTAAATTTCCTTAGATCCATTATTTTCTGAGTCAAGGTTTTGATACCTTCATTCACCGGTGGTGTTTTCAAGATGTAATGGTCTTCTTTATAAGTTTCATCATCAATAAAAATACTGATGTCTACTTTTATTTTTGCATTCCATGAATTGTCTTTCTTTTCGAATAAAATCGTTTGTGGATCTACCTCAAACTGAATTTCTAGCTCTGGAATAAACGTTTTTTGGATTTCATTATAAGTATAAAATAAATTATGTTTTACTACCGCTTGAAGACCATAACAATTCAAGTACCCAAAAATCAGAAGAAATGAAACGCCTAATTTTTTGTCTATGTTTGAAATCTGTTTTTTGATATTTTTTATGTTTAATAGCATTTTATTTTAGTGCAGGTCTTAGTTTTGAATAGCTTGCAAATTACTAAATCAAATACTCACTTAACTTATGTCTTTTCTTGTTAGTTCTGTTCTGCCTTTCCCTTCCATCTTTTGGTGGGTGAATGTTTTGCTTGTGGATTGTGTTGTGTGGGACAAGGAGGAGCATTTCGAAAAAATGTCGTACAGAAATCGGTATAATATTGCAACATCAAATGGATTGATGACGATGAGTATTCCTTTGAATAATGGCAGAGATCAAAAATCTGCTGTGAAAAATATATCAATTTCATACGCTGAAGATTGGCAAAAGCAACAGTTTAAAACACTAGCTTCAGCATATAATAGTTCTCCTTTTTTCGAGCATTATGCACCAGAATTAGAGCTAATTTTTTCTGAAAAATGTGATCATCTTGTGGACTTTAATTATGCATCAGTTCAATGGTTAAAACAAAAATTAAAATTGAAATTTGACGAGCAATGGACATCAGAATTTCAAAAAGAATATCCGGATGCAACAATTGATTTGAGGCATTCAAAGCCTAAATTAAGGATAGAAGAATCAGCCAACATGAGTCAATACCAGCAAGTATTTCAGGATAAAAACGGATTTATACCTAACTTAAGCATTTTAGATTTATTGTTCGATCAAGGACCTTATTCTAGACATTGGTTAGCTTCACAGAAGTTAGGATAAAAGATATTTATTCGTTTCTTTCTTTGCCATGTTTTTTCATTTCCCAAACACCACGAATAGCTTCTTTCACAATGCCTTTTGACATTTTGGATTGTCCTTCGGTGCGGTCGATGAAAGTAATGGCAACTTCTTTGATTTTAAAACCAAGCTGCCATGCTCTGTATTTCATTTCAATCTGAAAAGCATAACCAATAAATTTGACTTTATCCAATGGAATGGTTTCAAGTACCTTTCTTCGATAACATAAAAAACCTGCTGTTGGGTCTTTAACAGGCATAAAAGTTATTAACTGAGTGTATAATGCACCGCCTTTGGAGATAAAAATTCTATCCCAAGGCCAATTCACAACCTTGCCGCCTCGAATATATCTAGAACCTACAGCAACGTCTGCCCCATCAGCACATGCCTGATGTAAACGAATTAAATCTTCGGGATTGTGAGAAAAATCTGCATCCATTTCAAATATGAACTCATATCCACGTTCTAAAGCCCATTTAAATCCAAAGATGTAAGCAGTTCCGAGTCCTAGTTTTCCTTTTCTTTCAACCAAATGAAGACTATGTTTGAATTCATTTTGTAAAGTTTTGACAATTGCAGCGGTACCATCCGGTGAACCGTCATCTACAATCAAAACATGGAAATTCCCGGAAAGCGAAAGTACTTTCCGAATAATTTTTTCAATGTTTTCTTTTTCGTTATATGTGGGTATGATGACGAGCTTGTCCAAATTGGGCAAATTAATAGGTTGCAAAATATCAAATAAACAAGAATTGTCTTGTTAAATTAATGATGATGTTGAAATTAAATATATTCTAACTTAATAACTATTTAAATCTTCCGTTAGAAAGTTTCATTTTATTTAATATTTCTGAAATTTTTTGCTTCGTGTGTAAAGGGAAATCTGCTTGCATCATCCAATCGTAATATTGAGGTTCTTGGTTGAAAACATCTTCCACTTTTTTGCCTTTATATTTCCCAAAATTGAAAATTGGGCTGCCGTCTTTCATAATCATTCTGCGTGCATAATCCACCATTTCCTCTCCGCCTGTAAATTGATGTAATGGTTTCACTTCCTTTGGCAATGATTCATAACGGTCGAGTTGGGCTTCCAAAACTTCTATTGTAGCTAAAATGTCCGCTTCTGCGCTATGAGCGTTTTCAAGGTTCTTATTACAGTAAAATTGATAAGCAGCACTGAGCGAACGGCTTTCCATTTTAAAAAATATTTGTTGCACATCTACCATGTTTCTCTCGGTAAAATCAACTTGAATACCAGCGCGCAAAAACTCTTCTGCTAATAAAGGCATATCGAATTTACTGCTGTTATAGCCACCTAAATCACAATTCTTCATCCATTCATAAATCTCATGAGCAATTTGTTTGAAAAGAGGAGCGTCTTTCACGTCTTCGTCTGTGATGCCATGAATAGCAGTGGTTTCGGCAGGAATTGGAATACCTGGATTCACTTTTTTTACCAAAGTTTCACGATTGCCATTTGGTGAAATTTTCACCATAGCTAATTCAATAATTTTATCTTTCGCTGCATCAACGCCTGTTGTTTCTAAGTCAAAAAACAGAATTGGTCTTTTCAAATTTAGGTTGCCCATTTTTAGTATTATAAGGTTTAAGAATTAAATATTTGCCAATCGATACCATCAAAAATCCCGGAGCTCATCAACAAAAGACAAACTGGTTTTTGTGAAGTTTCAATTGCTTTTAAAACACTTTTTTGTAAAGCTTCTTTATTATCTAAAACTTGAAGATTTGAAGTACCAAAATGAGTTTGAACAATTTCTTTTTTCAATGGTGGTAAGCCTTTCAGCTCAAGGGCATGATGGCTGAAAAATACAAATGCTTTGTCAGCTGGTCTCATAGTTTGGTTGTATTCTGCTAAAAAAGTTTCAGATAAACTACTGAAAGTATGCAGTTCAAAACAAGCAATTAATTCATGGTCAGGATAAGCTTCTCTAACCGCTGCAAGCGTAGCTTTTAGTTTTGAAGGAGCATGAGCAAAGTCACGAAAAGCAACAATTTTTGGAGTAGAAAAGAGTTTTTCTAATCTTTTTGCTGCACCAGTAAAATCAACTATTGATTGTAAGGCATCTTTTCTACTGATTCCTAAGGCTTCACAAACAGCAACAGCTGCTTGTAAGTTCAATAGATTGTGACTTCCGAAAACATTTAGTCTTAGATGTCCAAATTCTGTTTCTAAAATTGCTTCACCGTTTTCATAATGAAAATTTGGTTTGGCGTAAGCGCGAATACTCAAATGTTCTGCAGATTTTTTTACAATCCTTATCACTTCTGGATCTTCGTTGTTGTAAAAAAGTTTTGCAGAACTGTCCATATTGCTCAAATAATGCTCGAATTGATAGCAATAATTTTCATAAGTTGGAAACACATTGACATGGTCCCAAGCAATTCCGCTTAATACGCTAATATGTGGATGATAGAAAAATATTTTTGGTCTTTTTTCAATCACAGAAGCTGGATACTCGTCTCCTTCAAGAACGATGATTGGCGCGTCTGAAATTTGAACACTTTGGTCGAAACCTTCCACCTTTGCACCAACGAGATAGTCAAATGATATTCCTTGTTTTTTCAAGATGTGCATTACCATTGATGTAATCGTCGTTTTACCGTGACTACCTGCGATAACTACACGAGTTTTTTCTTTACTCACCTCATACATATATTCTGGAAATGAATATATTGATATTCCAAGTTCCTGCGCTCGAATTAATTCAGGATTATCAGCTTTGGCATGCATTCCAAGCACAATAGCATCTAAGTTTTCATGTATTTTTTCAGGAAACCAACCAAGTTCTTGAGGCAGGAGTCCAAGATTTTTCAAATTTGTTTTGGCAGGGTCGTTAATTTCATCATCACTTCCGCTTATATTGTGCCCTTGTTTCGAAAGAGCAATGGCAAGTTGGTGCATAATGGCACCTCCTATAGCTATAAAATGTATATGCTTCATCAAAATTGCTTAACTTCGTACAAAAGTAACTGAGGAATTTAGTTTTTAAATAAGTAAATCAAACTATGCAAGTGAAATCAACTTTTCGTCGAGTATTACCTGTTCTGACTGTCGTGTTGGCTTTGTCCATGTTATCTTCTTGTGTAACCAACAAAAGGTATGGATGTCCAAATAAGCTTTCAATCAGTTCTTTGCTAAAATAAATTTCTGACACAAGGACCTAATTAAGGTTGGTGAATTCAATTTCATCAGCCTTTTATCGTTTATAATTGTGCTTTGTCTAGATTTTTTAGAAGATGTTATACCCAATGTGTATTTGAATTAGCTTCTGTCTCCAGGCATCCGAAACTTCTTGAGAGTTAAGTGTCAAACCTTCTACCTTACTAATGTTTGATAAACCAACTATATACCTAGCTCCTATATTGAAATGAGCAAATAAATCAACCCAAACGCCAACAACACCATCAATGGAACCCGATTTAAAAAGCTTACTTGCGTTGATAAGTAGGTTGTCTTGATCATTGACATCAAGGATTCCAGAATATTGAGGTCCGATTTGAAATTTAATTTTTGGAATTGGTCTGATATCTAATAACAATGGAATAGAAAATGCGCTTACACGAAAGCGACCATTAAGAATAGAATCTTTTCCCACTTGATAGTAGTCTTTGTACAAATCGTTGAAACCAGCACCAGTTACAAAGGTTGATTGTGTGAATAACCCTTCAAGGTGTACGCCAAAGTGAATACCATCAACAGAAGCAAAAACACCACCAAGTAAATTTGTTTTCATACCATTCTCCCAATATTTTCCATCAATTTGATTGAGATTGGCACCAAGTTTAAAACCTGCGTTAAAACCAGGCTTTTGTGCTAATAAATGAGTTGAAAAAAACAAAAGTAACATCAGTATTAGCGATGATTTGTGCATGGTTGTAGGATTATTCATTGTGTAAATTTAATAAATAATATTTTGTAAACTGTATTAAAAATTAGACTCAGTAAGAATAAGAAATTCATTTCTAAGCGGCTCTATAAAATCATATAAGTAATCCCAATATTTTGGTCCGTAAAGAAGATATAATTCCAAGAAATTTACTCTTCTTTCTTGTAAAAAACCATTTGGAAATAAATGATTTTTAATGGTTTGAATTCTATTTATTTCAAAAGACCATTGTTTCTTTTCGGCGCGCATCAATTTTTTTTCAATTACCAATAATTGATGGTTCATTTTTGTCAAAGCCGCATCAATAGAGTAGAGTAACGTTGTGTCAATTTCACTTGCTTTAGCTTTTAAGCTTTCTTCTATTTCGAACAACTTTTGTTGTTCTGCAACATTGTTTAAAGAATGATTTGATTTTTCTTTTATAAAATTGGTGATTATTAAATTAGACTCTTTAAAATAAGTTTCTATTTCTAGATTTAGTTTTTCAATTAATTCATTGGTCTTTTTTGAAATAAACAAAATCGATTGTCGAAGCAACAAACAAGGATAAAAGGTTTTATGATGATGAAATGTTGATTGCAATTGAAGCCAATAAGCTACTTCAGCACCGCCGCCAATAAAAGCTACGTTGGGTAAAATTGTTTCTTGAAAAACACCTCGAAGAATCACATTTGGGCTAAATCTTTCAGGGTGTTCTTCAACTTCATGTTCCAACTCTTTGCTGTTGAATTGAATAGAAGTGTTGATAACCTTCCAATGTTGGCCATCAAATTCAATTCGTTCACGAAGATTATCTTTTAAGTAAAAAAGATTGATTGATCTTGGCTGTGCTTGGGCTTTATAGTTTTGGTTAATGATATTTATGGTTTCATTAACTAATGGAAATGAAGATTGATTCCAAAGTTCTTCTTTAATATTGTTTTTGAAACAAGCTTTTAATTTTTGATTATCAGGATTGATGATAAGTAAACCAAAGTGACCTAATAATTGATGCACAAAATAGATCGTTGCCTCAGCAATTGTTTTATGCTTTAAGTAGGCATTTTCAATTATTGTTTTAATAGAATCAAGGTGTTCACTAGGTGGTCCCATTTCTTTGAAAAGGGCTTCAATAATAGGTTTTAGTCCCTCTGTTTTCATTCTTCCTACAGCACCTGATTGTCCGTCACCTTCCCAAACATACTTTTTATGGTTGTAGAAAAATTGACCTAATTCCTCTAAATCATTGTCTTCACTTCCCATATAATAAACAGGAATAAAATCATAATCTGCAAATTCCACTTTAAGATTATCTGCTAGTTTAATAGCATGCATAATTTTATAAATAAAGTAGGAATATCCGGTCATCAAATTAGGTTGGTGTGCCGTGCAAATTGTAAACGTATTTTCTGATTTTAGTTTTTCAATTTGATTGAGAGCAATTTCGTTATTTGGTAAATTCTTATACTGTTCAAGCAAAACTTTGGCAAGTAAATTTCTATCAACAGGAAATTTTTTTCTTTCTAAAATAGCTTTTTCAATACCGTTTTGATTTGGCGAAAATGTGAATAGAGAATCAAGATTATTATGTTCAGCAAGATAGTCGATGACTAAAGGACTAAAAGATTGAGTTGATGGGTAGGTAATGTAATTAGCTTGAACAGACACCTTTAGAATAAATTTATGTGCAAAGGTAAAACCTGATATTCAATATCATTCTATTGCTGCATAAGTAATAGTCATTTGCTTTTGTTTATAACTTTCCGGATAAATATTCATAATTTACTCAACTTGAAAAACTCATAATGGGAAAACAGTATTTGAGCATTAAAAATTGGGTTGAAGAAGACCGACCACGTGAAAAAATGGTTCAAAAAGGACCTGCTGCTTTAACCGATGCAGAACTTTTGGCATTGCTAATATCAAGTGGCACCAAAGAGCGTTCCGCCATTGATTTAGCAAGGGATATATTGGCTTTGGCTCACAACAATGTTCATGAATTGGGTAAATTGTCGTTGACTGAATTGACGAAAGTAAAAGGCATTGGCACTGCAAGAGGCATCACAATTGCTGCAGCTCTTGAACTCGGAAGGCGTCGACAACAGTCTGAAGGATTAAAACGTCCAACAGTTTCTTCAAGTCAAACTGCTGCAGATATCTTAATTCCACTAATGCGTGATTTGAATCACGAAGTTTTTTATGTCATGTATTTAAATCAGGCTAATAAAATAATTAAATATGAAGCCATCAGTAGCGGTGGGATTACTGCAACTGTTGCAGATATTAGAATAATTTTGAAAAACGCATTGTTAAATGGAGCCAACCAACTAATTGTTGCCCATAATCATCCATCGGGCAATTTAAAACCGAGTAAAGCAGATTTAGATTTAACTAAAAAACTGAAAGATTCAGCAATGATGATGGATATTCGCTTGTTAGACCATATCATTGTTGCGGGAAATAACTTTACAAGTTTAAATGATGAGGGCTTGCTTTAAAAAAGTAAAACACATTCTGTTTTGAGGTATATCTGGAACCATATCGAGTGGATTATAAACAAGTATGATGGGTCAATGCCATTGGCTCATTTTCTGAAAAATTATTTTAAACAACAGCCCAAATTAGGTAGCAGAGATCGAAAATTATTGGCTGAATTAAGTTACTGCTGGTATCGATTTGCTAAAGCAGTGAGTGTAACATTGGGTTTTGAAAAAAGAATGCAAGTTTGTGTGTTTTTAGGTTTTACTGAAATCAAACACATCACAACATTCTTCGATGAAAGCTGGATTGAGCTTTACACTACTGGGTTTCAAGAGAAAGTTGTTTTTTTGAAAGGTTTGAATATTTCAATTGACTTATCCTTATTAGCTTCTTTTTCATTAAATTTTTCTAATGGAATTGATAAGCAACAATGGCTCCAAGCCATGACAAGTCAAAATAAATTGTTTCTTAGAATAAGAGGGCATCAAGAAAAAATAATATTCGCTCTAAAGCAAAACAGTATTGAGTATGAGCAAATTGATGACAACTGTATTGCGTTGAAAAATGGAATTACTCTTGACAATTTTCTTTCTCCAAAAGACTATGTTATTCAAGATGCTTCCTCTCAATTAACAGGCTCGTTTTTTAACCCTAAAAAGGATGAACAATGGTGGGATTGTTGTTCTGGTGCAGGAGGAAAATCATTGCTATTGATGGATAAAAATGTATCTATCAAATTGACTGTTTCAGATGTTAGGAAGTCAATTTTAAACAACTTGTCTGAGCGATTTGTAATCTATGGATTTAAGTATCCAAATATGATTGAAGTGGATGTATCAGATGAATTGATGTTGGTTAAAGTGTTGAAAGAAAAACAGTTTGATCATATCATTTGCGATGTTCCTTGCAGTGGTTCTGGCACTTGGTTTCGAACGCCAGAGCAATTGTTTTTTTTCGATGAAATTAATATTGAAGCATTCGCTGAAAGACAATATAGAATTGTTAGTAATGTTTTTAAATATTTGAAAAAAGGAGGTAAAATGTATTACATAACATGTTCTGTTTTTCAAGCAGAAAATGAGGAGGTTGTTGACAAATTCATAAGCCAAAACAATGCCGTTTTGTTGCAGCAACAGTTGATAAATGGTATTGAAAAAAATGCTGACTGTTTGTTTATTGCAGTTTTAGAAAAACACTAAGATTATTGTTTGCTAATTTTAAAATGGATTGTTTCATCTTGATTTCGAAGTGTTCCGAAGTATAACCCTGAAGATAAGTTTGTAGGCAATTCTATTTGTTTTTTATTGCCTCCTCTTTCAATTGATACTTCTTTGCTCAAGATAATTTGTCCTTGATTATTATATATTAAAACCTGTGTTTTATTGGGTTTTGATGCAATGAATGTTATCCAAAAACTATTTTCAGTTGGGTTAGGGAAAATTTTAATATTGCTGAATGCACTATCTAAATTGTTGATTTCAAGCATTTGTGCAGCTTTACAAAAATCAGGCACACCATAGCCAATATGATAATTTGGTGATGTGAATAAATGGCTGCTTTTTTTGATGGCATTTTTAATTTGATACGGATTTTTTGAAGGATTGGCTTGCATAAGACAGGCTGTAAATCCAGCTATTTGCGGCGTTGCAATTGATGTCCCATTGATATAAATTGGATTAGGTCCACTTGATAAAACAGCACCAGGATTTCCAAGAGCACAAACATCTGGTTTTTGTATTCCTGCTGAGTTTGGTCCATAGCCGCTGTTGCCTGCAGGATTTTTATTGATGTCAACGGATCCTATGGTTAATGCACTATCCGCATCGCCAGGAGTGAGAATGTAATTCCAAGAATTGCCACCTTCATTGCCGGCTGAAATGACACAAACTATACCTTTTTGAGTGGCGATATTGACAGCTTGTGCAGCAATAGTTGTTTTCCCATCCAAATTAGCATACGTTAAACTTGGAGATGGTGCATCAAAATAATTGTAGCCTAAAGAAGAACTGATAATATCGGCACCAATGCTGTCGGCTCTTTCAGCTGCAGCTAAAAAATTATCTAATTCAATTGGTCGCTCTGATGTAATATCTTCTGTAATGTACAAGGCTACTTCAGCATCAGGCGCAGCTCCAACAAAATTGTTTGGAATATTTCCCGAAATGGTGCTTAAAATTTGTGTGCCATGACTTCCAAAACCATATACAAAAGTATCGTTGGTTACAAAGTTTTTTTTGTCTATTATTCTTCCTTGCTTAAATAAACTATCGAAACCTGGAGCAGTTGGTACATAATTAAAACCATCATCTAAAACTGCTATTAATTTACCTTTACCCTTGTAACCTTGAGCGTGAAGGCAAATGCCATTTAATAAATTATTTTGTTGCCAACTAGCTCCGTAAAAGCTTGAGTCAGAAGTTGATTTATAAACTGAAGGGAATTCGTTTTCAGATTTAAATTTATTATTTATTTGATGTAATTCATTGCCATAATTGGAAATATATTGAGTGAATGAAACAAAAGATTTGTTATCAAGCAAATGAATTTTAGATGAGTCGGAGAGCAGTACTACACAATAATTTAGCCATTTTGATTTTAATTGAAACTTACTTTTTGTTAGGTTAAGGACGGTGTCAATATAGGCTTGGTTCAGAGGTCTATCATTTTCGGAAATAGGGATGCTCCAAATAGTTCTCCTTTGCAGTGCTTTTGAAGAGAGAAAAGTTGATGCGTTGCTGATTTCTGGAGCACCAATTTTATTTTTGAAAAAAACACGGAATGCATATTGTTCTTGAGCAACAACATTAGAAATTACAAATAGGAATAGAAGCAAAAAAGCAATATTCCTTCTCATAGTATTTGATTAATTATGGTCAACAGCCCTCATTACTACACTATATCCATTTCTATAACCTATTGTCGGTTGATAGGTCCAATGAGTCATCTCGCGATAAACTAAGCCAATATCGTAGCCATAAACTTCTTTTGAAAAAGTACGATAAGCGTAGTCGTTTGGCATTGTTTCAGGGTTGTTTAAAGAATCATCTGCTTGATTAACAGTTACGGTGTTTTCGTAATAAGATTTACCGTTGTTGTAAGATAAACCTAAGTTAGTATAGTTATAGTTCCAACCTTGAAAATAGGTGTAATCTTGATCTAGAGCGGAAATCATGCTGTTGCCATTCCAAGAAATATTGTTAGCAATTGGAAAAACATGTTTGATAAACCGTAGATTACTCTCAACAAATTCAAGGTGAGTTTCAGTTGGAGTAACATAAATAACTCGGCTTGTTTTCCATGCTAAAGCATCGTTTTTACGAATATGAACATCAATTCTGTAGGATAATCTTTTTTGGTTATCTCTGAAGGTGTCTGCAATTGTGTAGCGTAATTGATATTTGTGTAGCGATTTTACTTTTAAAAAATCATCCCAAAAAGTTGAGTCCATATCATAAATGACATATCTGCCTATTTGTGTTGGGAAATAACCTCTTGTATAATCTTCGCCATATTTATTACTTGTTTCTTTTTTGCAAGAAAACAATGCAACAAAAACTATCAATAGTAAAAACGGAACAAACTTCTTGCTCATAATTTCAGAATCAACTTATTGCGTAAATATAGTTAAAGTATCGAAAAAACGAATTGTTTTCTGATTAAAAAATGTAACATTAACTAAAATTAATAATTGATTGCTTGTTTGTATTACCTTGATTAATAATGCCACCTGCAACAACGTCGTCACCTTCATAGATTACTGCAGATTGCCCCGGAGCAATGCTATTAACGGAATGTATAAAGTCCACTTTTACTCCTTCACTTATATTATGGATTATACTTTCTGTTCCTGCGTCTTTGTATCGAATTTTTGTTATGGCGCTTAAGCCATCAGGAATTGAATCGTATTTTATTTTATTTAAACCTGTAACGATCATTTCTGTTTGCTGAAGTTCGTGCATTTCACCAAGAACAACCGTGTTCGTTTCGGGAAAAATATGAGTAACGAACATGGGTTTTCCTAAAGCAATTTCTAAACCCTTTCTTTGCCCAATAGTATAAAATGGATATCCTTTATGTTTACCAACTTTTGTACCATCACTGAGAATAAAATCACCACCATTTACTGATTCTTCTAAGGTTGGAATTCTTCTTTTTAAAAAACCACGATAATCATTGTCGGGAACAAAGCAAATTTCATAACTCTCTGCTTTTTTTGAAAGCTCTTTGTAGCCCATATCATAGGCTAATTGACGAACTTCTGTTTTCAATAAATCACCAAGTGGATAAATACTTCGGCTCAAACATTCTTGTCCAAGTCCCCATAATACATAACTCTGATCTTTAGTTAAATCTTTTGCTTTGGAAAGTAGAAATCTATTATTTTCTTCTCTAACTTTTACATAATGTCCTGTTGCAATGAAATCGCAATTTAGGGCGTTTGCTCTTTTCAATAATGCAGACCATTTGATGTGTGTATTGCAAAGCACGCAAGGATTTGGTGTTCTTCCAGCTATATATTCATCTACAAAATTATTGATAACAAAATCCCCAAACTCTTCTCTTATATCAAGTACATAATGAGGAAAACCATGGTCAACAGCGGCTTGACGAGCATCGTTGAAAGAATCTAAATTGCAACATCCTGTTTCTTTTTTACCTCCACCTGAATGAGCATAATCCCATGTTTTCATGGTGATTCCTACAACTTCATATCCTTGTTGATGTAACATCAAAGCAGCGACAGTGCTGTCAATTCCACCACTCATTGCCACCAATACTTTCCCATTTCTACTCATTTTGAAAAAAATCTAATTGATTACAAAAGTAAGTATAACAAAAATTATATTGAGCTTTAATGGACAATAGTTATATTGTTGGAATCAATTGCTTATTAAGCAATAAAAAGGCGGCCCTATTTAAGAGAGCCGCCTTCATAGATATTAGTTTAGGATTATTTTTTCTTTTTTGCTGATGCAATTGCTTCAGCGAAATCTTTACCAGCTTTGAATTTTGGTGTTTTACTTGCTTTAATTTTAATCACTTCTCCAGTTTGAGGGTTGCGACCATTTCTAGCTGCACGTTGAGAAACAGAGAATGTCCCGAAACCAACAAGGGTTACTTTATCTCCTTTTTTCAACGAATTAACGATAGCGGATGTAACGGCATCCAAAGTAACGTTTGCTTGAACTTTTGTTAGTCCAGCCTCTTTAGCAACTTGCTCAATTAATTCTGCTTTGTTCATTTGTAGATTGATTTAGTAATTATCGAATTTGATTTGATAAAAATAATAATTCTCCAAAGTTGTCATAATTTAATTTTAATCACAACCTTAATTAAATATATTTGTTTTATTTATTTAAAATTCTATTTTCAGTATCACTTGAATTAGTCAAAATGCTTTATTTAATTGGGAAAAACAAAGTGAATATACTTCCTTTTCCAACAGTGCTTTCCACTTTAATTTTTCCACCATGCGCGTCCACCATAGCTTTCACATAGCTTAGACCTAAACCGAATCCTTTTACATTGTGAATATTGCCAGTGTGTGCTCTATAAAATTTTTCAAAAATTCTGCTTTGTGTTTCTTTATTCATGCCAATGCCATTGTCTTTGATTTTGATGGCTAAAACATTACTATGCTGCATAGTTTCCACCTCAATTTTTGGTGGTTCAACGGAGTATTTTATTGCATTATCCAACAAATTAAAGATGATGTTGGAGAAGTGAACTTCATCAACAAAAATGTTTTGTTTTTTAGCAGAAAGTTGAAGGTTTAATGAACCATTTTTTTCTTGAATTTGTAAAGCAAGATTATCAGCTACTTTATGAATCAATTCATGCACATTCAAATGTTGTGAATTCAATGTAACCTCCTGACGCTCTATTCTAGCGGCTTGTAGGATTTTTTCAACTTGTTTGTTCATTCGTTTGTTTTCATCTTTAATCATAGCTCCATAATACTTTACCTTTTCAGCGTCATGAATTACTTTCTCATTTGTCAGAGCATCAATCGCTAGTGAAATTGTGGCTAGTGGCGTTTTCAATTCATGAGTCATGTTATTAATAAAATCAGATTTTATTTCAGAAAGTTTTTTCTGAGTAAACATGGTTCTAACAGTTAACCAAAACGCAGAAATGATAATGGCTGTAAAAACAATTGAAGCCGCTATGACCCAACCTAATTGTCGTAATATATAATTATTGTCTTCATGAAAATATAGCAGCAAGGTTTCTTTGTAAGGGGAGTTTTCGGTTGTTATTTGGGTGCTTGTAGCATTTGGAATGTACTCATTCAAGAATCCTTTTGAATTGCGGATTGGGTTTCTGAAAATATCGATTATGGAATATTCATATTTGTTATGAACATTTGCTCTTTTCATCGACTTATCAATAATTTGTTTGATTTCTTCTTCTGTCAAAAAATTGGCAGAAAAATCTTTCATGTAATACATTCTAGAGTTTTCATCATTGAAAGTCAAGCCGTTTTTTACTGAAAATCGGTCATAAAATGCTTCTTTAATTTGATTAATCCCATGTGCAATATCTTGGTCATGTTGCTGTTTGCGCAAATCAATGGCATTTTTAATCCACGACATTTGGATAAAAATGATTCCCAACACAGAAAGGGTGATTAAAACAACAATTAACGGGAAAACTCGTTTCATATGCCAACAAAATTAAAGCAAGCTTGTTACCTTATAATATTTAATTGCCTTCGTAGAATAAATTTAACATTCTTGCATTTATTTAGATGAGCGCACACTTTAAAATTCAATTGAATTGGAACCAATATTAGAAGTCAAAAACTTATCAAAATCTTTTAGGGATTTCAAAGCAGTTGATGATTTGTCCTTTTCTGTTATTGCTGGTCAAGTTTATGGTTTTCTTGGTCAAAATGGAGCAGGGAAAAGCACAACAATGAGAATGGCTGTTGGATTAATTCAACCGGATAAAGGTAACATCAAAATTAAGGGAAAGGATTTTACTCAAAAAAGTAGATATTTATTAAAAAACGTTGGTGCTATTATTGAACGTCCTGATATGTATGGTTATCTATCTGGATGGGATAATCTCAATATGTTTGCGCAGCTAAGTGGTGCGAATATTTCTTCCTCTCAATTGCATGAAACCCTTCATCTTGTTGGACTACAGGGTCGAGAAAAAGATAAGGTTAGAGCCTACTCGCAAGGAATGAAACAGCGTTTGGGTATTGCCATAGCGCTCATTCATCAACCTGATTTATTAATTCTTGACGAACCAACAAATGGTCTTGATCCACAAGGAATTGTAGAAATGCGACAGCTGATTCATTCGCTTGCTGTTGATCATGGTAAAACCATCATGGTAAGTTCTCATTTGCTTTATGAAATTGAACAAGTTGCCACTCAAATGCTGATTTTACACAAAGGTAAAAAGGTTGTTGAAGGAAAAGTTATTGAATTACTTGATCCTAATGATACTCTGTTTGATATTCGTTTCTTAGAAGAGAAGAATATTACAAATGTAGTGAATGAAAGTCGCTGGAAGTCTTATTTTAAAGATGTTTCAGCAAATCAAATTGTAGCTAAAATGAATCCCTCATTAATGCCCGAATTGAATAAATGGTTAGTGGAAAAGGAAATAAAAATTTTAGAAATCAAATCACGTCATTCTTTAGAAGCATACTTTATTTCACTTACAAATGAAACAATTAATTAGACAAGAGGTATTTAAAATTTTTAAAAGGCCAAGAACCTACATCAGTTTTGCCATTATTGCTGCGGTTGCATTTATTATTGAATTGGCTATGCTTTCCGATGGCGACACGTTTATTCAATTTGCATTAGCTGGAGTTGTAGAGCAATTTGATTTGCAAGGAAATGTCATCAATGGTTATCTCGTTACCTACATCATTTTACAATCTTTAATTGTCAATATTCCTTTGCTGGTGGCACTTGTAGCCGGTGATGCAATTGCCGGAGAAGCGAGTATTGGCACTTTGCGTTTGCTTTTAACTAAGCCAATTTCAAGAGCACAGCTAGTTTGGGCAAAGTTTATTGGTAGCATGATATACACTCTTTTATTATTGGTTTGGTTGGCTATTGTTTCCTTGTTTTTTTCATTATTACTTTTTGGTAAAGGCGATATGTTGAATCTTAAAAGTGATGAATTGGTGATGATTTTACAAAACGATATTTTTTGGCGTTATGTATATGCGCTTGTATTTGCAGCTCTAGCCATGATGTCCGTTGCGGCTCTTTCTATTTTTCTTTCCGTTTTTGCTGACAATGCCATTGGACCGATTGTAAGCACAATGGGTATCATATTGTTTTTTACTATTATTACCAATTTGGGACTACCTTCATTTGAATTGGTGAAACCTTATTTGATGACTACGCACATGATTGCGTGGAAAGGCTTTTTCAGCAATCCCGTTCCCTATAAAGCAATAGCTAAATCAGCATCAGTGTTGCTCATTTACACAGCAATATTTTTGTCGCTAACCATTTATTTATTTAACAAAAAAGACATTAAATCCTAATGTATAAATTTAGAATTCTTCTTTTCACTGTTCTTAGTTTTTTTATTACTGTTGATTCATTTGGTCAATCAACTTCTTCACAGCAAATGTTTTACGACTTGCGTCAAAACCTGACTCGTGTGAAAGATTATGTTGCCGATGTTCAAATGAAAATTGATGTTCCATTTATGAAAGTTCCAACGTTAAAAGGAAAGTTATATTTCAAGTTTCCTGATAAGATGAAGTTAGAACGAAATGGAGGAATTGCCATATTACCAAAGAAATCCATTAGTCTCACTTTAAACAATCTTATGCCATCGGGAGATGCTACTGTCATTGACGTTGGTATAGAGCAGTGGAAAGGACGTCCAGCAAGGGTTTTGAAAGTTATTCCAGAAACGGAGTCGCCAATAATATTAGCTAAATTATGGGTGGATGCAGAACAACTATTAATTTTAAAAACGGAAACTACAACTCGTGAGAGTGGTACAATAAATATGGAATTGGCTTATGGGAAATTTAAGTCTTTGAATCTCCCAGACGAAATTCAATTTATCGTTGATGTGAAAGAGTTCAAAGTGCCAAAAGGTGTTGCAATGGACTATGATGCAGGTGAAGATGTTTCCATCAAAAAGAAAAAATCAAATGGAAATAAAAAAGGTTCTATCAAAATTAACTACCTCAACTACAAAATAAATTCTGGTTTAAGTGATAAGTTTTTCATAGAATAAATTAGTAAAGCTCAGCATAATATCAGATTTTTTGATGTAGGTTATATTTGTACCTTTGCAATCCTATATTAAGCGATTTTATATTATGATAAATATTACACTTCCAGATGGTGCCGTGCGTACCTATGATGAAGGAACATCGGCAATGGATGTGGCTAAATCTATCAGTGAAGGTTTGGCTAGGAAAGTTATAGCTGCTGAAATCAATGGACAAGTTTGGGATGCAACAAGACCAATTCACTCAGATGCTCATTTGAAATTGTTGACTTGGGACGAAAGAGGTGCTAAAACAACATTTTGGCATTCGTCTGCTCACTTAATGGCTGAAGCACTTGAAGTGATTTTTCCAGATACAAAATTCGGGATTGGACCAGCCATTGAAAATGGTTTTTATTATGATATTGATTTAGGTGGACGTTCGATAACAGAAGAAGACTTAAAGAAAATAGAGGATAAAATGAAAGAGCTAGCTAAGCAAAACAATGCTTACGTTAGGTTAGAAATTAGCAAGCAAGATGCTATCAACTATTTCACTGAAAAGCAAGACTCGTACAAGATTGAGCTGCTTCAAGATTTAAAAGATGGTGAAATTACATTTTATCAACAAGGGAATTTTACAGACCTATGTCGTGGTCCTCACATTCCTTCAACTGGAGTAATCAAAGCAGTAAAATTAACCAATATAGCAGGTGCATATTGGCGAGGAAATGAAAAAAATAAAATGCTTACCCGCATTTATGGAATCACTTTTCCTAATCAAAAAGAACTTGACGAATATTTGACATTGCTTGAAGAAGCTAAAAAACGGGATCACAGAAAGCTTGGTCGTGAATTAGAGTTGTTTACTTTTTCTGAAAAAGTAGGCAGTGGATTACCGTTATGGTTGCCCAAAGGAGCCATGTTACGTGAACGTTTACAACAGTTTTTACAGAAAGCACAATTGGCTTCAGGTTACTTGCCTGTGATAACACCCCACATTGGAAGTAAACAATTATACATTACTTCAGGGCATTGGGATAAGTACGGTAAAGACTCTTTTCAGCCTATAACAACTCCACAAGAGGGCGAGGTGTTTTTGTTGAAACCAATGAACTGTCCTCATCACTGTGAAATATACAAATCTTCGCCACGTTCTTATAAAGACCTTCCTTTACGATTAGCTGAGTTTGGTACTGTTTATCGTTATGAGCAATCTGGTGAACTTCATGGCTTAACACGTGTACGTGGCTTTACACAAGATGATGCACATCTATTTTGTCGTCCAGAACAAGTGAAAGAAGAGTTTAAAAAAGTAATTGATTTAGTGATGTATGTGTTCCGTACATTAAGTTTTGAAAACTTCACTGCTCAAATTTCACTAAGAGACCAAGAAGACCGTTCAAAATATATTGGTAGCGATGAAAATTGGGAAATTGCAGAAAACTCCATCATGGAAGCCGCGGCAGAAAAAGGTTTGAAGACAGTTGTAGAGTATGGCGAAGCAGCATTCTATGGTCCAAAACTGGATTTCATGGTGAAAGATGCTTTAGGAAGAAGTTGGCAGCTAGGCACCATTCAAGTGGATTACAATCTTCCTGAAAGATTCGAATTAGAATATGTTGATAGCGATAACACCCGCAAACGACCTGTAATGATTCACCGCGCACCTTTTGGTTCAATGGAAAGATTTGTGGCGGTTTTACTAGAACACTGTGGAGGAAACTTACCTCTATGGTTGTCTCCACTTCAAGTAAAGGTGCTTCCTATCAGCGACAAGTTTAATGAATATGCGCAGCAAGTTGTAGCATCATTAGCAGCTGAAGATGTTCGTGCAGAAGTTGATGACAGAGCTGAGAAAATTGGTAGAAAAATTAGAGATACAGAGGTGGCTAAAATACCATATATGTTGATTGTTGGTGAGAAAGAAATGGAGGAGCAAAAGGTTTCAGTTCGTGTACATGGAGAAGGGGACAAAGGTGCAATGGCAACTGAGGAGTTTGTGCAACAAATCAAAAAAACGATTGTAGCTCAAATGAAAGGAAATAATTAGTTTTAAAATTATTGAATAGGAAAGCCTCATGCAAAAGCATGAGGCTTTTTGTTGTAAACGGTTTTAGTTTCACTGTAGTTTAAAAACAAATATATTGATTTTGAAATTGAATAATCTCCTACGGAAATTCGTTTTGCAATAACAAATACACTATTTTTGCTATCATTTAAAAATAATTAATGCAGAAAAAAGGTAGAGGCCCACAATTCAGACCTAAACAAGTTCAAAGAGAACACAAGCTCAACGAAGAAATTACAGCAGCAGAAGTTAGGGTAGTAGGCGAAAACATCGAACCTGGTGTTTACCCAATAGCAGAAGCCCTTAAATTAGCACAAGAAAAAGAAGTGGATTTAGTTGAAATTTCACCCAATGGTGTTCCACCAGTTTGTAGGTTAATTGACTATCAAAAATTCCTTTACGAAAAGAAGAAAAAGGATAAAGAGCAAAAAGCTAAATCTAAACAATCTGAGGTAAAAGAAATACGATTTACCCCTAATACGGATGATCATGATTTTGATTTTAAATCTAAACATGCTGAAAAATTTTTACAAGATGGCGATAAGGTAAAATGCTACGTTCAATTCAAAGGAAGAGCAATTATGTTTCAGGAACGTGGTGAGTTGTTGCTTTTGAAATTTGCTGAACGTCTTGCTGAGTTAGGTTCACTTGAATCTATGCCTAAAATGGAAGGGAAAAGAATGATTGCCATATTTACACCTAAAAAGAAAAAATAAGAATATAGATAAAATTAATTGCCTGAAATTAATTTAGTTTTTATCTTTGTTTTAATTTAGTTTTAACAGGGGCGTTAAACTGAAGTTTTCATGGTGATAGGGTTTATTAAAGCCGGTCTGTTCTCAGACTGGCTTTTTTTATCATTTCGATATGAGATAACTAACTATAGTTATAAATATTTTATAAAAATAAAAATTAGATTAATTTTTTGTTTTTTTAATTTTCATTTTATTATTTTACATAAGTTTTCATAGTGATAGGGTTTATAGGGGCTGGCCTGTTCTCAGGCTGGCTTTTTTATTT
>CAZNVQ010000015.1:0-31086 GCA_964576425.1 uncultured Flavipsychrobacter sp. | reverse complement strand
TAAAAAATGCAGCTTAGAGAGCGATGAAATTTTCTCCACTTTTTATTTGGAATTCTAGTTCGTTATTATCAGTATTTCGGATTTAAAAAATAGTTGATTATATATAAATTACTTTTCAAGGCAATGTGGTCATAAATAGTTGATTTTTGCTGTTGAATTAGTTTAAAATTTTAAACAACTTGACAAAAGTTACTTTAAAAATAAAATACTGTTTAATGCTTGATTATTGAAATCAAAATTTTTAAAAAGGCGAATTGAATTCTATAATTGAAGGGAAACTTAAATCTCTATTTGATATTATGGGGTTTTTAATTTCCCAATCTAATCCAATGCTATTGTAAAGAATGCCTGTATCATGTTGCTGACTGTATGCCGAACTCACTAAATAGTAGGTCATTGCGTCGTCCGTTAATGCTTTGAATCCATGTGCAAATCCTTCAGGAATATAATAGGCAAGGTGATTTTGTTCTGATAATTCATGAGCAAAAAACTGTCCGTATGTGGAGCTATTTTTTCTTAAATCTACTATTACATCTAGAATCGCTCCTTTGGGACAAAAAACAATTTTGACATGTTGATGTGGAGGCAATTGAAAATGCATGCCACGAATAACATCTTTTTTAGAATAGGAAAAGTAGCTTTCTTTTAATTCGAAATGGATGCCGGCTGCTTCTAAAATTGGACTATTAAATGTTTTAATGAAAGTTCCTCTTTCATCCTGAAATGCAGGTAGCTTAATGATTGCAGCATCTGCAAGAGGTGTTGGTTCAATTGTCCACATTCTTATTCAAATTTGAAGTACGCATCAATTTGTTGTTGACATTTTTCAATTGCACTTTGCTTTTTATCTGCATACCATTCAGCTGTCCATCTAATAGCTTGTTCCGCATTGAGTTTTGGATGCCAAGCTAGTTTTTCTTTTGCTTTACTGCTGTCTAACAATAGCAGGTTTGCTTCGTGTGGGTTTTTATCTGAAATTTGAATTTCGTATGCATTTGGCTTTTCAAAAACTTCAAGAAATATTTTGGTTAAAGATTCAACTGATTTCTCATCCCCTTTTTCAGGTCCAAAATTGTAAGCGCCACTAAATTTAATGGGCTCTTTTGCCATTTTTGAGGCTAGTAACAAATAACCACAAATCGGCTCCAGCACGTGTTGCCAAGGTCTGATGGAATTTGGTTTTCTTAAAACAACATTTGATCCTTTTTCAATTGCATTAACTATATCTGGAATGATTCTATCTTTTGAAAAATCGCCACCACCAATTACATTTCCAGCTCTTACAGCTGCAATGCTAATTCTATGTTCTTCCCATTTTTCAGTTGGAAAAAACGAACGTCGATAACTGTCTATAACGATTTCAGCTGCAGCTTTACTTGCTGAATATGGATCATAGCCACCCAATTTATCTTCTTCATGAAAGGCAATCCCACGTTCAGGGTTTTCATATACTTTGTCAGTAGTAATCATTAACCCGACACAAGGATTTTGCAAGCTTCGCATGGCTTCGAGCACATGAGCTGTTCCAATAGCATTGACCATAAAAGTATCAATTGGTTGGTCATAACTTCTGAGTACTAAGGATTGTGCACCAAGGTGAAAAACAAAATCGGGCTTAAAGCTTTTTAATTCTTGTTGAAGTAAGTCGAGGTTTTTCAGGTTGCCAATAATTGAAGATTGACAAAATTGTTCCCCTTTTATTTGATTATATAAATCATGATCATGCTCTGGCTCTAATGCATATCCTTTCACCATCGCTCCAAGTTGATGAATCAATTGTAGCATCCAAGCGCCTTTGAAGCCTGTGTGTCCAGTTAAGAATATTTTTTTACCAGCAAAAGTTGCTTTCAATTGGTTCAACATCATCAATAAAATTAAATGGCTTGATCAAATATTTTACCAGTTTTTCCATAAAGGCTCGTGTTGCCACAAGTGTTCAAGTTCTTCTTTATCACGAAGCGTGTCCATGCATTTCCAAAAACCATGATGCTTAAAAGCTGCTATTTGTCCGTCTTTTGCAAGATCATCCATGGGTTGTCGTTCCCACATCATGTCATCGGCATCGTCGTGCAAATACTGCTCAATACTAGGTTCAATAATGAAAAAACCGCCATTAATCCATGTGCCAGAATCGGCAGGTTTTTCTTCAAAGCTATTGATGTTACCATTTTCTTCCATTTTAATAACTCCAAATCTGCTTGTAGCTTGAATGGCAGTCATGGTGCATATTTTACCATGCGATTTATGGAATGCAAAGAGCTCATTTAAGTCAACATTCGCAACACCATCTCCATAAGTAAGCATGAAAGGCTCATTGCCGATATAGGGTAAAACTCTTTTCAATCTGCCAGCCGTCATTGTATCTAGCCCAGTGTCTATCAACGAAATTTTAAATGGTTCAGCATTGTTTTGATGTACTTCTAATGAGTTGTTCGCAAGGTTAACGGTTATGTCGGCGTTATGCAGAAAATAGTTGGCAAAATATTCTTTAATCATCCAACCTTTATACCCCAAGCAGATAATAAATTCTGTATGTCCAAATGCTGCATATATTTTCATGATATGCCATAAAATTGGTTTTCCACCGATTTCAATCATTGGCTTTGGGCGCAAAGCAGATTCTTCCGAAATTCTTGTTCCTCTTCCTCCAGCAAATAGGACAACCTTCATGTAATGATTATTTTTAAACAAATATAATATAAACTACTTCGAACAATATTTTATTTCCATTATTTTCTTCTAAAATTCTTTGGAATTGTAAAAGGTAAATCAACCGGTTTATCAATGTCAACATTCACAAAATCTAAACCTAAAAAATATTGTTTGTTTTTGCTTTCAATTATAATTTCCCTTTTCATTGAAAAAGGTTGATTGTTGATAGGTGTATAATCCAAAAGTCTTAAAAAGCCAGTAGCACCATTCGCTTTTGATGAAATCATTTGAATACTCGTCAACAAACTATCTACTTTTCTGAAACCAACTAATTGATTAACAATCGTATCATTGATTTGAAGCATAAACAAATCATCAGCTTCGTACACATGAACCATGAGCCCTTCTTTGTGTAAACTATTTCCTAAAATAAGGTTTTGAAGAGTTTGAAAATCGGCTGGAACTGGTAGTAGTTTTTGTGCTTCTGACATCGGTAAAATTGTTGCCTCTTTATCAATGTAATTAATCATTTTGATTGTGTCTTTGGTGATATTCAGTCTTGCAACTTGCACTATTCCACCCATGGCGGCTACTGAAACCCAAATAACATCATCTTTTTTAATTCTAATGTGGGCAATCAAATCTTGCTTTTCACCAAATCTTTCAAACGCAACTTTTGTTTTACTACTAAAGGTTTTGAAATTTGCTTCTTTCAACCAACTTGAAGTTAATCCATTGATGATTTGTTGGCTTAATGTATCTGTCAAGCCTACTGTATCTGTATTGTAGGCAGATGAGTCTACAGTTACAGGTCCGGTAATTTTTGTAGTTGGTTTGTGTCTTTTAAAAGGAAGTTTTTTTATAATAGAACAAGCGCTTTGACTTGTCAACCAAAACAAGCCTATACACAAGACTGTCCAGGTTTTATTCATAATATTTTTTGTCTTGAATTTTTTGGTCAATCCCCTTATTTTCAGTTCCTCGCTCTTTTGCTTTGATCCAATATTCCACTGCTTTTTCTATAAGATTTAATTTGAAATAGACATCTCCTAAATGTTCCCAAAGTGTACCATCTGCTTCAGGATTGGCTTTCAGCGCATCTTCAATATATTTTTTTGCTTGTTCATATTTACCTTGTTGAAATAAAATCCAGCCATAAGTATCTAAAAAAGTGGCTTCACCTGGTTGGAGTTCAAGTGTTTTTTTAGACATTTTTTCAGCATACTCCAACCTTTGTTTTCGAACAGACAAATAATAACTGTAGTTGTTTAATACGGAAACATTATTGGGATTCAATGAAATAGCTTTCTCATAGCTTTCGTCTGAAGCTTTGAAATTTTTATCAGCATTATATGCATCACCCATAGCGGCATACATGTCACTTAATAATTCTTTACTTTCATCAGGTTGTAAATCAATTGCTCTTTGAATAGAAGCAATGCTCTTGGTGTAATTTTTTTTATTGTTCCAACCAATACCATTGAGGTAATGCAACATGGCTTGATTAGGATATAGTTTCAATGCTTTTTCACTGTATTTGATTAAACTGTCTGCTTTGTTTGGAGCGGTGTATGTCACCAATAATTGCTGCCAAATATTGTAAGAAGAAGGGTCAATGCTTAAGGATTTTTTAAATTGAAAAGCAGCTTCTTCTTGTTGATACATGTTCCACAAAACCTGTCCATAAAGCGCTATGAGATTAGCATTCGTTGGATTTTGGTCAATCAATTGTTCTGTCAATTTCAAGCATTCTTTCATTCGCTTTGGATCATTTGCAATGTCTTGCAAATATCCTATGAGTAAATTGACTTGAGTTTCCATTTCAAATGTCTGATTCAAAATTGCTTTTTGAATGTAAAAATGAAATTGATTTTCATCACTAGTTTTCTTATAAAATACAGCAATTCCATATTGCAATTCAGCATCGTCAGGTAGTTCTTTTAGTGCTTTAGAATAGATGTCAAGCGTTTTTTCTTTTTGTCCTGCGTTGAAATAGATCTCACCCAAATTGATATAGAAACGACCTTCTTTTGGATTTTGGTTGATCAGTTGTTGCGCAATTTTCAGTGCACCTTCTACATCTTTATTTTTTTCTAAAATTATTTTTTGCTTCTCAAGAAGCAGTTCTTCGTCTTGACTGTTTTTATCCAATAATTGATCTAGTAAAGCAATTGCTTCTTTGTATTTATTAGCCTTTTCGTACAATTTCACAGCTTGAAAAAGAAACTCTTCACTATGTAATTCGATTTTGCTGAGTTCAGCTAAAAGTTCGGCAGCTTGCAACCAATTTCCTTGATAGATGAAAATTTCAGCTTGGGTTCTTTTATACCAAATATTATTTTTATTGCGATCAATAGCTTTTTTTATAAAGCTTTCAGCAAGATCAAGTTTGTTTTGCTTGAGATAAAGTCTTGATAAATCGTAGTATGGTGCAGCTTCTTCCGAACGATCTTTAGTTAGTTTTTTTAAAATTTCTTCTTGCTGCTTGTCATCATTTTGCATACCTGCTTTTATAGCATCGAAATACATAGCTTCTGCTTGTTTTTCTTTGCTCAACTCAGATAAAGGCATTTCATGTTCTTGACCTTGTGCGTTCAGAAAATTGAATGGCAACAAGGGCAAAAAAAGAAGAAAAAAATGAATTGGTTTTAATCTCATATTTGAGTTGAAAAATCACCGATACTTAATTCTTTCGGTTGATCAGCGAAAGTTACATGTTTGCCCAACAAGGAATTTTCAAGTTGCAGATTTTTAACATAACTATCACCTTGAATTATGCTGCTACTAACTCGTGAATCTTCCACTTTCACACCAGCTTCAAGCGAAACAAACGGACCAACAACTGAATTTTTCACCAACACATTAGGTCCAAGATAACAAGGTGCTATAATGCAACTATTTTCAATTTTGGCAGAAGGATGAATTAAGGATTCTGTGTTTTGTTTGATGTCTAAAATTCTTGAATTCGTGTAAACTGTTGCGTCTTTGTTGCCACAATCTAACCATTCTTCAACTTGATCCGTGTAGAATTTCACACCATTTTGAAGCATATGCTCCATAGCGTCTGTAATTTGGTACTCGCCTTTTTGCTTAATATCGTTGTCGATGAGTCTTTGCAATTCTTTGTGCAATCTTTCACCATCTCTGAAATAATAAACCCCAATGATGGCAAGGTCGGAAACAAATTCTTGAGGCTTTTCTACAAAGGCAACTATTTCCTGCATTTCATTCAATTTTACCACACCAAAAGCTGTAGGATCTTCAACTTTTTGAGTCCAAATGATAGCATCTTTCGAAGTATCGATGCTGAAATTGGCTTTAAATAAAGTGTCAGCAAAAGCTATAAAAACATTGCCTTTTAATAATTCTTTTGCACAAAGAATAGCATGAGCCGTACCCAATGGTTGCTCTTGATAAACGATTTTTCCAATAGCGCCCATAGCCATCGCAACTTCAATTAAATGTTGCTCAACTTCTTTCCCGAAATTTGGTCCGATAATGAAAGCAATTGCTTCTACTTTTTCATTGCTTGTGGCAACAATATCTTCTACAAGCCTTTGCACGATTGGTTTTCCAGCGATTGGAATTAAAGGTTTTGCAGTAGTTAATGTGTGAGGGCGCATTCTTTTGCCCATGCCCGCCATTGGAATAATAATATTCATAAAATAATTTTTATTTTTTAGTTTGTTCCTGAATGTCCAAATCCACCAGCACCTCTTTGGGTGTTATCGAGTTCTGCGGTCAAAGTCCATTCAATTTGTTCGTATTGTGCAATAATCATTTGTGCGATTCTATCGCCGTTACTAATTGTTTGTTGAGTTTCAGAAAGATTTATAATTGGAATCATTATTTCACCTCGGTAATCTGAATCAATTGTTCCAGGTGCGTTGATGACCGTTAATCCTTGTTTGATTGATAATCCACTTCTTGGTCTTATTTGTGCTTCGTAACCTTCGGGCAAAGCCATGAAAAGTCCCGTTGGAATCAATCGTCTTTCAAGGGGAGCGATTGAAATACTTTCATTCAAGTTTGCCCTCAAATCCATGCCTGCCGAACCCAAAGTTTGGTATTCAGGTAGTGGATGTTTCGATTGATTAATAATAGAAACCTTCAATTTCATGCGGAGCAAAGGTAAACAACGAAATAAGAAAGTAAGCAGGTGAAATAAACTTAATATATATAAGGTTTAGTTAAAACAAAATATAATGTTTTTAAACTACCTTAAAATTTTCTCCATCTTTTTCCCATTAGCTAATTCGTCCACTAATTTGTCGAGATAACGAACCTTTTGAGTCAGTGGATTTGTAATTTCTTCTATACGATAGCCGCAAATGCTACCTTTGATTAAGAAAGCGTTAGGATTTAATTTTGCATGCTCAAACAATTGTTGAAATGTCCATTTTTCAGTGATAATTGTTTGAATCAGCTGTTCGTTAAAACCAGTGAGCCAAGCAATCACTTCATGAAGTTCAGCAACAGTTCTTCCTTTCTTTTCCACTTTTGCAACGTAATGCGGATAAACTGATGCAAAGGTCATAGTTGCGATTCTTTCGTCGTGATGAGCTGTGCTTTTCATATTTTTAAATATCATATTTAGGAAAAAGCTTTTCGAGTTTACCTTTTCTTTTCACCACATTTTTATAATCCCATTGGATGTGTTTTGATTTTTTTAGCCATACTTGCAATTGACTTGGATTGATTTCAGTAGTGGATTGAAATAAAACCGAAGCGTCTTTGAATTTACCACTGCCTGGTTTCAGAGCTACATCATTAAAATCTGCACCGCTCCAAAACATCAGCCTAATACCCAATTTAAGTTTGCTGTAACCCACAATAGGATTGCCTTCCAGAAACCAAACGGGATGTGCATGCCAAATTTTATTTTCAGCATCAGGCAAAGCAGCTTCAATTTCTGCCGCAAGTAAATCACAAATTTCTTGGTCTGTTTTGGAAAGTGATTGGTTGTATTGAAGGATTTCTTGATGCATTTTATGGAACAACTTCTGAAAGTAAATAAAACAATGTTATGTAATCTTAACTTAATTTCAACCATCAACGGAAATAATAATTCTACCTTTGTGACCTTGCAAACTTTGTTGAATCATTAACTCAAGCAGAATCAAAAAATGGCATTGTTGGGCAGTCTTGTCGCACGTTCTTTATCTCTTCGTAAAAAAATACGCATTCGGTTGGCAACTTCTGAAATGTATCAACGAAGGACATTGAGACAACTCATGGAAAAAAGCCAATATACATCCTTTGGAAAACATTACGGATTCAATAATATATTGACTGAGGAAGTAGATTTTGTAACAGCTTTTAGAAAAGCTGTTCCTCCTGTGACCTACAACGAAATGTATGAACAATGGTGGAAACGCACACAAGAAGGAGAAGAGAATGTTTCATGGCCAGGCAAAGTGAAATATTTTGCTTTGAGTTCTGGAACTTCTGAATCGGCAAGTAAGCATATTCCTGTTACCAAAGACATGATTAAATCCACCAAAGATGTTGGATTCAAGCAATTGTGTTGCATGACTGATTTTCCAATTCCTTCGGTCGCTTTTCAAAAAGGAGTATTAATGTTAGGTGGAACTACATCTTTGTTTGAAAAAGAAGATTATTATGAAGGAGACATGAGTGGCATCAGCGCCGCCAATATGCCTAAATGGTTGAATAATTTTTACTATAAACCAGGTAAAAGAATTTCAAAAAGACCTAAATGGGAAGATCGAATAAAATTGATAGTACGTAAGGCTAAAAGTTGGGATGTCGGCACAGTTTGTGGCGTTCCGGCATGGGTACAAATTGTGTTTGAGGAGATTATAAGATATCATAAAGTTGATAATATTCATGACATTTGGCCTAACCTTCATGTGTACATTCATGGTGGTGTATCTTTTGAACCTTACCGAGAGCATTTCAAAAAAATATTAGGCAAGCCAATAACTTACATTGAAACCTACATGGCTTCTGAGGGTTCGTTTGGATTTCAATCAAGACCTGGAGTGCCTGGAATAAAATTGGTTTTGAATAGTGGTATTTTCTTTGAATTTGTGCCTTTTAATGAATCAAATTTTGACGAAGAAGGGAATCCAAAATCAAGCGTTGACTCTGTTTTAATTCATGAGGTAAATGAGCATACTGATTATGCTGTTATGATTAGCACATGTTCGGGAGCTTGGCGCTATATTATTGGTGATGTTGTTCGATTTACTTCAGCAAAAGATGGTGAAATAATAATCGTTGGTCGTACAAAACAATTCTTGAATTTGTGTGGTGAACACATGAGTGTGGACAACATGAATAAAGCCATAGAAATCGTGTCAAAGAAAATGGATATTGACATAAGAGAATTTGCAGTTGCGGGTTTTAAACACAATAATCACTTTGCTCATAGGTGGTACATAGGTTGTGATGATTTGAATGTGGATTCTGAAATTTTGAAAAAAGAAATTGATGAAGCGTTGTGTCAATTGAATGACGACTATGCTGTGGAGCGAACTTCTGCATTAAAAGAGGTTTTTGCTACTATTTTGCCTCAACAAAAATTTTATGATTTTTTGAAACATAGAGGTAAAGAAGGGGCAATGAATAAATTCCCAAGAGTGTTGAAAGGAACAGTTTTAGAACAATGGGAAAATTGGATTAAATAGTTTGCTTATAAATTTTTAAAGTAAGTATGATTTACTTTCTGCTGCCTCCTTTATAAAATGTACGTTTCCAATAAGTGTGACCAAGATTGTCGATGACAACACCAAGTTTCACAGTTGCATGAACGAAATAGTTATTATGCAAATAAATGCCAACATGATCGATGTAGTCATGCTCAGTTTTAAAAAACAATAAATCGCCTTCTTTGAGTCTTTTAGTATTTTTTGTTCGACAGTTTTTTTCAAATATCTGAGCCGAATTTCTTTCAATTTTTTGTTGATAAACTTCTTTACAAAGCAATCCAGCAAAGCCGGAACAGTCAGTGCCATCCAATGCAATATTTCCTCTTTGGTAAGGAACGCCATACCATTTGTTGATAAAATAATAAAGTTTTAAATTCTCTATTTCATGAGGCTCAATTCTCATGATAGCAGTATATTTTTCTCTAATTTCTCTGTTAGTTAATCTTATGGATGCTTCCTCTTGCTTTGCTTTTAATTTGGTCGTTTTCTTGCTACTGTGACAACTGAAAAGTAATAAAGTAAGCAAGGGAACAATACACAGGTATACTAAATTTTTTCTCATTAGATTTGATTGGTTAAGTGTAAAATTAGGAAAGCCATTCATTGCGGAATGGCTTTCAGAATGTATAAATTAACTAATTATATTTGGTCAATATTTGCTTTGAAATATTCTAACGTCCTTCTTAGCCCTTCTTTTCTATCAACTTTGGGTTCCCAATTCAAAATTTCTTTTGCCTTTGTAATGTTTGGTTTGCGTTGTTTTGGGTCATCTTGTGGAAGTGGCTCATAAACAATTTTTACATCATTACCCACCAATTCAACAACTTCTTCTGCAAACTCTTTCAATGAAATTTCTACAGGATTACCAATGTTAACTGGTTTATGGTAATCTGATAACAATAATCTATAAATACCATCTACTAAATCATCTACATAGCAAAAAGATCTTGTTTGAGAGCCATCACCAAAAACTGTAACATTTTCTCCTCGCAATGCTTGACTCATGAAAGTTGGCAATGCACGTCCATCATCGAGTCTCATTCTTGGACCATAAGTGTTGAAAATTCTGATGATTCTTGTTTGAACGCCATGAAAATTATGGTAAGCCATTGTGATCGATTCCATGAATCTTTTAGCTTCATCGTAAACCCCGCGTGGTCCAATTGGATTTACATTTCCCCAATATTCTTCAACTTGCGGGTGAACCAATGGATCACCATATACTTCAGATGTAGAAGCAACAAGGATTCTAGCACCTTTAGTTTTTGCAAGTCCCAAAAGATTGTGAGTTCCTAATGCACCAACTTTCAAAGTTTGGATTGGCATTTTTAAATAATCAATTGGTGATGCTGGCGATGCAAAATGAAGTACATAATCAATTTGACCAGGCACATGTACAAACTTGGTTACATCATGATGGTAAAATTCAAATTCTTTTAATGGGAAAAGGTGCTCAATATTTTTGATGTTACCAGTAAGTAAATTATCCATTCCGATAACATGGAATCCTTCTTTCAAGAATCTATCGCAAAGATGAGATCCTAAAAATCCAGCGGCACCCGTAATCAATATTCTTTTCATGTTGAAATATATTTAATGAGATTATTTTCTGTTGTCCACTTTTGCTCTACCTATTGATTCATAATAGAAATTAAGCGATTCCATTTTTTCGTTGGTATATACGTTTCTACCATCAAAAATTACTGGTTGTTTCAAGCTTGAAGCAATGCGTCCGAAATCTGGGTTGCGGAATTCGCTCCATTCTGTAACGATAATTAAAGCCTCTGCGTTTTCGATTGCATCATATTGATCATTAGCAAAATAAACACTATCACCGAAAATTGCTTTTACATTGTTCATAGCTTCAGGGTCGAAAGCTCTAACTGAACCACCTGCTGCTTGTATTTCTTTAATAAGTTCTAACGCTGGCGCTTCGCGGATATCGTCAGTTTCTGGTTTAAAAGCTAATCCCCAAATAGCAAATGTTTTTCCTGTCAAATCTTGTCCAAAATAGTTCATAAGCTTTTTGCCTAAAACTGTTTTTTGACGGTCATTAACAGTCATTGTTGTTTCAACAAGTTTAAACTCAAAATCATATTCTTTAGCTGTTCTAGCCAATGCTTGAACATCTTTAGGGAAACAACTTCCACCGTAGCCAACGCCAGGAAACAAAAATCTTTTTCCTATTCTGCTGTCAGAGCCCATTCCCATTCTTACTGAATCAACATTAGCGCCTGCTCTTTCACATAGCAAAGACATTTCATTCATAAAAGAAATTCGCATCGCCAAATATGCATTGGCAGCGTATTTCGTCATTTCAGAACTTCTTTCATCCATGAAATATATTGGATTGCCTTGACGAACAAATGGTTGATACAATTCGTCCATCAGTTTTCTAGCTTTTTCAGAGGAAGTGCCAACAACAACGCGATCTGGTTTCAAGAAATCTTCAACAGCTACACCTTCTCTCAAAAATTCTGGGTTAGAAACAACATCAAAAAGTTCTTTATTTAAATTTTGAGCCAATACTGCTGTTACTTTTTCTGCAGTTCCAACTGGCACAGTACTTTTATTAACAATGACAGTGTAACTAGTTAAGATTTTTGATAAATCAGCAGCAACTTGAAGAACATACTGAAGGTCAGCTGCTCCATCTTTTCCTGGAGGAGTTGGAAGGGCTAGAAATATAATTTGTGCTCCTTTGATACCTTCAGAAAGTGAGGTAGTAAAAGTTAGTCTTTTATCCTTAATATTTCTTTCTAAAAGGTTATCAAGTCCAGGTTCGTATATAGGCGTTTTGCCTTGACGAAGCTGTGCAATTTTTTCTTCATTGATGTCAATACATACAACATTGTTGCCTGTTTCGGCAAAACAAGTTCCGGTAACTAAACCAACATAACCGGTACCAACTACAGCTATTTGCATATGGATAATTTAATATTTGCGCAAACCTAATTCAAAAACATCATTTTTTACAGCTATTGGCTGATATTAAGATGTTAATGAACATATATTTATGAATGCATTTAACTGGTTTAAATCTCATTAAGACTAATTAAGATTATATCGCACCCTTTATTAATCTCTTCTTCTGAAATGGTCAATGGTGGTGCAATTCGAACACAATTTGCAGCAAACAAAAACCAATCTGAAAAAAGCCCTTTGTCAAGGCATATTTTGAGCAAATTAAGAACAGTTTGATTATCTTCAAGTTCAATTGCCATGAGCAAGCCAATATGCCTTACTGCTTTTATTTTGGGATGCTTAAGAAGTTGAATAAATAGATCAGCTTTTGTTGAAACATCTTCAATGAAATTTTCTTTTAAAAGTGTTTGAAATCCTGCCAATCCTGCGGCGCAAGAAACTGGATGACCTCCAAAAGTACTGATATGTCCAAGCACAGGATTTTCAGTTAAACTATTCATCATAGATGTTGATGAAATGAAAGCACCTAAAGGCATTCCACCACCAAGTGCTTTGCCCAGAAGAAGTATATCAGGTTTAATATCAAAATGCTCGAAACCCCAAAGTTTTCCTGTTCGTCCAAATCCGCATTGAATTTCATCTAGAATCAATAGCGTTCCAGTTTTGTTACATTTTTCTTTCAAATCTTTTAACCATTCTTTCTTTGGAATAACTATGCCAGCTTCTGCTTGAAATGTTTCAATCAACACCGCTGCTGTTTGATGGTTAATGGCATCAATTAGTTCATAAGAATTATAATCATAATGCCAAATTCCTGGTAATAAGGGTCTAAATGCATTTCGCCAATATTCACTTCCCATAAGGCTTAAAGCGCCATTGGTTGAACCATGATAACTATTGTTGCATGCAATTATATCTGTTTTCCCAGTGACCCTTTTGGCCAGTTTTATTGCACCTTCAGTTGCTTCAGAACCACTGTTGGTAAAAAAAACTGATTGTAAATTTTTTGGTAAGTGCTCTGCAAGTGCCGAAGCATAAGCTACTTGTGGACTTTGAATCACTTCGCCATAAACCATTACGTGCAGATAGCTGTCCACTTGATGATGAATGGCAGCCAAAATTTCGGGTCTTTGATGTCCAAGATGACAAACACTTATTCCACCAATAAGGTCAAGATAGGCTTTACCATTTTCATCATATAAATAATTACCTTCAGCTTTAGTGATGTGCAAACCAATTGGCGCTTTTGAAGTTTGTCCAAGATGTTGTTGAAATAATTGGCGGGTATTCATGTTGTAAAAATATAGTGGTTTTCAAGTGAACATTGCGAACAGGTAAAAAAAGCTGTCTGGAAAGACAGCTTTTGGTGACATTAATTTTCTACAACTATATATAAGTCTTCAGTATCTCTTTTCATCTTATAATGCTCTCTTGCAAATTTCTCTAATTGCTCAGGATTGTGTGTCAATTCGAAATGAGCTTGTTCCATTTTGCTGATTTCAGCTTTCAAATAAGCAATGTTTCGATCGGTTTCTCTAAGATCTTTTTTTCTTTCTTCTTGAACTGACCAATTATTTTGATCGAAATTGAAAGTATAAATTAGAAAAGCTACTCCCGTTAACAGGAATTTGTTAGTAAGAATAGAAAGTAGTTTTTTCATAAATTTAATGGGAACTTGAAATTACTAATTTTATAGAAGGCAAAATATTATTTTCCAAATTTCAATGAGGTTGAAGGATAGAAAGCATTGTTGCCAAGCCCTTCTTCAATTCTCAATAGTTGGTTGTATTTAGCCATTCTGTCTGAGCGAGAAGCAGAACCTGTTTTGATTTGTCCACAATTGAGCGCCACTGCAAGATCTGCGATAGTCGCATCTTCTGTTTCACCTGAACGATGACTCATGATGGTGTTATAGCGATTGTGTTGAGCCAAAGTTACAGCATCAATAGTCTCTGTTAAAGTGCCAATTTGGTTTACTTTAACTAAAAGTCCATTAGCAATTCCAGATTCTATGCCTCTATGGAGTCTTTTTACATTTGTTACAAATAAATCGTCCCCAACTAATTGTACTTTATTTCCTAATACTTCAGTTAGTTTTTTCCAGCCAATCCAATCATCTTCATTCATACCATCTTCAATGCTAACAATAGGATATTTACCACACCATTTTGCCCAATATTCAACCATTTCTTCGCTTGTTAATTTTGGTCCATTTGATTTGTGGAAATGATATAATCCAGTTTTAGCATCATATAATTCGCTAATAGCAGCATCCATAGCAATAACTACTTGCTCGCCTGGCTTGTAACCTGCTTTTTCAATTGCATTTAGTACTGTTTCAATAGCTTCTTCATTGCTTTGAATATCTGGTGCAAAACCACCTTCATCACCAACATTAGTTGAATAACCTTTGTCTTTCAAAACACTTTTTAAATTATGAAATATTTCAACGCCCCAACGTAATCCTTCGCTGAATGTTGATGCACCAACTGGCATAACCATGAATTCTTGGAAATCAATTTTGTTATCAGCATGCGCACCACCGTTCAATATGTTCATCATTGGAACTGGAAGTGTTTTTGCATTTGAACCACCAACATATCTATACAACGGTAGTCCTGTTGCTTTTGCGCCAGCGTGAGCAGCAGCAAGGCTTACAGCCAACATGGCATTAGCGCCAAGATTACTTTTATTTTCTGTTCCATCAATGCTCAACATCAATTGATCAATGCCTCTTTGGTCGGTAATGTCCATTCCATAAAGTTCATCAGCAAGTGTTCCATTTACATTTTCAACTGCCTTCAAAACACCTTTACCTAAAAACATATTTTTCTCACCATCACGTAGTTCCACAGCTTCGTGCTTGCCAGTTGATGCGCCAGAAGGTACCGCAGCACGCCCTAAATGTCCTTCACTTGTTATTACGTCAACCTCGACTGTTGGATTTCCTCTTGAATCTAAAATTTGACGTGCGTGAACTTCAGAAATAAAACTCATAAATAATAAATTTATATAAATTAAGTAATGATGATTTGGTGTGCAAAGGTAATTGCTAACAACTAAATTGAATGTGAAAAATTATTACTCTTTGTTTCTAATTGTTTTATTGTATTATTTCTTTATTTGTTTGATGAAAATTCTTTCATTCATCTCTTTGAACTAGATTAATTTTGTCGTTTATGATATATCATTTTGTTGTTGGCGAAATCGCTGCAGAATCATTGTCAAAGGCTATTGAACAAGAATCGAGTATGCAAGGACTACTTGTTGTACTTAAAGACGGACTTCATCATGGTGTAATTGCAAAAGAAGAGGCACAAACGTTCAGTGAATTGCGAAAAAATTATTGGAATGCATATTCTCCAAACGAAAAACAGCCGATAGTTTTAGACGATATGGAAAGTTTATTGTCTATATCTGCTGAGATGTACAAGAATGAAGAAGTGATTGCCTGGTTTTGGATGGCGCCCGCTGCAGCCGACATTTGTGCTTACTATTGGATGTTACCTTACTTATCAAAACATAGAGGAAGATTCTATGTAATCAATATCGCAGGACTTCCGTTTTTAGACGAGTCTGGTAAATTGTATTATCCCAAAAGTATTGGTCAAATATTACCCAAGGAATTAGTGAAAGCAAGGAAATTGGCAAGACAAGTTACTCCTTCAGAAACGGAAGTTGATGTTGATGAATGGAAGAGATTGGTTGCTGAAAATGCACCAATTAGGTTATTGGAAGGGGGTAAAAAAATAGTTTCTAAACCTGTTGATCATTTTGATGAAACTTTCTTGAGTTTCTGTTCTTTTCAATTTCAAAAAGCGTCCAAAATTTCGAAGCAACTGATGACAAAAGTTGTTTTCCCTTTTGATGAAACTTGGGTTTTGTGGAACTGGAGAAGATTGATTCAAGAAGGAAAAGTATTGTGTCAGGGCGATGCGAACAAAGCATTAAATGAATTTGAAATCAAATTGCCTGGTGGCATTGAAACTGAGGCAAATAGTGTTGAAAGTATTGAACAATGAAAATAGAGAAAATAGAATTAATAGGGAATGATGAAAGAGGTTATGTTGCTGAATATTTTCATAATCGTTCGGGGCAGCAATTGTTAGTTTTTTCAAATGCTGGTTCAGTTCGAGGAAGGCATTATCACAGAGGAATTTCTGAAACCAAAAATCCAGAGATTTTGATTTTAATCAGCGGACAAATAAAGATTGTTTGCAAGAAGATAGGTGATAATGAAATAAAGGAACAAATTGTTGAAGCGCCTGCCAGAATTGAGTTTCAGTCTTTTGAGTGGCATGAATTAACCGCCATAACAGCATGTTCTTTTATTGAAATGAATTCATTGAAAGAACATATTAAGGACACATTTTACGATAACTAAACTAGTAAATATTAAATTAGGGAATGGAATATATATTGTATTTAAAAGATAAGAAAGTGAAACAACAACACATAATTACTGCACATTTAATTGCTGTATTTGTCTTGTTGGTCGTTGGTGTTTTTTTTGAGCTAGCTTCATTTGTTGTTAAAAAAATTAATCTTTCAGTTGCCATTAATAATAGCAGTTTGATGCAAATTGGAACTTCTACAATTATCATCAGTTTAGTGATTTTAGCTGCAACTATTTTTAAAACCAAATGGATGATGAAACCCAAAATAGGTTTGTTTTTTAGGGTTTTTGAAATCAGTATTATTGGTATTTTGTCTATGCATTTCTTTCAGCTTAATTTACCAACACCAGCTATACTTTTATTGCTCGTGATTGGCATGATTGTGTTTGCATTATTTTGGGAAAACCAGTCAGATCAAATGTTGAAAGTGGTGCTTTCTGAGACTGGAATTTTATTGCCAATGACTTCAAGGAAGAAAAAACTTCAGTGGTCAGAAGTTGATCAGGTTTTGGTTCGGTTCAATACGGTAACAATTAATTGTGCGGATAATCGGCTTTTTCAGTGGGTGCTTTACAATCAAGATATTGATATTGAAGGATTGCATCAATTTAGTAAACAACAAATAGTTGCTAATATGCATCTTAGAAAACAAGATAATTGGTAAGCAAAACATTTTGAAATTATGAGTTTAAAATCGAGTCCTTTCATTCTTTATTCAGACGGGAAAGGAAATATATTTGAAGACAAAACATTGTATGTAGTTGGTCGTAGTGGATGGGATGCCTTCCCAATTGATAAAGAAGATTTTATTGAATTGCCCGATGGTGGCTCATTATACGAACTCCCCGGCAGACGAGGAATCGGTATTGATGTGAAATCTGGTGATATGCGATTGTGTGAAAAAGGATGGGCTGTTGCAGCTTTTATTCCACCTGCACACACTGGTTTTTTCCTTGCTGCTTTTGAAAGTTTGCCAGAAGCTGAAACTTTACCTCTGTTTTGTTATACCGCTGTGGGTTGGTACAATGATAAGTTTTATGTTCCTGCTACAAGAATTGAAAGAGATATTCGTCAAGAATGTTCAGGTTATGATCAAACAAAAGTAGCCTCAGGTATTAAAGATTTATTACAAAACTATCCTCAAAATAGGCTTGTAAAACATCTTGCTGAAAATTGTGTCTTGACCTACCATTGTCCTGCTGCGCGCAATTATTTTTTAGGAAAATGGGAATGTCCAATTCCTTCTTCACCAGCATGTAATGCTAATTGTATTGGTTGCATTTCATTTCAGCCAGAAGAGGAAACAATTTTTTCATCACAAGATAGATTGAGTTTCAAACCAACTCCAGAGGAAATAGTTGAATTTACTGTTCCACATCTGGAGACTGCACCTTTCCCAATTGTTAGCTTTGGTCAAGGTTGTGAAGGAGAGCCATTATTGATGGGTGATGTAATTGAAAAAGCAATTGCTGAAATTAGAAAGCATACAACTAAAGGGTGTATAAATATCAATACAAATGGAAGCAGACCTGATGTTGTAGAACGGTTGATGAAAGCAGGATTGGATAGTATTCGAGTAAGCTTGAACTCTGTTAGAAAGGAAGTGTATACCAAATATTATTTGCCTAATAATTATCAGTTTGAAGACTTGATTGAAAGTCTTAGAATTGTTAGAAAATATAATGGTTGGTCGTCAATAAATTATTTCACATTTCCAGGAATGACTGATAGTGTTGATGAATATGAAGCACTAAGAAGCTTTATTAAAGAAACTGAAATCAACATGATACAATGGAGAAATTTCAATATTGATCCAGATTGGTACTTGGGTAAAATTGGTATGACTGACACTGGAGAATGTTTGGGAATCAAGCAAATGATGAAGCTTATTCATGAGGAATTCCCTAATTTGAAGTTTGGATATTACAATCCACCGAAAGAAAGAATGTTGAACTTCGAAGAAGATTTTGCACACTAATTTGCTTTATTAAGTTTCCAATTTTGTTAATTTTTTTAAAGTAATTCAAGTTGTTGCCTCATAATTGAAATTTTAGTTGATAAATTTGAAATAGTTCATCTACAAAATTGATGTTAAACTTATTATGAATATCGCCGAAAAACCTATAAAATTTAAAGCACTTACAGGCACGATTGTAATTCACATTGTTCTTTTTTTGTTGTTTTTGTTGTTTAGGTATTCTACTCCAAGTGTTGCACCTGTTGAGGAATTGGGTATGGAAGTGAATTTGGGTACGTCTGAAGATGGAAACGGTGATGATCAGCCTTTTGCAAGTCAAAATCCATCAATGGGTGTGCCGCAACAAGAGCAATCGACTGCAAAGGAACATCAAGATGATGCAAAGGCAATTGAATCTTCAAATGAGCCAGAAGCGCCTGCAGTTTTACCTATAAATGAAAAGCCCAAAGAAGGGAAAAAAATCAAAAAGGATGGTGACAAAAAGAAGTTAATTTCTAAAAGCCAACCTAAGCAACAAGTAGATAAAAAATCCAAACAACAACAACCTCGATATGTTTACCATTCAGGAAATGGTCAAGGAGGAAATGGAAGTTTGGAAAATCAACATGGAAAATCACAAGGTAATACAAAGGGAAATGGAGATAGAGGAGTGCCGTTTGGAATGCCTAATTCAAATAATTATACAGGCAGTCCTGGAAATGGAACTGGTGGAATCAGTCATACATTAATGGGAAGGGAAATTTCACCACGGAAATTTGAAGCTGAGTTTAGCGAAGGAGGAAAGGTTGTTGTTCAAGTTCGTGTTGATAGAGAAGGGAATATCTTATCAAAAATTGTGAAATCATCTCCCAGCAAGCGTTTGAGCGACATTGCATTTGATAAAATAAGCAAAGCAAGGTTTAGTAAAAGCACTGATGCTGCTCCAGAACAAATTGGAACAGTTACTTTTATTTTCAAAACTCGTCAACAAGATTAAAGTTTATTGATTTTGAATTACTCAGAGACTTTAGCCTATATTTTTCAAAAGCTTCCTATGTTTTCGCGTATAGGAGCTGCGGCGATGAAGCCCGATTTGAATAACATTATTGCACTTTGTGATTTGCTCAATCACCCTGAGCAACATTTCAAGTCAATCCATATTGCTGGAACAAATGGCAAAGGAAGCACGAGTCATATGTTGGCAGCAGTTTTGCAAAATGAAGGATTTAAAGTTGGACTTTACACCTCACCTCATTTAATAGATTTTAGAGAGCGAATTAGAATTAATGGAGTACCAGTTTCTGAAGCCTTTGTTGTAAATTTTGTTCAAACAATTCAAGAAAACATTGAGCAAATTCAACCATCTTTTTTTGAAATTACTGTGGCTATGGCTTTCCAGTATTTCAAAGAAGAAAGTGTTGATTTTGCCATCATTGAAACCGGCTTGGGTGGAAGATTAGATAGCACAAACATAATTGAACCAATACTTTCAATTATTACTAATATTAGTTTTGATCACAAGGATTTACTAGGAGATACATTGGAGAAAATTGCCAAAGAAAAAGCTGGGATAATTAAACCTAACATTCCAGTTCTCATTGGTCAATTTCAGGAAGAAGTTGATGGTGTTTTTTTTCAAACTTCAATTCAAAATAAAAGCACATTATATCACGCTGATAGTGCTTGGGATTTAGTGAAAATTAGCCAAACTGCGTTCGAGCAAAAGTTTAAAGCTATTCATCGATCCACTATGGAGTTGTTTGATATTTCAACGGATTTAATGGGTGAATATCAGCGTTATAACATAAAAACTGTTCTTTCCGCTATTGAAATTATTAAAGCTTGTTATGGTTTTGATTTATCTATTCTTCGTGCAAAACAAGCATTAAGTCAGGTTAAAAAACTTACTGGTTTACGTGGTCGATGGGAGGTTGTTTCTACTTATCCTTATGTAGTTTTTGAAGTGGCTCACAATATTGCTGGATTAACTTTTGTTTTGCAGCAATTGTCAACTATTCAAGCTCGCAAAAAGCATATAGTGTTAGGTTTTGTAAAAGATAAGGAGGTTGATGAAGTGCTTGGTTTATTCCCTAAAGATGCGATTTATTATTGCACACAAGCTTCGATTCCAAGAGCATTGCCCTTTAATAAATTGTTTGAAAAAACAAAGCAACATGGTTTAATTAGTCATGCTTATCCCTCAGTGGCAGAGGCTTTTAGCGCTGCCAAAGATTCGTTGGAGGAAAGTGATTTATTGCTAATTACGGGTAGTTTTTTTATTGTTGGTGAAGCTATGAGCATTCTTGATAAAGCTTGAAGACTATTTTCCTCTTCCTTGAAAAATAACTAAAAAAGTATAAATCATGATTTTTATATCAAGCGCTAGTGAACAGTTCTCGATATAAAGCAAATCATATTTCATTCTTGCAATCATTTCTTCCACATTTTCAGCGTAGCCAAATTGAACCATGCCCCAACTAGTCAATCCAGGCTTGACTTTTTGAAGATATTTGTAGTGAGGATGGCTTTGTATGATTATATCTATGAAATGCTTTCTTTCAGGTCTTGGACCAACTAAGGACATGTCACCAATCAATATATTGTAAAATTGAGGGAGTTCATCAATTCGCCATTTACGCATGATTTTACCCCAAGATGTTATTCTAGGATCATCATCGCTTGATAAAGCTGGTCCACTTTCTTCTGCATCCACAAACATTGAACGAAATTTATAAATGAAGAATGGTCGTCCGTAACGTCCTATTCTTTGTTGTTTGTAAATGATTGGTCCTTTGGATGAACGAACAACATTGAAAGCAGCCAATAAGTACAAAGGGGATAAAAATATTAGGGCAAATGACGAAACAACTATGTCCAAAGTTCGTTTACATACTCTTTGCCAATCAGGCATCAAATTAGGGTGAATGTGAATCAGTACCGCATCATATACATTGCTGGTTTTTACTGAACCAGATATGATATCGTATAAATCAGGTAGAATTTTAACTAAAACAGGTCGATAACTAAGTCTTGTTAAAATGTTTTCAAGCAGATGATGTTCGGATGAATCAACAGCAATAATGACTTCTTCTATTTCATGTTCGTCAATAATTTTTTCCAAATTAGTTAAGTGACCCAATTGGGGTAAATAAGCACTCATGCCATTTGAAACCTCTTGATTAGAATAGATAAATCCAACAAATTTATTACCAAGTATTACAGGGCTGCTTTGAAATTGTTTGTAGATTTCAATCGCTTTGTAATTACCGCCAATAATTAATGTATTGAAGCTTACCTTTCTTTTAATTAGTCGACGTTTAATATTGTTAAGTAATATTAGACGGAAGAGTAGGGTAAAGCTTGTATGTATTAGTAAATATCTACCTGTTGTTTTAATGAAATAAGAGTAATCACTTGAGTCATCTGCAAAGTAAATTAAAGCGATTGCAATTCCTCCAAGAAAACAAGATATAAGTGTTCTGTTAGCCTCATTCAATCTTGATTTTCTATACAAATCAAAATAAGTGCCCGATAATAAATACAGAAAAAGCCAACCTAATGGAATAATAAATAACCCTGATATAATGTCAATGAAGTGAAGGTTCTGCCAAGCATGTTGTAAGTCGGAATAGCCCAATATTTTTTGTCTATAACTCCAAAATAAAAACCAAGCAATTGTTGCTGCTCCGTAATCGAGAACAGCTAATCTTTTAATAGCTCTTTTTTTAATATTGGATAGCTTCATTTTTTATTTAAATGAAATCACTTTTACATTGTCCAATGCAACAAAACCATCTTGTGGTGACTCTGTAATAACTCTAATGACAACACGATATTTCCTATTGGGATAAGCGGCTGCAAAATCTGCTAAGCCAATATAAACTTTATTCCAATTTTCTTTAGGATTGAAGCCCACAAGGAATTGTACCACGGTTGTTCCTGTAGAAGAAGTGGTTTGTAAACCAACTTGAAATGGCAAAGAATTCTTGTAATTCAATTCAATAAATGGGTTCATTCCTGTAGAAAATTCTTGTTGTAAAATGTTGTTCGAATAGCTCTGACTATCCAAAATAATAAGACCAGCGTAACTCCCTTCAAAAGTGTAATTTGGATTGTTGGTAATTAAAAGTCCTGTGTCGCCATCAACTTTTGTAAATGGATTTCCGCTCTCAAAATCAACGTTCATTACATTCAGTATAGAATCAGGATAGTATTTTGTTGTTGGGTAGAAATTGATGGTTTTGCCAGCGTTATTTTGAATCGTAAATGTGTCTGGTTGATAAAGAAAGTATGGTGTTTGAATATCTTTTAATCCATTAAAAGTTATTCCAGGGCGAATTAATATTTGTCCCGGTTTATTGGTTAAAATTGGAATGGTTGCTGGTGGTTCAAAACAGCCGATTGTCTTTCCATCAAAATAAACCCACATACTAGTGATTTTGTGGGACGCAGTTCCTGTATTTGGTGTTTGAATGAAGTTGAAAGAATCAATATGTAAATAAGTTGGTATGTCTTCGGCTGGATTTATAATATTGCAACTATAAAGTGTAAATAAAAAAAATAGGGAAAGAATTACATTACTAAAGCGATTCATAATTGATGGCACTAATTTGAAATTATGCACTATGTGTTTCGTTGTGAATATTCATTTTTTTAATTATCTGATGAGCTATGTCCATGGCTTGATAACCATCTTGCACACTAACTCTCGTAGGTTTTCCAGTTCTAATACTATCAATAAACTCGGATAATTCCATTCTTATTGCATTAGTGTTAATTATTTCTGGTATTTGAACAGATATAATTTTTGATTGACCGTTTCCAAGGTCAATTGGGAAATCTAACATGCCTTTTTCTGCACCTTGTTCTTTCAATTTGATTACTTCAGTTTTTTTCTCCAAAAAGTCGATTCCTATGTATGCATCCCTTTGGAATATCCGCATTTTTCGCATCTTCTTGAGCGAAATTCTACTTGCTGTTATATTGGCAACACAGCCATTATCAAATTCAATTCTAGCATTAGCTATATCAGCAGTTTCACTCATTACTGCCACACCACTTGCAGAAATTCTTTTTACGGGTGACTTGACAAGGTGTAAAATAATGTCGATATCATGAATCATTAAATCCAAAACAACGGCAACATCAGTTCCTCTAGGATTGAACTGAGAAAGACGATGAGCCTCGATGAACATAGGTTGAAGATTGTGTTCTCCAAGAGCAAGAATTGCCGGATTGTAACGTTCTACATGTCCAATTTGACATTTTATATTAGCTTCGTGTACCAACTTCACCAATTCTTTGGCTTCTTCAATTGTATTGGCCAATGGTTTTTCAATAAATAAGTGTTTGCCATTATGTATGCATGCTTTTGCTAATTCATAATGGGCTGTTGTTGGTGCAACAATATCAATTACATCAGCTTGATGCATCAATTGTTCCATGTCCGAATATCTAGGAACTTGGTGCTGTGCAATTGCAGAAGCAGCTTGATCATCGTTGGGGTCAAAAAATCCTATTAATTTTATATTAGGAATTTCTTTCCATTGTTGCATGTGGATTTTACCCAAGTGACCAGCACCAAAAACACCAACTTTAAACATCTTAGATTATTGATATATTATATTATAATTGAATATTCTATTATGGGCTGCAAGATAGCAAGATTTAAGCACCTTAAATCTAAAATGAGATGACCGAGCTTGTTAAATTATTTATGAATTGGTTTTATTGATTATGTGTTTTGACTTAGAATCACTTATCTTTGTTTCTGTTGAAATTTATTGCAACCATATCGATTATTTTTGTTATGTTCTTGGCGCAATCGCCTTTGAATCAATTGCTTAAATTCCCTATTCTAATCAACCATTATTTAGAACATAGGCAGCAAAATGCTAAATTAAGCTTTATAGATTTCATTAGAGCGCATTACTCAGACAAGGTTGTCCATGACAATGATTCAGATCGTGATATGCAATTGCCATTCAAAAAATGCATCACTCCATTCTTTGTATTTGTAATCATTCAAGATAAAATAAATATTACAGTTTCTACCGTAATACACGGTTTTGTAAAGCCCAATCAAATATTTTCATCTAATTGGAATCCACAAAATAGCCTCTCAGTTATTTGGCAACCGCCAAAACAACAGCTTGTTTAATAAGTATAATTTATTTTAAATCAAGCAAATGGTTTAATTACCATTTCTTTAAATACAGATTTTAAAATGTTAAATAAAATAATTTCTTTTTCCGTAAGGAACAAGTTGATTATTGGTCTTTTTGTTTTGGCTTTAATTGGCATGGGAATTTTTCAAGTAACAAAATTGCCAATTGATGCTGTTCCAGATATTACAGATAATCAAGTTCAAATCATAACAGTTACACCCGCTTTAGGAGCACCTGATGTAGAGCGACTGATTACTTTTCAAGTTGAACAAGCCTGTAGTAATATTCCAAAATTGAAAAAAATTAGAAGCTTTTCAAGGTTTGGTTTGTCGCTGGTTACTTTGGTATTTGAGGAAGACGTAGACGTTTATTGGGCTCGTCAACAAGCTTCTGAAAGGTTGCAAAAAATTCAACAAGCTATACCTGCAGGAATTGGATCGCCTGAACTTGCACCTGTTTCAACTGGCTTAGGTGAAATATATCAATACGTGGTGAAAGCAAAACCAGGTTTTGAAAAAAAATATAACGCTACAGAATTAAGAACCATACAAGATTGGGTTGTACGTCGCCAATTGTTGGGCGTGAAAGGTGTTGCTGACGTAAGTAGTTTTGGTGGATTGCTCAAGCAATACGAGGTTGCCATAAGCACTGAAAAGCTCAATGCGTATCAGATTTCAGTAAGTGATGTGTTCAGTGCTTTGGAAAAAAATAATCAAAATACTGGTGGCGCTTACATTGAAAAAGGTCCAACCGTTTTGTATATAAGAACGGAAGGATTAACAGCAAGTATTGATGATATAAACAATACTGTTATCAAGCAGAACTCGAATGGTTTGCCTTTGAAAATTCAAGATGTAGCACAAGTCAATATAGGTTCAGCGACTCGCTACGGTGCGATGTGTTATAATGCTGAAGGCGAAGTTTCAGGTGCAGTGGTCATGATGTTGAAAGGAGAGAATAGTGAGTCTGTTGTGAAAGCAATAAAAGATAAAGTTGCTCAAATTCAAACTATTTTACCAGAAGGAGTTGTAATTGAACCATTTTTAGATCGCACAAAAATGGTGGATAATGCAATTGGAACTTTGGAGAAGAATTTAATTGAAGGTTCTTTAATAGTATTGTTTGTTTTAGTGATTTTTTTAGGCAATTTAAGAGCAGGTTTCTTGGTTGCTTCTGTCATTCCATTGTCCATGTTATTTGCCATTATTATGATGAATTTGTTTGGTGTCAGTGGAAATTTAATGAGTCTCGGAGCTCTTGATTTTGGTTTAATTGTTGATGGTGCAGTGATAATTGTGGAAGCAGTTTTGCATCGAATTTTGCATGTTAAATCTTTTGGTAAAAAAGATGTTCAGCATAGTAGTCAAATAGATTCTGAAGTAACATCTTCGGCAACTAAAATGATGAATAGTGCAGTTTTTGGTCAAATAATTATTCTTATCGTTTACTTACCGATTTTCACTTTGCAAGGTATAGAAGGTAAAATGTTTAGGCCTATGGCACAAACAGTTGCATTTGCTTTAGTCGGTGCTTTCTTGTTGTCTTTAACTTACATACCTATGATGAGTGCATTGGTATTGAACAGTAAAGCCAATAAACTTTCAAATTGGTCTGATTCAAAAATTATGCGTTTGCAACATAATTTTGAGCGTTATTTACGTTCAGCATTAAAGGTTCCCAAAACTATTTTATTATCAACCATCTTACTATTTATAATTGCAATTGCATTACTTTTAAATATGGGTGGAGAATTTATTCCACAATTAGAAGAAGGGGATTTTGCAGTTGATACAAGATTGATGACCGGAACTAATTTAACAACAACTATACAAACCACACAATCCGCTGCTGACATACTTATTAAGCGATTCCCAGAAGTACAAAAAGTGGTTACAAAAATTGGTAGTGGAGAAATTCCTACAGATCCTATGCCATTGGAAGCTAGTGATATGATGGTTGTTTTGAAGGATAAAAAAGAATGGACATCAGCCAAAACATTCCCTGAGTTAGCAGAAAAAATGAGTGTGGCACTAAAAGATATTCCAGGTATTTCAGCAGGATTTCAATTTCCAGTTCAGATGAGGTTTAACGAATTAATGACTGGGGCTAGACAAGATGTTGTTTGTAAAATTTATGGTGAAGATTTAGATTCTTTAGCCTCTTTAGCAGTTCGTTTAGGTTCGATTTGTGAATACATAAACGGAGCGAAAGATATTTATGTGGAGAAAGTTACAGGTATGCCACAAGTAGTTATTAATTACAATAGAAATATTATTGCTCAGTATGGTTTGAATGTAAATATGATTAATGATATAGTTAACATGGCTTTTGCTGGAAAATCTGCAGGAAAGGTTTACGAGGGCGAACGTCAATTTGATTTAGTTGTTCGCTTGTCAAAAGAAAGTAGAAATCGAATAGAAGATATTGAAAATCTTCTTGTTCCACTACCCACTGGAAATCAAATTCCACTCCGTCAACTTGCGGAAGTTAAATCCATTATTGGACCCAATCAAATTCAAAGAGAAGATGCTCATAGGCGTATAATTGTTGGATTTAATGTTAGGGGAAGAGATGTGCAATCAATTGTTCATGAATTGCAAGAAAAAGTGAAATCAACTATTAAGTTTCCTTCAGGTTATTATATCAATTATGGTGGTGCATTTGAGAATTTAACAGCTGCAAAAGAAAGACTCTCCATTGCTGTTCCAGTTTCTTTGATTTTGATTTTGATTATTTTATTTTTTGCATTAGGCAAAATGAAATACAGTCTTTTAGTTTATTCAGCCATTCCTATGTCAGCAATTGGTGGTGTACTTGCTTTGACGATTTCTGGAATGCCATTTAGTATTAGTGCAGGAATTGGATTTATTGCGCTTTTTGGTGTAGCTGTTTTAAATGGCATTGTATTAATGTCTGAATTTATTTCACTTAAAAATTCTGGTATGAAAAATGATATTGAAATCGTTGTTAAGGGAACTTTAGTTCGTTTAAGACCTGTGCTGATGACTGCTTTTGTGGCTTCACTAGGTTTTCTGCCAATGGCTTTAAGTAATGGCGCAGGAGCAGAAGTTCAAAGACCATTAGCGACTGTCGTTATTGGTGGATTAGTTAGTTCAACTTTCTTAACACTTTTTGTATTACCAATTCTATATGTCTTCTTTGAAAACTATAGAAAGAGAGATTCTAAATTTAGCTCAACTAGTGGTGTTGTTGCTGCATCGCTCATTTTTGTTTTTTTATTATCTCCATTTAATCTGTTTGCACAAAATAAATTAACTCTTGAACAAGCATCTAAGTGGGTGAAAGAAAGCAATCTAAAAATTAGCTCAGAGAAATTGAAATTAGCCTATCTAAATGCTTTAAAACAAACTGCTGTACAGTTTACACCAGCAACACTTACAGGAGAGTTTGGGCAAGTCAATAGTTATTATCATGATTCTAAAATTGGCGTATCGCAATCTTTTAAACTGCCACTTTATTATAGCAATCAAAAATCTATTTTAAACTATGAGGCTGAAATAGCACAACTAGATGTTCAGCTTACCATAAAAGAAATTTTATTAGAATTAGGAAAAGCGTTTCAAGATTATTTGTATTTGTCACAACGTGTTAACTACTTGAAAAGTTTGGATAGTGTTTACATATTGTTTCAAGAGCGAGCGAAATTGCGGCTCGACTTTGGTGCATCATCTTATTTAGAAAAATTCTCAGCTGATAACTCTAGGGTACTAATGTTTCAGCAGCTTAATCAAGCAGAAGTTGAAAAAGAATTAGTTTATCTTAAAATAAAATGGTTGTTGAATACTGATTCTACTTTTCAACCAATTGGTGATTTGAAGTTAAAATTTTCACCTACTAGTTTAGAAAATTTTATTCATCCTGTTCTTCAAAAATCTCAACTTGAAAAGCAACTGACAATAGCTTCAATCAAGGCACAGAAGTTAAGTCTTCTTCCCGAAATTTCTTTGGGTTATTTCAACCAATCCTTTTCAGGATGGCAGAAAGTTAATAATGTTGATCAATATTTTACACCGTCAAATCGATTTAATTCTTTTCAATTTGGATTGAACTTTAACCTTTTACCATTCAATCAAATTAAGCGAATTTCAGCGAGTAAATTTAAAAATGAGTTAGCACAAAACAAGTTAATGTCTGAATCAAAGCAATTAGATTGGGCAAGACACCAATCATTAAAACTGTTTGTTATGGAGGACAGCTTAGCCAACTATTATGAACGTTCATTATTGGTTAATGTGCCAAAAATGCAAGATTTAATTTGGAATCAATTTGTCCAAGGAGACATTGATTATTTTCAGTTTAGTCAACTGTTACAGCAGATTTACAATATCCAAAATGACTACTTGGACATCATTCGAAAACGCAATTATTCATTGCTTGAATTCCATTCTCTAACTTCTAATTAATTTTATGAAATACAATATAATCTTCTTGTTTTTAGCAACATTTTTTCTATCGAGTTGCAATAATAAAAATGCAAATGAAAATGCTGGAACGGCTAAGTCTTTACTTGATGAAAATACAATTCAATTGACTGATGCACAGCTTTCTAAGGTAGGATTGAAAACAGATACATTAAGGCTGGATGCAATTACTCAATCCATTCAGGTTTCTGGTAAAATAGATGTTCCTCCACAGAATCTAGTTTCCGTGAGTTTTCCAATTGCAGCTTATTTGAAATCAACAAGTTTATTGCCAGGAATGCGTGTTACAAAATCAACTGTAATAGCTGTTTTGGAAGATCAACAATTTATTCAATTGCAACAAGATTATTTAACAGCAAAGGCTCGTAATAATTATTTGGAAAATGAATACTTGCGTCAAAAGCAACTTAATGCGTCGCAGGCATCAAGTGATAGATCGTTTCAACAAGCAGAAGCTGAGTATCTAAGCAATAAAATTAATTTAAGTAGTCTCAAACAAAAACTTTCTTTAATTGGAATAAGTGTTGATAAATTATCAGATCAGAATATTTCAAAAACTGTCAAAGTTTACAGCCCAATTGAAGGTTTTGTTTCAAAAGTCAATGTTAATGTTGGTAAATATGTAATTCCTTCAGAAGTAATGTTTGAATTAGTAAACCCTTCCGATATACATTTAAATTTATCTGTATTCGAAAAAGATCTATCAAAATTGACAATCGGTCAACAAGTCTGGGCTTACACCAATTCTGGGAATAAAAAATATAAATGTGAAATTATTTTAATTGGTAAGGATATTGGTTTAGACAGAACGGTGGACGTACATTGTCATTTTGATGAGTATGATAAAACTTTGGTGCCGGGTTTATATATGAACGCATTAATATATATAAATAATAAAAAAGTATATGTTGTTGATGAAGAGGCGATTGTATATTTTGAAGATAAAACATATGTATTTTGTAAAATTGATTCTAACGCATTTAAAATGATACAAGTTGATGTTATAGAGAAACAAAATGGTTTAATTGGTTTAAGCGTTTCTTCAATTGAGATTAAAAAATACCCTATTGTTACAAAAGGTTCTTATTCGCTTCTGATGGCTCTGAAAAACAAAAGTGAGGAATAAAGCTTATTTTCTCGAATTGAAAAATTTTGAAAGATAAAATTTTATCTATTCAAATCTTTTATTTACTTTTACCTGATTTTGTTAAATTTTTTTCTGTTGAAATACAGTGTTTTAGCAGGATTCAATTCATTAACTTTTGTTATAGTAAAATAAATATTATGATTAGAAATTTTACCGTAAAGCTCGTCATTATTCTAACTGTTTTTTTATGTCCTCAATCTGTTTTTGCGCAGTTTAGTGGTACATATGCTCCGGCTAACTGGGGACTGTCACAGGTTCCTTCCAATACAGGAGGTTCTGTCGATGCCACAGGGGCCCCGAGTTCGATTACAATTACTTCTGGCAATAATAATGTTCAGGGGAAAACGATTTACACAATAACAATTCCAGGTAATGGAACCGTTTCATTTGATTGGGGTTATTCAACGTCAGATGGATCAGAATTTGACTATCCTAAATATTCTATCAATGGAGTGGAAACTATATTTCCAAATTATGACCTTAACGGTAGTGGTTCTCAAGGTGGGTCTGAGACTATTCCCGTTTTGGCTGGACAGACATTCAGTTTAATCATGCATACTATTGATGGGGTAGCAGGTTCAGGTATTGTTACGATTTATAATTTTAGTGGACCGTGTATTTCTCCTCAAACTTCAACTATAAATCCTGCTACTGCAACAACATTTTGTGCAGGAAGCAATGTATTGTTAGAAGCGAATACAGGTGCGGGTTTGACATATCAATGG